>NZ_BPER01000006.1:0-329319 GCF_020521355.1 Leifsonia sp. LS1
GCGGGTCGCGGTGGTCCGCGACCCGCAACGACTCACGCTTCGCGGGAGGTCACTCCCCGACGCCGACGGGCTCGGCGACCTCGTTCGCGTCCTGTGCGGGGGATGCCAGACGGCTGCGGAGAGCCTGGCCGAGTCCGGCGTCCACGTTCGTCCAGTACTGGATCGCGCGCTCGCGGATGTCGTCGCGCTGGACACCGCCGACCGCTCCGGAGATCGTGTCGAGGAAGCGCTCGCGCGCCGCGTCGTCGAAGACCTCGCGGTAGAGGGCGCCGGCCTGGCCGAAGTCGTCGTCCTCGGCGTGCAGGGTGGCCGCGGCGCGGACGAGTGCGCCGTCCGACTCCCACGAGCCCTCTCCCGCGCGGGCGGCGTCGGCCGTCGGTCCGCCGAACGAGTTCGGCGCGTAGACCGGGGCGTCCGCCGGCTTGAAGCCGTGACGGGCGGCGCCGTCCTGCGAGTAGTTGTGCACCGGGGCGACCGGTCGGTTGACGGGGAGCTCGTTGTAGTTGGTGCCCACCCGGTAGCGCTGCGCGTCGGGGTAGGAGAACACGCGTGCCATCAGCATCTTGTCGGGGCTGATGTCGATGCCCGGGACGGTGTTGGCCGGCGAGAACGCGGCCTGCTCGATCTGCGCGAAGAAGTTCTCCGGGTTCTCGTTGAGCGTGTGCACACCGACCTCGATCAGCGGGTAGTCCGCGTGCGGCCACACCTTGGTGAGGTCGAACGGGTTGAACCGGTAGGTCTTCGCCTCCTCGTAGGGCATGACCTGGACGGAGACCTTCCACGCCGGGAACTCCCCGCGCTGGATGGCCTCGTACAGGTCACGGCGGTAGTAGTCGGCGTCGGCGCCCGCGATGGCCTCCGCCTCCGCGCCCTCCATCTCCTCGTTGCCCTGCAGCGCGTGGAAGTGGTACTTGACCCAGAAGCGCTCGCCCGCGGCGTTGATCCACTGGTAGGTGTGCGAGCCGAAGCCGGGCATGTGGCGCCAGGAGCGCGGGATGCCGCGATCGCCCATCAGGTAGGTCACCTGGTGGGCCGACTCCGGCGAGAGGGTCCAGAAGTCCCACTGCATGTCCGCGTCGCGCAGGCCCGAGCCGGGGAGGCGCTTCTGCGAGTGGATGAAGTCGGGGAACTTGATGCCGTCGCGGATGAAGAACACCGGGGTGTTGTTGCCGACGATGTCGTAGTTGCCCTCGGTCGTGTAGAACTTCACCGAGAAGCCGCGTACGTCGCGCCAGGTGTCGGGGGAGCCCTGCTCGCCGGCGACCGACGAGAAGCGCTGCAGTGTGCGGGTCTTCGTGCCGGGCTGGAACACCGCGGCCTTCGTGTACGCCGAGACGTCGCCGGTGACGACGAACTCTCCGAACGCGCCGCCGCCCTTCGCGTGGACGATGCGCTCCGGGATGCGCTCCCGGTTGAACTGCGCGAGCTTCTCGACCAGGTAACGGTCGTGGAGAGCGGTGACGCCGTCCGTTCCCGCCGTGAGCGAGTGCGCGTCGCTGCCGACCGGGGTGCCGGTCTGGGTCGTCGTGTAGTTGTCGGTCATGGTTCTCCTTACCTCACCGGTGTGCGCGCGGGGGCGTCCGCGTGCTCCTGACAGGACGGGCACAGGCCCCAGAACGTCACTTCGGCCGTGTTCACCGCGAACCCCGACGCGTCGCCGGGCTGCAGGCAGGGCGCGTGCCCCACGACGCAGTCGACGTCCGCCACGGCGCCGCACGAGGTGCAGACGACGTGGTGGTGGTTGTCGCCCGTGCGGCGTTCGTAGCGCGCGGGCGACCCGGCCGGCTCGATCCGGCGCAGCAGCCCGACGGCCGTGAGGTCGCCGAGCACGTTGTGCACGTTCTGGATCGAGGTGCCGGGGAGGGCGGGGAGCACGGCGTGGAGCACCGTCTCCGCATCGGAGTGGGGCAGGCGCGAGAGCGCGTCGAGCACGGCCAGCCGGCCCTGCGTGACGCGCAGCCCGGCGGAGCGCAGTGCGCTCTCGAGCTGTGCCGTGTCCATGGCTCGAACATACCGCTTATTTTGAATTGATCAAAATAATGCGGATTCCCGGCGCGACGTCGACGGTCAGTGCTCCCGCCGTGACGCGAGCACGTAGGCCGGCACCGCGATCGCCGCGGTGGCCACGTGCATCAGCGCGAGTGCGATCACCGCCGGCAGTGTGGTGCCCGGGATGAACCGGAGGACCGCGAGGAGGACATCGGGAGCGAACGACAGGGCGACGACCACGGGAACGGCCACCGCCAGCGCCCTGCGCGGGTGGCCCGCCCGGCGACTGATCGCGCGCCAGCCCACCCAGCCGACGAGGATGCCGAGGATCGTCATCGACGCGTATGCGGGGAGCGTGACGGGGCCGTAGGAAGCGGGCACGCCGAGGGCGACCGCGATGTTCGCGATGGCGGCATTGACGGCGATCGAGAGGGCGGTGGCGATGCCCAGGATGAGGGCGGCGCGTGCCGGGCGGGCGCGCGAGGCCGAGGGAGCGGCGGTGGAGACCATGGAATCCTCCTGCGAGTGATCGATTACGGTTCCAAGCGGTACCGTAATCAATTACGGTACCGCTCATTCCCGAAAGATACAATCGTCTGCATGTCCTCCCTCGCCGGCCGCTCGTCCGGGCGTCCACGCGTGGAAGGCCTCGAGCGCCGCATCCTCGAAGCCACGCAGGACCTGCTCATCGAGGTCGGCTACGGGGGCACGACGATCGCCGCGGTCGCTGAACGCGCGCATTGCGGGAAGTCGGCCATCTACCGGCGCTGGGAGACCAAAGTCGACCTGGTCGTGGCCGCGGTCCGGGACTCGCAGCGGCCGTCGGAACTCCCCGACACCGGCTCGTTGCGCGAGGACCTGGTCGCGGCGGCGATGCACTTCGCCGCAGGCGATGGCCGGTCGGGCCGTGTGCTGGCGAGCCTGCTGACCGCGATCGGCACCGATTCCGAGCTCTACGATGCGGCGTACCGCGACGTCGGTCAGCCTCCGGTCCGGGCGCTCATCGCCGTCATCGAGCGGTGGATCGCGCGCGGCGTCGTGCCTCCGACCGTCCCGGTGGAACTCATCGCGGGGATCGTCCCGACCGCCGCGTTCGGAAGCGTCGTGCTCCGCAAGCAGTCCCTGGACGAGCAGGCGGTGCGCGAGCTGATCGACTTCGTCGTCGTACCGGCGCTCGGATATCGACACGGCGCTCCGGCCTGAGGGGCCCGTCGGCCGCGGATCGCTATCGCCAGCGATACTCCGTCTCGGGCCGACCGGGTGTGCCGTAGCGGGGTTCGCGCGTGAGGCGGCCGGCGTCCGCCAGGTACTCGAGGTAGCGCCGAGCGGCCACGCGGGACATCCCGAGAAGGGACGCCGTCTCCGCGGCCGATAGCGCGCCACGCTCGCGCACCGTGTCCCGGATGCGGCCCAGCGTCTCCGGCGACAGGCCCTTCGGCAGCGGCGGCGCGCTCGTCGGGCGGCGGGCGCCGAGCAGGGCGTCGATCTCGTCCTGGGTGGGCGCGCCGGCCGCATCCACGGAACGACGCCGGTACTCGCGGAACTGCTCCAAGCGGTCGGCGAAGACCGCGAACGAGAACGGCTTGACCAGATACTGGACGACGCCCAGCGCGGCCATCTGGTGCACGACCTCCGCATCCCGCACCGCCGTGACGGCGATGACGTCGACGTCCGAGCCGCGAGCGCGCAGCCGGCGCAGCACCTCCAGGCCGCTCCCGCCGGGCATGGTCATGTCGAGCAGCACCAGGTCGATGGGCTCGGCCGGCGGACTCTCCAGCAGAGCGGTGAGCGCCGCGTGGGCGCCCGCGCACTCGCCGACGACGCGGAACCCGTCCACACGTTCGACGTACCGGCGGTGCAGCTCGAGCGTGAGCGCCTCGTCGTCCACGAGGAGAACGCCGATCACGGGATCCTCCGCCCGGGCAGTTCGGCGCGGAACCGGGTGGGATGGGCGTCGAGGCTCAGGGTTCCGCCCGCCCCCTCCACGATCGCCTTGACGAGGGGGAGTCCCACCCCGCGGCCGCCCTCCGCCGCCGGCTTGGTCGAGAAGCCCGGCTCGAAGATCCGGCCGCGCACGCCCGGCGGGACTCCGTCGCCGCTGTCGGCGACCTCCATCACCACTCCGCCGCCCTCGGCGCGCGCGAGCGTGAAGCGCACCCATCGCGGGTCGGGCCCGGAGGCCGCGGCGTCCAACGCGTTGTCGATCAGGTTGCCGACGACGGAGACGGCATCCACCGCGCTGAGACTCGTGCGCGGCGTATCCGGGTCGAGCACGGCCTCCCAGTCCACGCCCCGCTCGGCGGCCTGCGCTGCCTTGCCGAGCAGGAGCGCCCCGACGGTCGGATCGCCCGCGCGCGCGGCCGTGACCTGGTCGACCAGCGCTTGGCTCTGCCGTGACGTCTCGGTGAGCAGTTCGACGGCCTCGTCGGTGCGGCCGAGCTCGATCAGGGCGACCGCAGTGTGCATCCGGTTGCCGTGCTCGTGATTCTGGGCGCGCAGCGCCTCGCCCAGCGTCCGGACCGATTCGTACGACGAGACCGCGTCGCGCACCTCACGGGCGGGGAGGTCGCCCGTCACCCGCCGTGTGAGGCGCCGCACGACCAACGCCCCCACGACCCCGGCGGCCGTCACCGCCAGCGCGATCCCGATCGCGTACGGAATCCGCGGCAGGAGGGTGCTGCCGATGCTCTCGACGGTGACGCCCGTCGCCACCCAGCCGACCTGCCGGCGTCCGTCGAGCACAGGGGCGATGGTCCGGACCGACGGGCCCAGCGTCCCGGTGAACTCCTCGGTGCGGGCGACGGGGGTGGCGGGGATGGTGCCGAGATAGTGTCTGCCGATCTGGTCCGGATCCGGGTGGGTCACCCGGATGCCCTCGGTCGTCATGATCGTGATGAAGTCGACGCCGGCGCTGCGGGTGACGCGCTCGGTGACCGGCTCCAGCTCGGCGGTCGCCGCACGCGGCCCCGCCGTCAGCGCCGACGCCACCTCCGGGAGCTCGGCGAGCGTCTGTGAGACGGAGCGCGTCACCCGCTCGGCTTCGGTCCGAGCCGAGCGCTGCGCGTCCAGCACGAGCAGCACGGCCGTGAGTGCGCCGGCGACGAGCACGACGGCGACCAGAACCGCGAACACCCGCGACGCCGCGCTGCGCATCACTCCCCGTCGAGCCATAGTCCTCCCAGCGTGCCAGAGAATCCCCGACGCGATCGCGACCAATACGACCGCAACCCCCGCCCCGGCCCGCTCCACGGCGATGCTTGTGCGACCGCCCGCCGAATCCGGCGGGGACGAACAGCGACGTTCTCCTGGAGGCGATCATGCCACTCTCGACCCGCACCACATCCTTCCTCCTGCCCAGCTGGGGCGGTCGACGCAAGCGCCGACCCGACAAGCACGCCTGGCTCTACCTCGCGGTCATCGCCGCGGTCGTGCTCGGCGCGATCGTCGGCCTGGTGTGGCCGGAGGTCGGTGTGGCGCTCAAGCCCCTCGGCGAAGGGTTCGTGGCACTCATCCACATGATGATCGCGCCGATCATCTTCTGCACCATCGTCGTCGGCGTCGGGTCCATCGCGAAGGCGGCCACCGTGGGGAAGGTCGGCGGGCTCGCCCTGGTCTACTTCCTGGTGATGTCGACGGTCGCGCTGGCGATCGGCCTCGTCGTGGGCAACCTCATCCACCCGGGCGAGGGGCTCAACATGACGGGCGCCACGTACACGGCCACCGCAGAGGCGACGTCCACGTCGGAGTTCGTGCTCGGCATCATCCCCACGTCGTTCTTCTCCGCCTTCACCGAGGGCAGCGTGCTGCAGGTGCTGTTCATCGCGTTGCTCGTCGGCTTCGCGGTGCAGAAGATGGGGCGCACCGGCGAGGGCATCATGAGCGCGGTGAAGCACCTCCAGGCGCTCGTGTTTCGCATCCTCGGCATGATCCTCTGGCTGGCCCCCGTCGGGGCGTTCGGCGCGATCGCCGCCGTCGTCGGCAACACGGGCATCGGCGCCATCTGGAGCCTCGGGCTGCTCATGGTCGCCTTCTACATCACGTGCTTCGTCTTCATCGCCGGCGTGCTGGGCCTGCTCCTGTTCGCGGTCGCGCGGGTGAACATCTTCCGCCTCATCGGCTACCTCGGCCGCGAATACCTGCTCATCGTCGGAACCTCGTCGTCGGAGTCCGCTCTTCCGCGCCTGATGGCGAAGCTGGAGCATCTGGGCGTCTCGAAGCCCGTCGTCGGCATCACCGTGCCCACCGGCTACTCGTTCAACCTCGACGGGACGGCCATCTATCTGACCATGGCGTCCTTGTTCATCGCCACGGGGATGGGGCAGCCGATGTCGATCCCGGAACAGATCGGCCTCCTGGTCTTCATGATCATCGCGTCCAAGGGCGCGGCCGGCGTCACCGGCGCGGGCCTCGCGACGCTCGCGGGCGGCCTCCAGGCGTACCGACCGGACCTCGTCAACGGCGTCGGCGTGATCGTCGGCATCGACCGCTTCATGTCGGAGGGGCGGGCGGTCACCAACTTCACCGGGAACGCCGTCGCTGCCGTGCTCATCGGAACCTGGACGCGCCAGTTCGACGCCGACCGCGCCCGACAGGTCCTGCGCGGTGAGCTGGCCTTCGACGAGACCGCACTCAGCGTCGACACTCACGGCACCCCACAGAAGCACGACACCGCAGAGACGGAAGCAGCGGTCCGGACCTCCGGTGAAGCGGTTTCGTCGGGGACGGGAAGCGCGTGAGCGACCCCGGCCTCTGATGGGCCGCTCCGGGATGGGATACGGTGTGCGGGAGCATCGGGAGCATCGGGAGCATCGGGAGGATCGGATGACGGACCAGAACGCCCAGGAGCCGCAGGGGCGACCGCAGTACCAGCCGCAGAACGGGACCGGACAGGCCGGTTATGCGCCCCCGGTCCCGCCCGCCCCGCAGGGATATCCGTCCCAGCCGGGGTACCCGCCCCAGCCCGGGTATCCCGCGCAGCCGGTGCAGCCCGCGCAGCCGGTGCACCCCGCTTATGTCGCGGCCTACGGCGTCGCGGTCTACCCGGTCGCGCCGCCCGAGCCGAAGGGCCTGTCCATCGCCTCGATGGTGCTCGGCCTGGTCTCTCTGGTGGCGGGTTTCACGTTCGTGGTGCCGCTCATCGGCCTCATCCTCGGCATCGTCGGGGTGCGTCGCGAGCCGGCAGGACGGGGGATGGCTGTGACGGGCATCGTGATCAGCTCCCTGATCCTGCTGGTCTGGGTGGTCATCATCGGCATGATCCTGTTCGCCGGTCTGCTGGCGGCAGGCGGCGCGGCCACCTACCGCAGCGCCTGAGAGGCGACCTCAGCGCCCGGCCGCTCCCCTCCGCGTCCGGAGGGCATTCCGGCCGGCGAGCGACACGGGGATGTGGCCGGCCGCAAGGATGATCGCCGATCCGGCCAGCCATGGGTTGACCAGCCAGGCGGCCGCGCACGCGAACACGGCGACCGGGAGGATCGCCATCGGCACCGGCACGCCGATCACCGATTCGAACAGCAGTTCCGCGCGGCGTCCGCGGACGAGGTAGCGCGCCCAGAGCGCGTCATAGGCGAGCAGCGTCAGCGCGGCCGGGAGAGCCCACCACCAGAGCAGGCCGCCGGGCTCCGTGATGGCCGGAACCACCAGGCACAGCGCCTGTCCCGCTCGCTCGAGCACCGTCAGGGCGAGCGCGGGGCGGATGGTCGGCAGTCGATCGCGCGGAGGGAACGCCAGGAGCAGCAGACTCGGCGCGAACACCGCGACCCCGACGATCAACCCCCATGGCGAGAAGCCCACGATGTCATGCAGCGGCTCAGCGCGAGCGCGAGCGGAGCCGCGTCTCCTCGAGGTCGAGCATGCCCTGGGCCTCGGCCAGGATGCGGGAGGGGTAGAGCCCGCGGGAGCGCTCCAGGAGCAACCGGTCGCGTTCGGCGTCGACGACGGCCAACCGGAGGGCGCGGTACACGTGATGGGGCCTGCTCTCGGCCGGGGTGTCGGAGAGCACGATGCGCTCCCAGGCGGACTCCGCCTGCAGGTACGACGACTGCCGGACACGCTCGACGATCTCCGGGTCGATCGGTCCGGGGCTGCCGACGACGGTCTCGGGTTCGTCGAGCACTTTGAGGCCGGTCTCGCTCAGGTCGTCGAGCAGCTGGGCGAGGAGGCGCCGGTCGTCCGTGACGTCCACGCCCTGCAGGCCGAGTGTGCGGATGAGCCAGGGCAGCGTCCCGCCCTGCACCACCAGGCTCACGACGGCGACGGTGAAGGCGATCAGGATGAGCTGCGGGCGGTAGGGGATACCCAGCGGGAGGGACTGCGCGGCCGCCAGGGTCACGACGCCGCGCATCCCGGACCAGCCGAGCACGACGCCGCCCTTCCAGTCGATGGCCTCCTGGCGGAACTCCTCGAGGTCGTTGCGGTGCCGCTGGTACCGCACCTCCGCCCGTTGCTTGCGCACGGCTTGCCAGCGGTACTTGACCGGATGGTCGCGGAAGTAGCTGATGAGCAGCCATTCCTTCAGCACCGCCCGTTCGGCGTGCTGCGCGCGTCTTCGGAGCGAGTAGATGAGGGGGCCGATCAGCAGGAACCGGATGACGACGAGGGAGAGCATCGCGATCAGGCCGAGCAGGATGGAGTCCCACACGCCGAGGATCTCGGGGTGGTCGACATCGGCGACGAGGGTGCGGATCTCGAGCCCGATGAGCAGGAAGACACCGTTCTCGAGCAGGAACTGGATGGTGCGCCAGTTGATCTGGTCGCTGATGCGCGCCTGGGCGGTGAAGTGCCGCGGCGCCGCGTGACCCGTGTAGAGGCCGGCGATGACGACGGCCAGCACGCCCGAGCCGTGCAGCGCCTCCGTCGGGGCGAACGCCGCGAAGGGCACGACGACCGAGAGAGCGGTGTCGAGCACGGGGTCGTGGAGCTTGGAGCGCACCCAGACGGAGACGAACCCCACGACCAGTCCGACGACGAGGGCGAGGACGACGGCCGTGACGAAGTCGACCACGCCGGCGAAGGGCGTGCTGAGCGATCCGACGGCGGCGGCGAGGGCCGTGCGCAGCAGCACCAGGGCGGTCGCGTCGTTGACGAGGCCCTCGCCCTCCAGCACGGTCAGCACGCGCGGCGGGAGGCCGAGCTTGCGGCCGATGGAGGTCGCCGCCACCGCGTCGGGCGGGCTGATGATCGCCCCCAGAGCGATGGCCGCGGCGAGGTTCAGATCGGGCAGGAGCGTGTACAGCACGAACCCCGACGCGAAGGCCGTGATGATGACGAGCACGACCGAGAGGCCCGCGATCGGCGCGAGGTTGCGGCGGAAGTCGGTGAGCGGGACGCTGATCGCCGCCGCGTAGAGGATCGGCGGAAGGAGTCCGTCGAGGATGACCTCGGGCGGCACGTCGATCTCGGGCACCCCCGGCAGGAACGACAGCGTGACGCCCACGATCACCAGGATGATGGGCGCGGCGACGCCGAGCTTGCGGGCGAACGCGGCCACGCCGACGATCACCGCCACCGCGATCACCGCATATACGCCGAGCTCCATCTAGTCAGGCCAGGGGCGTCCGGCAGCCCTAGCGGGCGCGCAATCCGTCGATGGCCATGGCGATCACGCGGTCCCGCTGCTCATCGTCGTCGAACGCGACGCCCGCGATGCCGGAGACCATGCGGATGACGTCGCCGATCGTGGCGTCCTCGCGCAGCTCGCCCGCCTCCTGCGCGCGCTCGAGCAGCGGCTCGCCGGCGTCGTAGAGGGAGGTGCGGCAGCTGAGCAGCACGGGGGAGTCCTTGTTGAGGCCCTCCAGCAGGGCCTTCTTGGTGCCGATATAGGTGACGAAGCGGCGCAGCCACGCCTCGACGCCCACCCACGGGTCCTCGAGGTCCGCGGCGTCCTCTGCGGCGTGGACGACCGCCTCCACCTCGTCGACGTAGACGGCCTCGACCAGTGCGTCGCGCGTCGGGAAGTTGCGATAGAGGGTGCCGATGCCGACGCCGGCGCGGCGGGCGATGTCTTCGAGGGACGCGCTGGTTCCGTCGGTGGCGAAGGCCTCGCGGGCGGCGGCCAGCAGGGCGTCGAAGTTGCGCCGCGCGTCGGCCCGCTGCGGGCGCACGACACCGACGTAAGCGGTGTCTGTGCCGGTCACGGCGGATCCTTCCGAACGGGTCGTCGACGGGGTCGTCGAAACAAGTATGGCAGAAAGGCTTGCGAAGCGGAGGCGCCCTCCGGTAATGTCTTTCCAGTAACCGGAGGCACCCTCCGAACGGAGCCTGCCTCCAATTGTAGCCCATCTCGGGCGTTCCTTCGAGAAACGGAAGAAACCGACATGTCTCGATCCCGACCCGGCGTCACCTTCGCCATCCTGGCCCTCAGCGTGGCCTCCTTCGCGACCCTCCAGTCGCTCGTCGTCCCCGTCCTCCCCGTCATCCAGTCCGACCTCGGCACCACGACCGCCGGTGTCACCTGGACCATGACCGCGTGGCTCATCGCCGCTGCGGTCGCCACCCCGTTGCTCGGCCGCGTCGGCGACATCGTCGGCAAACGCCGCGTGTTCGTCCTCTCCCTGCTCGCGGTCGCGCTCGGCAGCGTCATCGCCGCCGTCGCGCCGTCCATCGGCGTGCTGATCGCCGGACGCGTCGTCCAGGGCATCGGCGGCGCTATGTTCCCGCTCGCGTTCGGCATCATCCGGGACGAGTTCCCGGCCCGCCGCCTCCCCTCCGCCATCGGTGCGATCGCGTCGGTCATCGCGATCGGCAGCGGGCTCGGCACCGTGCTGGCGGGCCCCCTCGCCGACCTGCTCAGCTGGCGCGGCCTGTTCCTCGTCCCGGTCGCCCTCACCGTGACCGGTGCCGTGCTCACCATGGTGTTCATCCCGGAGTCGCGCGAGCGCGCCGCGGGCGGTGTCAATCCGTGGTCGGGCGTGCTGCTCTCCGGCTGGCTGATCGCACTGCTCCTCCCGCTCAGCACGGGAGCGCAGTGGGGCTGGTCGTCGCCGCAGGTGATCGGCCTCTTCGCGGCGGCAGCGGCACTGCTGGCGGCCTGGGTCGTCGTCGAGCTACGATCCCTGCACCCCCTGGTCGACATGCGGCTCATGCGCGAACCGGGCGTCTGGTCCATGAATGCGGCGGCCATCTTCATCGGCGCGTCGATGTTCGCGGTCTTCGCCTACTTCCCGCGGTTCGTGCAGACCCCCGCCGGCAGCGGCTACGGACTCGGGGCGTCCGTCGCCGAGTCCGGGATGCTGATGCTCCCGATGCTCGTCACGATGGCCGTGACCGGGTTCGCCAGCGGCCCCCTCGCCCGGTGGATCGGGTTCCGCGCCCAGATCGTCATCGCGGCCGTCCTCATGTCGGCGGCCGGCCTGTCCCTCGCGTTCCTGCACGGTTCGCTGTTCGACGTCGCCGCCGCGTCGGGCGTGTTCGGCATCGGTCTCGGCCTCATCTACGCCGCGATCACCAGCGTCGTCGTGCAGAGCGTCCCGGCGACGCAGACCGGCGTCGCCAGCGGCATGAACGCCAACCTGCGCACCGTCGGCTCGGCCATCGGGGCCGCCGTCATGACGGCGCTCGTCACGGGTGCGACCGCCGCAGACGGCCTCCCGGCCGAGTCCGGCTACACCGAGGGCTTCGCGACGGCCGGCGTGCTGGCGCTCGGCGCCGGCGCGGTCACGGTCGCCGGCGGCGTGCTG
This sequence comes from Leifsonia sp. LS1, assembly GCF_020521355.1. Lineage (NCBI taxonomy): Bacteria > Bacillati > Actinomycetota > Actinomycetes > Micrococcales > Microbacteriaceae > Leifsonia > Leifsonia sp. LS1. The sequence goes on from NZ_BPER01000006.1 coordinate 11,667, forward strand.
CTGCGCTCCCGCGCCCGCCGCGCCGACGTCGCGGCGGAGCTCGCCGCGGTCGCCGGCCTCGCCCGGTTGCAGGAGCGCGATCCTGCGCCGTGGGTGACCCCGGTTCCGGCCGTCACGCCGGCTCAGCCGGCTCTCTCCCTCGCCGAGGTGGAGTCGGTGGCGGTCCCGGTCATGCTGGCCGAGCAGACCGAGGCGGCGGAGTTCGACCGGCTTGCGGCCAAGGTCGCCGCGGAGGCGGTGGGAGCGGGGGCACTCCCGGAGTCGCTCGAGCGCCCGGCGCGGTCGGAGCACTTGGAGGTCGCCTGACGCGGCACAGATCGAACGCGAGAACGGCCCGGGTCCTGCGACCCGGGCCGTGCCGCGTCCGGCGCCCTTCGATATGCGAAAGCATGTAACGGCCCAGCCACTGATCTCGAACCGCCCCTCGGTATCCGGCGGGTGAACGGGTCGCCAACAATGGATCAACCCCGGCGCGCTGCCGGGTCTGACCCAAGGAGGGAGCCCCGCCGTGACGACCGACACCATCGCCCGCCCCGAGCAGAGGCCGGCCTCGCGAGCCCCGGAGCGCGCCTCCCGTCGCCGTCCCCGCGCCGGGACCGTCACCGGGCTGCTGCTGCTCGCCCCCGCGGTCGTCGCCGTGCTCGGGCTGGCGATCGTGCCCATCCTGCTCGTCGCCCGCAACTCGTTCGCCGAGAGCAATGTCTACGGCGGCATCACCGGCGGATTCACCCTCGAGAACTACGCGCACCTGCTCGACCCCGTGTACGCCAAGGTGCTGGGCTACAGCCTGGGCATGGCCCTCCTGAACACCGCCGTCTGCCTGGTGGTCGGCTACATCGTCTCCTACTACATCGTCTCGCGGCCGCCCCAGCGCCAGTCGCTCCTCCTGCTGCTGATCATCGTCCCGTTCTGGATCGACTTCCTGGTGCGCACCTTCGCCTGGATCAGCGTGCTGGGCCGCGGCGGCCCGGTCTTCGGGATCCTCGAGGCCCTGGGCGTCGACACGGCGAGCCTGTCGCTCGTGCCGAGCCAGGGGGCGGTGGTCATGGGCCTGCTCTACGCCTTCCTGCCGACCGCGATCTTCCCGATCTACGCCAGCATGCGGGCCATCGACCCGTCGGTGAAGGAGGCCGCAGCCGACCTCGGGTGCGGCTGGTGGCAGACGCACTTCCGGGTGCTGATGCCGCTCAGCTCCACGGGGATCGTGGCGGCCGCCATGCTCACGTTCATCCCCACCCTCGGAGTCTTCGTCATCCCCGTGCTCCTCGGCGGCGGCAAGGACCAGCTGGTCGGGAACCTCATCGTCACCCTCTACACGGAGTTCCGCAACCAGCCCATGGGCGCTGCGGTCTCGATGCTCCTGCTGGTGCTCATGCTCCTCGCGATGGCCGTCGCCGGCCTCATCGCCCGACGCGGACGGAAGAAGGCCGCCTGATGGACCGCGTGACCTCCTGGATCGCCCGCCTGGTGCTGGTCTTCCTGTACATCCCGATCATCGCCGTGATCGTCTACTCGTTCAACGCAGCCTCCGGCGGCTACCGATGGACCGGTTTCAGCCTCCGCTGGTACGGCGAGCTGTTCGGCGACACCGCCCTGCTCCAGACCCTCGCGACGAGCGCGATCGTCGGCGTGCTCGCCGCCTCCGTGGCGACGGTCATCGGGCTCCTCGCCGCGATCGGCCTCGTGCGCTACCCCGTGAAGGGGTCGGCTGTGGTGCTCGGAGCGATCGTGCTGCCGCTCATCGTCCCGGAGATCGTGCTCGGCGTGGCGCTCCTCAGCGTCTTCAGCTTCCTGCACGTGCCGCTCGGCATTCTGACCCTGGTGCTCGGGCACCTGATCATCACACTGCCGCTGACCACCCTCATCCTGGTCGGCGCGTTCCGGACGCTCGACCCGAGCCTGATCGAGGCGGCCGCCGACCTCGGCTGCACGCCGTGGCGGACGTTCACCCGCGTCCTGTTCCCGCTGCTGCGCTCGTCGATCATCGCCTCGTGGCTGCTGGCCTTCACGGTCTCCCTGGGGAACATCGTGATCTCGACCTTCGTCAGCGGGGTCGGCTCGACCACGATGCCGCTCCGCGTCTACTCCCTGCTCAAGTCCGGCCTCACCCCCGAGCTCAACGCCCTGGGGACGCTCCTGATCGTCCTGACGTTCGTGGTCGTCCTCTCCGTCGGCATCCAACAGATGCGACGGATCCTCGCGAGCCCATCCGGCCCCGCTCCCGCCCCCGACAGCACCACCGCACCGCGCTAAGTCCCCACCCCCTCCCGGAAGAAGACTCATGAAACGCACAGCACTCCTCGCCGTCGCCGCCGTCGCCGCCCTCGGCCTGTCCGCCTGCTCCAGCGGCACCGGCGGATCCGGCGGCTCCTCCTCCGCCTCCACGCAGCTGAACATCTACGCCTGGGCCGACGAGATCCCGAAGACCGTGATCGCCGCCTTCGAGAAGGAGACCGGCATCACGGTCACCGTCGACACGTTCGACGCCAACGAGACGATGATCTCCAAGCTCGCCGCAGGCGGAGCCGGGTACGACATCGTCGAACCCAGCCAGTACGCCGTCCAGCAGCTCGTGGGACAGAACCTCGTCGAGAAGCTCGACCACTCCAAGATCACCGGACTCGACAACCTCGGAAAGAAGTTCGCCGACCCCAGCTACGACCCCGGCAACGAGTACAGCATCCCGTGGATCTGGGGGACCACCGGCCTCGCCTACAACGAGAAGTGCACGGGCACGGCCATCGACAGCTGGGATGCGCTCTGGAACCCGGCCTACAAGGGCAAGATCTACATGCTCGACAACATGCTGAGCGCCTACATCCCGGCCCTCCAGGTGAACGGGCTGAAGGCGACCAGCACCAGCGAGAAGGACATCGAGACGGCGACCCAGTCCCTCCTCGACCAGAAGCCGCTGCTCGCGGGCTACAACTCGTCGAACTACGCCGACCTGCTCGCCTCCGGTGACGCCTGCGTCGCCGAGGCGTACGGCGGCAGCGCCATCGCCAAGGTCACGGCGGCCAACCCCGACGTGAAGTTCGTGATCCCGAAGGAGGGCGGCACGCTCTGGGTCGACGGATTCGCGGTCGCTAAGGACGCCCCGCACGCGGATGCCGCCTACAAGTGGCTGAACTTCACCCTCCGCCCCGAGATCGCCGCCATGGCGACGAACGACGGAGGCAGCGCCACGGCCAACGATGCGGCGAAGGCCGACATCACCGACACGACGATGCTCGAGAGCGTCGCGGTCTACCCGACCGACGAGCAGCTCAAGAACAGCGAGTTCATCGTCGACCCGGGCAAGGCGCTGCAGTACTTCCAGCAGGGCTGGACCAAGGTCAAGGCCTCCTAGGCCCGACCGCATCCGACGAGGAGCAACCCATGACCACGCTCGCCAGCTCGACCGCTGCCACCCCCGTGCGCACGCCGTCGAACCCCCCGGCCATCCGCCTCGCCGGCGTCACCAAGACGTTCGGCAGCACCACCGTCGTCCAGCCCGTCGATCTCACCATCGAGGACAATGAGTTCTTCTCGATCCTCGGTCCATCGGGATGCGGCAAGACCACGCTGATGCGGATGATCGCGGGCTTCGAGACGCCCACCGGCGGCACGATCGAGCTGGCGGGCAGGTCGGTCGAGACCCTCCCGACCCGCAAGCGCGACCTCAACATGCTGTTCCAGAGCTACGCGCTCTTCCCTCACCTCTCCGTGCGCGACAACATCGGCTTCGAACTGAAGGTGCGCGGACGCAAGCGGTTCCCCGACCGGGAGGCCGCGGTGGAGGAGGCTCTCGCGCTGGTGCGCATGGAGCGGTTCGCCGACCGCAAGCCGACCGAGCTGTCGGGTGGTCAGCGGCAGCGCGTCGCGCTGGCCAGGGCGATCGTCTCGCGACCCGCGGTGGTGCTGCTCGACGAGCCCCTCGGCGCCCTCGACCAGCAGCTCCGCAAAGAGATGCAGGTCGAGCTCAAGCGCATGCAGCGGGAGGTGGGCATCACCTTCGTGTATGTGACCCACGATCAGGAGGAAGCCCTCACCATGTCGGACCGGATCGCCGTGATGTCGGAGGGCAGGGTGCAGCAGGTCGACTCTCCGCGGGCGATCTACGACCACCCGTCCAACCGGTTCGTCGCGGGATTCATCGGTACGTGCAACCTGCTCCCCGCCGTCTATCACGGCACCCCCGCGGGCGCCTCGGTCGACCTCGCCGGGCTCGGCATCGTCCCGGCGGAGGTCGGCGCCGCCGACGCCGGCGCCGAGGTGACCGTCGCCATCCGCCCCGAGCGGGTGCGCCTGCGCTCCGGATCCGCTCAGGCCGGTGAGGTCGCGGCCCGGCTGCTCGACGCCGTCTTCCTCGGCGACGAGTGGCGTTACATCGTCCGAGCGGGCGAGGACGTGCAGATCATCGTGACCCGACCGAGCGACGGCGTCGACGACGAGCTGACACAGCTCGTCCCCGGCGACCCGGTGGCCGTCTCCTGGGCGTCCTCCGACGCGCGCCTCCTCGCGTCCTGACCATCGACCTCCCGACCCCGAAAGGACTGCCATGAAGGTCGCCGCCGGGCAGCTTGCGCCCACCACCGACCCCGCCGTCAACCGGCGCACCATCGAGACGCTGGTCGAGGAGGCCGCAGCGGAGGGAGCCGACCTGCTCGTCCTGCCCGAGGAGGCCATGCTCCTCGCGGACGGTGTCGATGTTCCCCTCGGTGAGCTGGCGCGGGCGGAGTGGCCGGGTTTCGTCGAGTTCATCTCCGGGCTGGCCCGCCGCCATCGGCTCGCGGTCATCGCCGCCGGCTACGAGGGAACGGACAGCGACCGGCCATACAACACGATCGTCGCCGTCGACGAGAGCGGACGCGAACTCGCGCGGTACCGCAAGCTCCACCTCTACGACGCCTTCGCCTACCGGGAGTCCGACTACGTCACACCGGGAGACGACAACCCGGTCGTCGTCGAGATCGCCGGTGCGCTGGTCGGCCTGGTCAACTGTTACGACCTGCGGTTCCCGGAGCTGACCAGGAACCTCATCGATCACGGCGCCGACCTCCTCTCCGTCTCGGCCGCCTGGGTGTCCGGGCCGATGAAGGAGGATCACTGGCGCACGCTGCTGCGGGCCCGGGCCATCGAGTCCACCGCATGGCTCGTCGCTGCCGGCTCGGCATCCCCCGACTGCATCGGCCAGAGCATGGTCGTCGATCCGTTCGGAGTCGTGCGGGCGGCGCTCGGAGGCGAGCCGTACGGGCTCGCCGTCGCCACGGTCTCGCAGCGCCGGACGGACGAGGTGCGCGCCGTCCTGCCGGTGCTCGAGAACCGGCGCCTCAACACCTCCATCAGCCTCTGACCGCGCACGACCACCCCGCCACCCCTCGGAACGAAGGAATCCCCATGTCCGTCCGCATCGGCGCCGTCCCGGCGCCTCTCCCGGCCGACCTGCTCGAGAAGCTCGGACGCGTGTCGTTCCCGACCCTCGGCCACTACCTCGAGGAGGGGTTCGCCGATCCGGGCATCGTCCGCCTGGCCGGCGCCGGTCGCGTCGTCGGAAGGGCGGTCACGGTGCGCACCACCGCGACCGACTCGACGATGCTCCACCACGCGGCCGGACTCGTCGAGTCGGGCGACGTGATCGTCGTCGACACCGGAGGGGATGTGCGGCACGCGCCCCTCGGTCAGGTCGTCGCCACGGCCCTCGCGCTCCGGGGAGCCGCCGGCGCCATCGTCGACGGCGCGGCGACCGACATCGAGGAGATCGCTCCGCTCGGCCTGCCCGTCCACGGCCGGGGGCTCAGCATGCTGACCACGAAGCTCCACGACATCGACGCCGGCGCCCTCAACGTTCCGATCGTCTGCGGCGGCGTGGTCGTGGCTCCCGGCGACGTCGTCCTCGCCGACGCGAACGGGGTGCTCTTCGCGTCCGTGGACGTGCTCGAGGCCGTGATCGACATCGCCCTCGCCGATGACGCCGAGGAGCCCGACCTCATCCAGGACCTCCGCGACGGCGGCCGGCTCGGCGACCTCACCGGCGCCACGGCGACCGTCGAAGGCTTCCTGGCCTGAGACCCTGCACCCTCCCACCGCACGAAAGGCCTCCATGCTCCTCAAAGCCGCCATCAACGGCGGGCGCACGCCCGACGAGTTCCCCGGCGTCCCCCTGACCGCCGCCGACATCGCCCAGCAGGCCGCGGAGGCGCTCGCCGCCGGCGCGACCGTCGTGCACGCCCACGCACGCACCGCGGACGGTGCCCAGACCATCGCACCCGAGCATGTCGGGTCCATGGTGCGGGCGTTCCGGGCGGCGGCTCCGGGCGCGGAGATCGGGACGACGACGGGTCTGTGGACGTGTTCCGGACACGATGAGCGCATGCGTCTCGTCGCCGCGTGGCCCGCCGACGCGCTCCCGGACTTCGCGTCCGTGGCGTTCAGCGAGGACGGCGCTGCGGAGGCGGCGCAGCTGGTGCTCGAGCGCGGCATGGCGCTCGAGAGCGCGGTGTGGTCGATGGACGACGTTCCGGCCCTCCTGGCCTCGCCGACCCTGCACCGCAACGTGCGCATCCTGATCGAGCCCGACGTCGAGTCCGCCTCCGAGGCCGTCGACCTGTGCCGTCGCATCGCGGCTGTGCTTCGCGACGCAGGAGTGACAGCGCCCCTCCTCTACCACGGCTATGACGGCTCGGTCTGGCCGGTCGTCCGAGCCGCCATCGAGGACGGCTGCGAGACCCGCATCGGGCTCGAGGACGGTCTCACCCGGGAGGACGGATCCCTCGCCGAGGGGAACGCCGAGCTGGTCCGGCTGGTCCGTGTGCTGGAGGCCGTCCCGGCGCGGTGACGGACGACGGCTCCCAGGTGCACGGGTTACAGTGCTGCGGATGATCGACGACACCGATCGCTCGCTGATCGAGCTCCTCATGCGCGACGGCCGGCGGCCCTACACCGAGATCGCCGCCGAGCTCGAGGTGAGCGAGGCGACGGTCCGTGGCCGTGTGACGCGCCTGCAGGAGTCGGGCATCCTGCGGATCGTCGCGCTCTGCAACCCGCTCACCCTGGGGCACCAGTCGGTGCGGCTCATGATCGGCGTCCGTGACCACTCGCCGCGCGCGGTGGCGAAGACGCTCGGCGAGATGGCGATGGTCAACCATGTCGCGCTCGGCACCGGCGCTCGCGACATCTATGTGGAGGCGACCTGCCGGGACCTCGGGCAGCTGGTGACACTGCTGGACGACGTCCGCCGGGTGCCCGGAGTCACCGACATCGACGAGTTCGTGCTCCTCGAGCTCTTCAAGGACTACTCGTGGGTGGGCCTGCGGGAGAAGTCCGGTCAGAGCGCCGGTCAGAGCTTCGGGAGCTGACGGGCCGCCGTCCGCCGTTTGATCACCGCGGCGTCGGCCGGGGCGGGATCCTCCCGGAATCCTGCCCAGAGGTAGCTGTCCTTCAGCACCTCCAGCACGGTCAGCGTCTCGAGGTCGTGCACGCCGTTCACCCGTCGGACACGCTCGTTGAGGATGCTGCTGAGGTGCACGACGTCGTCGCAGCGGAGATCGATGATGAGATCGTAGGCGCCCACCGCGCTGGCGATGTACTTGATCTCCGGCACCTGGGCCAGCTGTTTCGCGACGGTCGCGACGGCGACGCCTCGCACCCGGATGGCGACGTGCACCTCGATCTCCCCCAGCTTCGGCGCATCGGCCATGCCCACGACCTGCACGATGCCGGCCTTCGAGAGGCGGCGGTAGCGTGCGCGGACGCTGGGCTCCGAGAGCCCGACGTTGCGGCCGATCACGGCGAACGATCGTCGGCCGTCGATCCTCAGCTGGTCGATGATCTTGCGATCGATCGTGTCGATGTCCATGAGGCGTCCTCGGGTTCGGGGGTCCTCTCAGTGTAGGACTGCCGGCCCGCGCTACGAGTGCGCGCGGACGGTCAGCAGGGTGGTCGTGATGAGGTTGAAGAACACGTGCGTCCAGATGCCCGGGCCCAGTCGGCCCGTGCGCGCGGCGTACACGCCGTTGACCACGCCGAGGCAGAAGGTGACGACTCCGAGGTTGGTGAGCGTGACCGGGCTGCCGATCCCCTCGTGCAGGTGGAGGGCGGCGAACAGCAGCGCACTGCCGAGCACCGCGACGATCGCGGCGGTGCGGCGGGCGCCGCGGGTCGGTTCCCCGGCCGCGCCGGCCGAGCGTCGCAGGATGCTGTTGCGGATGCCCCGGAGCACGAGGCCGCGCAGCAGTAGCTCCTCGCAGAACGGCGCGACGACGGCGACGGCGACGAACCCGTTGACCACCAGCCAGATCCCGCTGGACGAGGCCGCCTGGTCGTTGGACTGCGCCTTCTGGCCGTAGAGGGTCTCGATGACGGCGCTGATCGGCGCGGTGACGATGAGCAGTCCGACGCCGGTTCCGAGGCCGATGAAGACGTCGTACCAGCGGAACGCGAGGCCGTAGTCGGTCCGCAGCGAGCCCGACCCGCGCGTCTTCGTGACGACGACGGCCGCCACGATGACGGCGGCGTAGGTGACGACCCAGACGATCAGGCTGGCGATGTCCCCGCCGGCCGCCACCGCGTCGACGATCGCGACGAGCGCGATCCAGACGGCCGCGACCGCGACGACGGCCAGCAGCGCCGCCGGGAGTCCCCAGCGGACCCGCGGATCGGGAGCGTACGGAGCCCGCCGCGAGGAGGGCGCGGCGACCGGGGTCGCCGGATCGGTCTGCGCGGCGCTCATGCGCGGCGGAAGTGGGCTCGGGCGGCGGGCAGCCACATCAGCACGGCGGCCACCACGACCGCGATGCCGCTGAGCAGACCGATCAGGTCGCCGGTGAGGATGGCCGCCACGAGCGCGACGAGCACGATGGCGCCGATGACCGTGAGCACGATGCGCGCCCAATTGGCGCCGCGCAGCAGGAACAGGCCGAGGAATACCCGCAGCAGAGCACCGATGAGCGCGCCTCCGACGCTCCCGACCACGATGCCGGCGCCGGTCGGGGCACTCAGCGCAGGGCTCGCGAGCAGGGCGGGCAGGCCGACGAAGAACGACAGCAGGCCGAGGGCGGCGCTGGCTATCCAGATCCAGAACGAGGCGACGACGACGCGGGGGACTCCCACGGTGGTGAAGGGATGGGACACGGCGGATCCTTCGGGTAGGGGTGGACGGAGGTGTCCACGTCCATCGTTATCGGCACCTGCGCACGATCCGTCATGACCGACGTAGCAGCCGTACCGATCCTCTGCCGCCGACCGGCGATGCGGTATCAGGCGCGGGCCGCTCGCTCGCTGCGCCACCGCGCGAGGAGGTCCCAGGGGTCTCCCGCCGACGCCCGCAGCCCGGCGACATGCCGCAGCAGGCGCAGGTCGGTCTCGAACCATTCGGTGCCCGGGATGCGCAGGTGGGCGAACTCCGTGTGCCGCTGCTGCTCGCGCTTCCGGTCGCCCCGCTCGAAGGCGAGGACCTCGTCGTGCGGGAGCGCCGCGAACCGCTGTGCCGGGTTCGCGGTCGTGCCGATCTTGATGCGGTCGCGGTAACGCAGGTAGTAGACGACATCGACCCGTGAGGCGGCGGCTCCCTCCGGCGGCAGCTCGTTCGCGCGCCACTCGCACACGGCACAGAGCCACCCGGAGGGATAGCGCACGCCCAGCCGGGACCCGCAGAACGCGCACGGCGACGGGAGCAGATCGGTCACCCCGAACTCGCCGTCGGCCCAGTCGTGCGCCTCGAGCAGGTGCGGCAGGCAGAGCCGCACGGGCGCGCCGGGATGCGCTGCGGCGGGGCAGAGGGCGCAGAGAGCGGGAGCCGTCGAGGTCACGCGGGGAGGCTACCCCGGTCCGCCGACACGTCGAGCGCGACGGAGTGGCGCGCGAGAACAGCGCCGGCGACGTCGGAGGGATCCCGCCCGCGCACCAGTGCCCCCAGCAACGCAACCCCCTTCCCTCCGACGGGACGATGGGCGATGGTCGTCGCATGAAAGAGATCGCTTACGCAGGCAGGACCGTGTGCACCTCTGACGAGGTGGGAACGCTCGTCGTGCGGATTTCGGCCCTGTTGGCGAAACGGAACGTCGCCGAAGCGATCTCGGTCCCGATCCGGGCCGAGGCCGGTGACGGGGAGGCGGTCGCCGAGATGGTCGTCGGACTCGGCAACGACGTGCTCGCGACTCCGTGCGACGGAGACGACGACGCGGCGATCGACGCCAGCCGGCTTCTCGGGGACCTCCGCGAGAGGCTCGCGGAACTCGACGGCTCGAAGCGCGTGGGGCGCACGAGCGGCGGCTCCTATTTCGACGACCTCGATCTGCTGTGAGGTGACGCGGTGTCGTCGACTCTCGGATCGCCCGGCGGACCTCGTGCGACCGCATCGACCGTCGGAGGCGGTGTCGGGATCCGACCTCCCCGCGCGACGGACTCGGCGTAATTAGCATCACGGAGGTCACCGATCAACCCCCGGGCGGAAAGTTGCCTCGGCACCCGTCTGTCCCGATGATCGAGAGAAGTGAACGAACGACGTTCAGACGAGCACGAGGGGGTTCCGATGACCGACATCATCGAGCAGGACGACACGGATTCTGCGGACGCCCTGCGCGAGGCAGAGCGCGTCACCTGGCGCAGCCCTGTCGAAGGGTTGTGGGTCGCCGAGACCCCGAGCGACTACCTGGGCATGGTCGACCGCAACCATGATGGCTTCGTCGCCACCGGCGCGACCGGCCTGGATCTCGGCGTCTTCCCCACGCGCGAGGCGGCGCAGCTCGCCGTCTACACGCGCTGGTTCGCGGCGGACGAGCCGGCCGGCCTCTCCGGCCGCATGCTGCCGATCGCCTCGGCGACCGCCGTGGCCGTCGCCCTCCCCGCGCTCGTGATCGGTGTGGCCGCCGCCGCGTCGATGATCTGACCCCCGTAGAAAGAAGGAAGAGCCATGCTCGCGCTCATCATCGTCCTGCTCGTCATCTGGGCTGTGCTCGCCATCCTCGGCTTCGCCGTGAAGGGGCTGCTCTGGCTCGCCATCCTGGGCCTGGTGTTCTTCGTGATCACCGCGATCGTCGGCTTCCTGCGACGCAACACCAAGGCCTGACGCACCTCACGGGCTGTCCCAGAACCGCGCGTAGAGGTCCCGGGACGGCGCCAGCACGAGACGGTTCCGCGCCGCCGGATCGAGGGCGTAGAGCGTCCCCGCGCGGGGATGGTCTCCCACGGCCGACACCCCGATGCCTGCGCGGCCCTCGGGTACCTCGAAGCCCAGCAGCTCGAGCATCGACGGGAGCATGGCGTACTGGTCCGTGGACGGCTCATGGACGGTCGCGCCCTCGGGCGACCAGAATCGGTTGAAGACCGTCCGCGTGACGCCGGCGGCGGACTTGCCGTCGAACAGCTGGTCGTCGGGCATCATGTACTTGTGATCGCCCATGAGGACGACGACCGTGTCGTTCAGGGCGCCGATCCTCTCCAGGTGACGGACGAACCCGGAGACGTACGTCATCGAGCAGGAGATGGCCCGCTCGAGATCGCTGCCTGCATCGGTGCAGGTGCTTCCGGGGAGGCCCGGCCTGTGGGAGTCGACGCTCAGCATCGTGAGGTTGAAGGGGACGCCCGTCGCGCGGAGCTCGTCCACCTTGTCCGCTGCGTGGGCGAACAGCCGCTCGTCCTCGAGGCCCCAGGTGTTCATCCTGGTCTCGCCCGCGGCTTTCCACGTGCTCTTGTCCATGAAGTCCGTGTACCCGTGGTCCATCATGAACAGTTTCTTGTTCGCGAAGGTGCCGTCGGCGCCTCCCATGAAATGGTTCGTGTATCCCGCGTCCGCGAGCACATCTCCGAGGCAGGTGATTCCGGGGAGGTAGTGCTCGGCGTTGGCGCCGATCTCGTTGAAGACCTCCTCGCCGTTCGCTCCGGTGCCTCCTTCGTCCGCCGCCTCCGCGGCGGCGCCGCCGGACGCACTCTTGATCGGGATGCCGCACTGTGTCGCGACGATCCCGGCCATCGTCCAGCCGAGTCCGTCCCCTTGGGCGAGGGAGTCGATCTGCGTCCACCCGTCGCCGGTGACGGAGTCGAGGGGAGCGAGGAGGTTGCGGCCGAACAGCGTCGCGTCGGCGAACGTGGGTTCCATCGACTCGAGGTAGATCGTGACGAGGTTCCGCTTCGTCTCCGGCGCCGTGACATCCGCCGGGTCGCGGTACACGTCGCTGAGCGAGTCCGTCGACGCCTGGGCGGCGATCGTCTGCGTCAAGGACACCTGGTTCGCCAGAGCAGGCGCGGTGCCGACGACGAGGAAGATCGAGAGGGAGAGTGCGAGCGCACGCCAGCCCGTGGCGGACTTCGTCGTCGAGGGCGTGGAGGATCGCTTCGGCTGCCGCTTCGCGGCGCGGCGCGTGAGCGCGATGAGTCCCGCGTAGACACCGACGGACCCCGCGACCACCAGCGCGGGCGTCAGGAGTCCGTCGACGATGAAGCTGTCCACCAGGGAGGTGTCCCCGGTGGTGACTCCATCGGCCCCTCCGGCGAGGTTGAGGACCATCTGATCCACGGTGATCACCCCGAAGTTGCTGTCGATCCAGCGGGTGATGGAGAAGAACATCGCTCCGAGAAGTCCCAGGACGATCGCTGTCGCGTAGACCCGGGTCGCGGTCGAGAACGGACGGATGGCGTCGTCGGGGGGAGTCGGTGTCGTGATCATCGGTGCCGTCCTCGCGATCTCGTGGGTGCGGAGGTCATCGGTCCGCCTGGGCATTCGTCGCACCGCGGTAGGCCGTCAGCGTCTCCGCGGAGAGCCAGGAGGCGATCTGCCTCTTCGCGGCATCGCTGAAGTGCACGCGGTCGTCGGTGTACATCCCCTCGCCCAGCCGCGTCGTCGTCGTACAGGCGTCGTTCGAGCAGACCTCCGCCTGGACGTCCAGCACGGAGAAACGCGGATGCTCCTCGGCGAAGTCGGCGAGGACGGTGTTGTACGCCGCGGCCTGCGGCGGAGTCGCGCCACCGGTGTGCAATCGGGCGTTCGCGAGGAGGACGGACGTGCGCCCGCCGACGAGTCCGGCCATCCTGTCGAGCGCGGCGCGGTATCTCCGGGCCGAGGCGGCGTCGGTGAGGTCCGTCCAGACGCCCTCCCGCTTCTGGGCCATCGCATCGCGGCTCACGTCCACGATGATGACGTCGGGACGGGCGGTCTGGATCGCTGTCGCCCAACGGTCCTCCCAGTCCGAGCACTCGGAGGGGATCGCGTCGACACGACCGGAGAGCGTGCGACGTTCCGTCGCCTCTGCGAGGCCGCATCCACGGGCGCCCGCGAGGGTGACCGTGAACGGCGTGGTCGGCGCATCGGAGTCGTGGACAGGTTCGTCGGCGTCGGCGTCGGCGTCGGCGAAGTCGAGCGACGCCGCGAGACTGTTCGCGAGCGAGTCACCGAGGGCGAGGACCGCGACGTCGCCCGAACCTCGGGGTGCGGTGAGCGTCGTCGCCGGGAAATACCAGAGCGCCGCGGTCGTTGCGACCAGCGCGCTGGCGATGACGACGATGCCTTGCGGGTTCCAGCGCCGGAGCCGGAGAGGCTCCATCACGAGGTGGTGGAGCGCACTGCCGACGAGCAGGGCGGTGGGAACCCCCGCCACCAGCACATCCCACGCCGAACCGGCCGGCGACAAGGCGCGGACGACCCAGAAGATCGGCAGATGGACGATGAACAGGGTGTACGCGACGTTCCCCATCCCCACGAACGGCGAGAAGTGGAAGAACCGGTTGACCTGGTTCACCGGGCTGGTGAGGGTGAGCACGAGCACCGCCCCGGCGACGGCGGTGAGAGTGAACCCGCCCTCGTAGAGCCAGGTCTCGGTGTAGGTGCTCGCGCGCCCCCACATCGACACGAGCCAGATCAGGCTGATCGCGGACGCGAGCGAGACGAGGGCGCTCCGCACTGCGCGACCTCTGCGGAGCGTCCCCGCGGATCGCGGCACCCGGCGCTTGGCGGTCAGGCGGCTCCGGCGCTGGGCGACGAGGTAGCTGACGGCGGCGGCCGCAGCCCCGGCGAGAAGTCCGGCGAGGTGCGTATCCGTGCCGAGATAACTGCGTTCGGTTCCTGCACTGCCGGCGCTCCAGCGGCTGGCGACGGTGCTGAGGGCGACTCCGACGATCGCGAGGCCGAGCACGAGTACCGCGGTGATCGGTGACCATTGCCACGCGTTCGGCCCGGCACGACGCGCCAGGCGTCGCGTGAGGAGCCTGCCGAGTGCGAGGACCGCGAAGATCACCAGCGGCCACGCGCGGAAGAACTGCTCCACGACGGCGACGACCCAGAGATGTCCGAGCGGGCTGATCCGGTCGAAGGTCTCGGAGTAGACGGCTTCCGCGCCGATCTCCTCCCAGTTGTTGATCAGGAGCAGGGAGGCCAGCGACTGCGTCGAGAACCGCTCGAGCTCGTCGTAGGTCCCGAGCCGGAGCACCGCGATGAGCGACAGCCCGGCCGTGAGCGCGAGGGCGGGGATCAGCGGCTTCAGCCGACCGAGGTAGAACCGGATCAGTCGGACGGTCCCGGTCGAGTGGAACTCCGCGAGCATGGCCTGCGTGACCGAGAAGCAGAGGAGCAGGAGGAACAGGTCGACGCTCAGGACTCCGACTCCTGCGATGCCGGCGTCGAACAGCAGGATGCTCAGGATGACGACGCCGCGGAAGCCGATGACGGCACGTCGAGGCGCCGGGACGAGGGCGAGGGGGTGAGCCCGCGACCGACTCCGGGTGGTCGCGGCGGCGTGCGCGGCACGGCGCCGACGCGTGCTCAGCGGAGGGTGGGCCGGGGGACGCTTCGACGGGGAGTCGCGGGAGTCGTCGATCGAACTGCCGGGATCGACCGTGGCACGTGGCCGCACCTTCTTCGCCCCTTCCTGTGAGCTGGTCCAGAGGAAGGCGTCCCCGAACTCCGCCTTCTGCAAAGGACCCATACAACCCCGTCGACGACGGGAGGCACGTGGTCTGCCACAGGAATCGAGTAGGCCTTCCCTGTCACCTCCGTACTCTTCGCCCGTGATCCAGCGCGACACCCGGGGCGGGCCGGATGAGTGCCGGGGGAATGCACTCATCCGGCCGAGGCGCGGGTTCCCGATCCCGTGCCACCCCTGCGGCACCTGACGCCGCACTCCGGTGATCTCCGGAGGCTCCCAGTGTGGGCCGACGGTCCGGCCCGACCCGTGGGGGTGGCAGAACATTGGGTGTCATCCGGCGGGCGACTGCGGCGGCCGCCGCCGATCGTGGGGGTGACACCTCCTGACAGCGGGTGGCGGGCCTTGCCGGGCGTCCCGGGAGCTCTACTCGGTCGGGGACCCGAGGCCGACGAAGGGCAGGATGCGCTCGGCAGCCTCGCGCGGGTCGCGGATCATCGTCTCGTGCCGGTGTCCCGGGACCTCGGAGTACTGGGCGCCCGGGATGCTGGCCACCACGGACCGGCACCACTCGGGCGGGCACACCTGATCGTCGGCGCCGCGCAGGACGAGTGTCGGTGCAGCGATCCCCGGGTAGGCCAGCTCAGGCCGGTGGCTCAGCATCGCGTGCAGCTTGCCGCGCAGGTTCGGCCCGGCGCGCAGGTACTCGCGCGCGCCCTTGTACAGCACGAGCGGTTTCTCGACCGCCAGGTCGCGCGCCATCCGGAGCAGCTGCGGGGCGAGCCGCCTGGCGCGCCGGTCCACGGTGGGCGCGACGAGCACCAGCTGCTCGACCAGCGCGGGATGACGCACCGCGACCTCGGTGGCGACCTGCGTCCCCATCGAATGCCCGATGAGCACGACGGGGCCGAGCCCGGAGGCACGGACGAACGCGGCGACGAGGTCGGCCGTGCGCTCCATCGTGAGAGTCCGCGCGGGTTCGGGCGCGGACCCGTACCCGGGCTGGTCGATCGCGACGACGCGGCCGTGCTGGGCGAGGAGCTCCACGAGACCGTCGAAGACCTTGCGGCCCATCCCGATGCCGTGGACGAGCAGGAACACCGGCCGGCCCGCTCCCGCCTCTTCGGCGACGAGGGTGGCGCCCCCGTGGGAGAAGGTGACGACGCGTGGGTCGTCGGCGAGGGGCTCGGGGCCGGAGTCGGGCGGGAGGTCGGGCACGGGACGACGATACCGCGAGCCGCCCGCTGCGTTCAGCTCTCCGGCCGCTCCGCCGACAGATGGTCGAGCAGGGCGTCCAGGCTGCTGAAGGTCAGCGTCTCGGTGCCGTCGTCGTCGCGCTCGTCGACCTCGACGTCCTCGACCGCGAGGTCGGGGTCGAGCTGCGCGCGGATGAGGCTGTCGGGGAACTGGCGGGGCGCGTCGAACGACAGCAGCGTCGCGTCCGCGAAGACGACGATCGAGGTGAGGGCGAGGTCGTCGCGCAGATCGGTCTGCTCCTCGACCGGCTCGGACCCGACCGCCGCTTCGAGCTCGCCGGCTATCGCATCGACGATCCCGCCCCAGTCGGCGACGGTGAGGTTCAGAAGGCGCCGGACGGCGTCCGCGAAGGCATCGACCTCGAACGGGCCGCGCTCCTCGACCTCCGGGTCGACGTTGACCATCACGTCCGCGCCGGTGGCGGAGAACCGTCCCTGCCCGTACACGAAGGTGTCCTCGATCTGCGGTGCGGTCAGGAGCCCGCGACCGGCGAGCTCATTCTTCAGATCGTCGAGGGATGCGGTGCTCATGGCCGCCACGATACCGGGAGCCGGGGTGCGGGACCGTGCCCGTAGTGCGGCTGGGACGTCCCCGGCCTCGCATCTGAAGGCCCGGCGCTACCCAAACACCGCTCGCCCTCTACGGGGATCTCGGCACGTGCTGCTCGGAGGCGATCGGCACCTCTTTAGCATCGCGGAATCGTCGCGCATGCGCGCGATGTCTGATCCATCGAAGGAGTCGCCCGCCATGCATGCCGAGGTGTTCGTCAGTCAGGTCTCCGGCGCGCCGATCCGGGTGGCCTGCCGGTGCGGCCGGCGGAAGGATCATCCTCCTCTGACGGCGCTCCTGCGTCGGAACGAGGACCGTCTCGCCGACACCATGCACGGTCGCGCCCACCGCGCGGGTGCCCCGGCGAGCGGCTCGCCGTGAGTCGCGTGCAGCGCAGCTCCGTCGCCGCTCTGGACGTCGCGCTGATCGGTGTCGGTGTCTGGTGCGCCGCCGTCCTGCTCGACACCCTCCTCCACGATGCGGTCACGGTCGGTGCCGCGGGTGCGGCCAGGGCGGCTGTGGCCGGCCTCGGGTCGCTGGCGGCGCTCGCCGCCGGGGGATCGTGCGCGGTCGCCCTGCTCCGGCGCGGCGGCGACGAAGCACCACGCCGCGCGACATTCATCGACCTCGGGGGTGACGACGACCGCGCGGACGGCTGAGGGCCGGCCAGGACGCTCCGCCTCAGGCCGCGCGTGCCTCCACGAGGCGACGGATCTCGCCCGCGATCCGCACGGACGCAGTCCCGTCCCCGTACGGGCTGGGGAGCGCGGCCAAGGCCCTGTGACGCTCGTCGCGTTCGGCGATCCAGCGATCCACGATGGTGGAGATCTCGGTGCCGGGCAGTACCCGCTCGGCGAACGAGCCCATGACCTCGGGCCGCTCCGTGGAGGCGCGGACGACGAGCAGCGGGCGCTTGATCACGCCAGAGGTAGGCGAACGAGATGCAGATGACGACGGAGGCGGCGACGGCGAGGACGGGTACCATGGTCTACCCCTAACGGGTGGTGTCGGCGGTGCTGTGGTGCTCCGGCGGGTGGTCCGGAGAGGGCGGCTCCTTGCGAGCGTTCGGTGGGGGCGGAGGGGGTGCTGGCCGCGCGGGGCGCGGCCCCCGGGGGGGGGGGGGCGGGGGGGGGGGGGCCCACCGGGCTGGTCGAGCGGGCTCGTCGACCGGGCTAGTCGTCCGAGGCGCGGGGAGTGGTCGCGGCGCGCCGGCCACGCGGGGCGGGGCGGGTGCTACCGGGAGGCCGCTTGAAGGCGACGACGGCCATGAGGACCAGCGCGCCGGCCATCCCGACGAGCATCAAGATGGTTCCGACCGGCCCGTGGAACCAGCGGAATGCTTCGATCCCCCAGGTGCCCCAGGCATACATGAGCATTCCGATGCGGACGAGGCTGAGCACCATCATGCCGGCCACGCCGGCCGCCGCTGCGAGGATCACCCGGTGGATCCGGACTCCGCGCCGCAGAGCGAGCAGCCCCGCCAAGATCGCGATCGGTCCGAGGTAGAGCGCGATCGCGCACTGGACGGTGATGACCGCGAGCACCCAGCCGTCACCGGCGGGGAACGCGATCGCGGGATTTCCCCCGCGGAACGCGAGGACAGCCTCGGAGCCGAGCAGGTCGTGGGCGATCCAGACCATCGCGTGCGCCTCGAACTCGCGGACGACCCGCTCGTTCAGCATGACGAGCACGCCGACGGCCACGAGGGCGAGAGCGGTCAGCCACGCGGCGATGCGCGCGAGCGGGAACCCGCGGCGCCCACGGTCGGCACGGCGGCGGGGAAGCGCGACGGTCTCAGCGAGCTCAGCCGACATGACGGCCCCCCATCGCATGACGTGCGCCGATGTCGTGAGCGGCCTTGTCCTGGCGGCGATGACCCGCTGCACGCAGCAGGAGGAGACCGCCGAGGAGGAGGAACAGGCAGACGATGGTGACGCCGACGACGGTCATGATGGAGCCGCCGCCGGTCGCGGCGAGGACGCCGCCGACGGTGAGACCGCCGCCGATGGGTGCGGACTGGTACATGGGAACCTCGTTTCGTGGAGCCGACGTGTGGAGATCCCTCCAGACGCCGACTCGACATCCCTCTGCGCGAGGCACGCATCGGCCGGCGCTAGGACGCACGGCACGGAAGCGACGGATGTTGGTTCGGGTGGGAGATCCTGATCGGGTTGGGATCGGATTCCAGTGTGAACGACCATCGCGCGACATTCGGTAGAGCGTGGCCACGCTCAGTAACCCGCCTCCGGAGGTTCCGTAGAGGCCCGCACTGCATTGGGGAATGTGGGTGCCAGGGCGCCCGTAGCGCGTATCGGACGCCCTGGCGGGGTCGGGCAGCCCCCTGGCGCCTGTCCCCTCCTGGCGCCGTCGTCATTGCCCCTGCAGGCGACGCCGAATGCACCCTAACCGGCCGCGCCCTCCGCCCAGCGGCGTCCAGCCCGATAACCCGTACGGCACAGCCGGCGCTGGGTGGCGCACGGCTGTCCCCTCCGTACGCGCTACCAGGCCAGCCCCACCGGATGCCGGCTGTCGCCGAACGGAGCGCCGAGCGGAACGTCGAGGCTCGGCGGCTCGGTCGGGCCGCCGGCGCGCTCCGCCACCGCGACGGCGTCGTCCTGCGGGAAGTAGCCGATCGCCTCTCCCTCTTCGAGGGGGAACCAGCCCGGCCGGTTGGCGGACACTCCCCAGACGATGTGGTGGCCGGGCTCGCGGATCGCCGCCGCCGCCTCGATCAGCCGCGTCGCGTCCCCCGGCGAGAGCCACGTGGCGAGCGACCGCGAGTCCTCGGGCCGCTCGGCGAACGTGCAGATGCGCGCCGACACCACGGCCATCCCGAACTGATCGGCGTAGAGGCTGCCGAGCGCCTCCATCGCCGCCTTGCTCACGCCGTAGTAGGTGTCCGGTCGGGGCGGCAGCACCAGTGCACTGCGCGCCGTCGAGGCCGGCGCGCAACCGAGCGCGTGGATGGAACTCGCCAGGAGTACCCGTGGCACCCCCGCCGAGTACGCAGCCTGGAGCACGTTGCGGGTGCCGTCGATGTTCGTCGAGAGGATCTCGTCCCACGGGCGCTCGGACGCGGCTCCGGCGAGGTGGACGACCGTGCCAGCGCCCCGGAACGCCGCGGCCAGCGCATCCCGATCGTCGATGGACGCACGTACCTCCTCGCCCGGCGCCCCGTCGCGGCCGTCGACGATGTCGATCGACCGCACGCGGTGACCGTGGCCGATCAGGCGCGGGATCACCGAACTCCCGATGCGGCCCCGCCCGCCCGTGATCGCGAACACCGCCATGACCGCCTCCCTCATCGCGCCCGGCGGCGCGTCGCCCCCATCAGTACACCGCGCGGACGCCACGCCGAAGGGGGACGGGGCGACACGCCGACACGCCGACGCGGACACGGCCCGCGGGGTCGGCGGTTCGGCGACCGCTGGGGAGTGCGGCAGGGCGCCAGCCGGCATCGTTTTCGCTGGTCAGAAGTGACATCTCCGTCGGTCTGCTGGGTCGCTGCGGGAGCCTGATCGGAGGGCTCGATGTCGGTGGTGGGCCCTACGATGGGGGTCGAGGCGAAAAAGTTGGAAAACACTACATGTAGTGGAATGACAATCGTGTCATTAGGGTTATATAGTGGGTGAACACCGCGCGAAGCGGTGAAAAACGAGACTTCAGGGGAGGCCATCATGGACTACGAAAACGACAGCGTCGGCGGCTACGCGGTTCCCGTCGACCCGATGGACCTGCTGCAGTGCGACAGCTGCCAGTAGGCGCCGACCACACGTAAGAGGGAGCCCCGGCCTGGTGCCGGGGCTCCCTTTTTGTCTGTCACCGTAGAATCGACGGGTGCCAGTGAATCCAGCTCTCCAGGGCCGTGCGTTCCCGCCGACCGCCCCCTATCTCGTGGGGCGTGAGAAGGTGCGCGAGTTCGCACGCGCCGTGTTCGCGACCGACCCCGCCTCCTTCGACCTCGATGCCGCGCGGGCCGCCGGTCACGACGACCTCGTCGCGCCGCCGACGTTCTCGATCGTCGTCCAGCAGCTGTCGCTCGATCAGCTGCTCGCCGACCCGGAGGCCGACATCGACTTCAGCCGGGTCGTCCACGGGGACCAGCGGTTCACGTTCTCGCGCCCCGTGGTCGCCGGCGACGAGCTGACCGGCACACTCACGGTCACGGCCGTGAAATCGCTCGGCGCACACTCCATGGTCACCGCGGAGACGGTCATCAACGACGCGGCGGGCGAGCACGTCGTCACCTCCATCTCCACACTGGTCGTTCGAGGGGACGAGTCATGACCGCGCACACCTCCACCGCACCCGACTTCGCGTCCCTCTCCGTCGGCGACGTGGTCGCCGAGCGCGACTACGAGCTCAGCCGCGACTCCCTGGTCCGCTACGCAGGCGCGTCCGGCGACTTCAACTCCATCCACTACCGCGACGACATCGCCGCCTCGGTCGGACTCCCGGGCGTGATCGCGCACGGGATGCTCACCATGGGCCTCGCGGTGCAGCCGGTCGTCGACTGGGCCGGCGACCCGGCCCGCGTGGCCGACTACCAGGTGCGCTTCACGCGCCCGATCGTCGTCGACCCGGTCTCGGGCGCGACCGTCTCCGTCACCGCGAAGATCGGCCAGCTCGACGCGGAGGCGCAGACCGCCCGCGTCGACCTGACCACGACGTTCAACGGGGAGACCGTGCTCGGCAAGGCCCAGGTGCGGGTCTCGCTGGCATGACCGATCCCCAGCCGACCGCGCCGTCTGCCCTGGCGCTCTCGGAGCTGACCACGATGCGGGTCGGCGGTGCGCCGTCGCGCCTGCTCGCACCGGACGACCGCGATACGCTCGTCGCCGCCGCGCTCGACACCTGGGTGAGCGGCGACGATTGGCTGCTCCTCGGCGGCGGATCCAACACGATCGCGAGCGACGAGGGGTTCGACGGCACCGTCCTCCGCATCGTCACGCGCGGCGTGGAGCGCCTTCCCGCCCCGGACGGGCTGGTTCGGCTGCGAGTGCAGGCGGGAGAGCCGTGGGACGACCTGGTGGCGCTCACCGTCCGCAACGGCTGGTCCGGAATCGAGGCACTCTCGGGCATCCCCGGTTCGACCGGCGCGGCGCCGGTGCAGAACATCGGCGCGTACGGTCAGGAGATCGAGTCCGCGCTCCTCGGCGTCGAGTTCCTGGACTACGAATCCGGCGAAGTGCGAACCCTCACGAAACCGGAGCTCGGCCTCGGTTATCGCATGTCGGTGCTCAAGGGGGGCCTCCAGGGGGTCGTCCTCTCCGTGGATCTCCAGCTGGTCGACGGCACCGTCCCCGGCGGTGTCGGAGCCCCGCAGAGCGCGCCGGTCGCGTACGCCCAGCTCGCCGACGCCCTCGGCGTCCCGCTCGGATCCCGCGTCCCGATCGCGGAGCTGCGTCGCGCAGTGCTCTCCCTCCGCTCGTCGAAGGGCATGGTCCTCGATCCGGCCGACCCGGATTCGGTCAGCGCGGGCAGCTTCTTCACCAACCCCATCGTGTCGGAGAGCTTCGCGCGGTCGCTGCCGGCGTCGGCGCCGCGCTGGCCGGTGACCCCGCCGGAGCCGGACGCGGTCATCGGGCTCCGACCCGGCGGCGTGCATCCTCTCGACATCCCGCCGCTGGCCGACGGCCCGTACGACGTGAAGCTCTCCGCCGCGTGGCTCATCGAGAACGCCGGCATCCGCCGCGGCTTCGCCCTGCCGGGCTCCGGCGCTGCCATCTCCTCGAAGCACACGCTCGCGATCGTCAACCGCGGCGGAGGAACGGCCCGGGACGTCGTCCAGCTCGCGTCGTTCATCCAGGCCCGGGTGCAGTCCGACTTCGGCGTCCTGCTCCGGCCGGAGCCGATCCTCGTCGGGCTCGTGCTGTAGGCGCCCCCACGGCACTCTCTGAGAGTTCTCACACGCAGACTTCGTAGGCTCTTCGTCGTACGGCGCACCCGCAGAGCCGTCGATCGAAGGGGCACGACCATGGGATTCCTCGACCGCCTTCTCGGACGCGAAGAGCCGCGCTCTCTGCCGCCGCAGGCGCCCGTCGCGCAGACGGCGTCGGACACCGTACCGCAGGCCGCCCGCAGCGAGGACGAGATCGCCGTCGAGCGTTACCGTTATCTGCTGCGCACCGCCCCGCCGGAGACGATCGAACAGGTGCACGAGGAGGCGTTCACGAAGCTCACGTCGGAGCAGCGCCGACTGTTGTTCCAGCAGCTCAGCGAGAACGCGCCGGCCGGCGAGCAGCCGCGCGGCGACGACCCGCGCTCGCTCGCTCAGGCCGCCACGCGCTCGGAGCTGCGTCAGCCCGGCACCCTCGAACGATCGCTCGGCGGTCGCGCCGGTGGCGGAATGGGCCTCGGCGGGATGTTCGCCACCTCCCTCCTCGGAAGCGTCGCCGGCTACGTCATCGGATCGGCTCTGGTCAGCGCTTTCCTTCCGTCGCCTCTCGACAGTCAGGCGGGCGCGGACGGCTCCGGTGCCGAACCGTCCGGTGCCGATCCGTCCGGCGACGGCGGGCCGGGATCGACCGAGACTGCCGGAGCCGAGACGTCGAGTGCCGACGCCGGCGGCGACGCCGGTGGCTGGGGCGACGGTGGCGGCTGGGGCGATAGCGGAGGCGGCTGGGGAGACTTCGGCGGAGGCGACTTCGGCGGGGGCGACTTCGGCGGAGGCGACTTCATCTAGCGCGCCAGCGCCGAGGTCACTCCTGCGATCCGGTCGCCGGATTCGACTCTGCGCGTCCTCACCCACGGAGCGCGGCGGCGAACGGCAGGACGGCGGAGGCCCCGGCCTGGAGGAGCGCACGGCCGGCGACCGTGATCGTCCACCGGCTGTCGACCAGGTCGTCGACCAGGAGGACGGGCCGCCCGGCCGGGATGTCGAGCCCGTCTGCGCCGAAGCGGTCCCACACGGCGGCGAGGCGGAATGCGCTGTTCCCGCCGGGATCGCCGGTCGGTCCTCCGCCGTGGAGCGTTAGCGAGCCGAGGAAGGGGAGCCGGCCGGCGTCCGCGAAGCCGCGGGCGAGTGACTCGACGAACCGCGGCCGGCGGCGGGAGGGCATGGCGACGACGGCGACCGGTCGTTCCTCCCATCCCCAGTCGGCGAGGACGCGGATGCAGGCGCCGAGCAGCTCGGGCGGGCACACCGCATCCGGCGCCTGAGGTGCCAGCACGTCACGCAACCTGTTGCCCCATCCCAGGTCCGTGAGCCGGGCGAGCGCGCGACCGGGTGCGAGCTGCTCGGCGGGAGCGATCCGGCCTCGCATCGCGACCCCCAACCGGTCCGCGCCGGTCGGCCAGAGCTTGCGCGGTTCGATCTCCACGCCGACGCGGTCCAGCATCGCGGAGACCGTGCCGGACGCGTCAGCGGCGATGACGTCCGGGTACCAGGCTCCCGCACAGTTGTCACAGCGGCCGCAGGGAGCAGCGGCAGGGTCGTCCAGTGCCTCCTGCAGGAACTGCATGCGGCAGGCATCGGTCCGCTCGTACTCGAGCATCGCCTGCTGCTCCGATTCACGGGCGGCGGCGATGCGCTCGTACCGCTCCCGGTCGTACACCCACGGACGCCCGGTGGAAACCCATCCTCCGGACACGCGCCGTACGGCCCCGTCGACGTCGAGGACCTTCAGCAGGAGCTCCAGCGTCGACGCCTTGAGGTCGACGCGGCTCTCGAGCGCCCGCGTCGACTGCGCCTCGTGCGACAGTGCGTCGAGCACGGCCGCCGCCTTCTCCTCCGATGGCATCGAGGCGGTGGCGAAGTACTGCCAGATGGCGCGATCCTCGGGGCCGGGGAGCAGCAGCACGTCCGCGTTGTCCGTCGCCCGGCCCGCGCGGCCCACCTGCTGGTAGTAGGCGACGGGAGAGGACGGCGCGCCCAGATGGACGACGAAACCGAGATCGGGCTTGTCGAAGCCCATGCCGAGAGCGCTCGTGGCCACGAGCACCTTCACCTCGTTACGCTTCAGCCGGCCTTCGAGGTCCTCTCGCTCCGCCGTATCCGTCTGCCCGGTATACGCGTACGCCTCGAAGCCGGCCGTGCGGAGCACCCGTGCGGTGTCCTCCGCCGCCGCGATGGTCAGTGTGTAGACGATCCCGCTGCCGGGCAGGCCCCCCAGATTGCTCGCCAGCCACGCCAGCCGTGCGGTCGCGTCCTCCAGGGTCAGGACCCCGAGCCGAAGCGAACGTCGTGCGAGCGGCCCGCGGATGGTCAGCACCTCCGCCTGGTCGTCGCCCGCTCCCATCTGCTCGACGACGTCGGCGACCACCCGTTCGTTCGCGGTGGCGGTCGTGGCGAGGACGGGCACACCGTTCGGCAGCGCCACGATCAGCTCCCGGAGGCGCCGGTAGTCGGGGCGGAAGTCATGGCCCCAATCCGAGATGCAATGCGCCTCGTCGATGACCAGGAGCCCGCTGCGCGCGATCAGGTCGGGGAGATTCTGGTCGCGGAAATCCGGATTGTTGAGCCGCTCCGGCGAGACGAGCAGCACGTCAACGGAGTCCTCGCGGAGCCGTGCGGCCACGTCGTCCCACTCGTGCCGATTCGCGGAGTTGATGGTCACCGCGCGCACCCCGGCCCGCTCGGCGGCGGCCACCTGGTCGCGCATGAGCGCGAGCAGCGGCGACACCAGGATCGTGGGGCCCGCGCCACGCTGCCGCAGGAGCATCGTGGCCACGAAGTACACCGCGGATTTGCCCCAGCCCGTGCGCTGCACGACGAGCGCCCGTCGCCGCTCGTCGACGAGGGCGGCGATCGCCTCGTACTGTCCCGAATGGAAGTCCGCGTCGTCGCGACCGACGAGGGCTCGGAGGCTGGCGACGGCGAGGTCTCTGGTGGTGCTCATGCAGCCATCGTTTCAGAGGCGGCCGACGGCCGGACGGCGGGCGCGTGGATCCGTGGAGAAGGCGAGCGGACCTCCGTCTGTGCAGAACGATGCGCCGGACGCGCCCGCGGCGCCGCGTCCACGGGCCCAGCCGTCCGTGCGGATCCAGCGCCAGGCGATCAGTCCCGCGATCTCGACGTGCACTTCGCGCAACGCCTCGAACGAGCTGCACGTCGTACGGAGACCCCGGACGGAGACCGCCCGCCGGGGAGGTGTCAGTCCCGCCCCATCATGCCGCTTGACGGCGTCGCTGCGCCGATCGGATCGCGCCGAGCAGTGCGAACACCACGATCAGCACGCCGGCCGCGGCCAGCCACAGCGCCCAGGCCGTCCCCGGCGTCAGAGCGGCGAGCCAGACCTCCACGGAGGCCAGACGCTCCGGCGCCGAGAGGATGAACAGCGTGCTCGCAGCGAAGACGACGAGCAGGAGGCCCCACACGACGCCTCCCCAGCGGATCGGAGAGCGGCCGGGCGCGGAGGCGGTCGGGGCCCAGCCCGCCGGGGCAGGCGGTGTGAGCCAGGGCTCGGCGGGGAGCGGGGTCGTGGGCTGGGTCTGGTCGGCGAGCGGGACGGTGGGCTGGGTACCCGCGGCGGACTCGGACTGGGGGGTCTCGTCGGTGGTCATGGTGTTCCTCACTTCTGCTCGCGCTGGACGAGCACTTCGTCGATCTGGGCGATGCGGACGACAGCCGCGGGGGAGCCGGCGGGCCCGACCAGGATGTTCGCGCTGCACCCCCCGAGCGGTCGCGCCTGGCAGCGGTGCACGTGCACAGTCCCCGAGGGGTCGGCCACCGTCACCGTGGACGCCGTGGCGGCCTCGATGCGGACCGTCGCGTCGGCCGGCACGATCACCGTCGTGGGGTCGGCACCCTTGGCCAGTTCGATCTCCGGGGTCCCGGGGGCCGTCACCGCGTCAGTCAGATCGATGGTGGTCGACCCCCACCCCTGCACATAGGATGCGTCCGCCGCGGGGGTGAGGGTCCGGTCCGCCCCCACCACGACGGATGAGGCGGAGAAGCCCGCCCGCGCCCCGCCGGGCAGCGCGGCCGTGAGAGCGGTGATCACCGCCAGGATGATGCCGAACGTGATGAAGAATCCGCTGCGGCGACGGGCGAGGCCGGCCACGAGCGCGGCGACGCCGAAGATCAGGGTCGCGGCGGCGAGCGCTGCCGTGACGGCGTAACCGGACGAGCCGGTCAGCGGGATCCAGAGGGCGGAGACGGCCGCCCCCGCGATGATGGCGAGACCGACGGTGAGCCAGCCGAGGGCGGCCCCGACGCGAGGGTTGGCCGCCCGGTAGGCGGCGCGGCGGGCGTTGGCCGCCGCGTTCGCCGCCGCGGCCTGGGACCGCATCTCGGCGGATCGCTGCGCTTTGACGGCACGCATGTCCTCCGCGAGGCGCGCCTTCCAGCGGGCGTGGTCCGCCTTCCACTCGGCCTGCCGGCGCTGCCAGTCGGCGACCTCCTGCTGGCTCGCCCCGATGGTGGGCGCGGGAGGGGCGACGGGCTCGGCCGTGATGTCGAGGGGCGGGGCGGGCGCCCCGTGGACTGCTGCACCGGGTTCCGGTGCGACGGTCGGGGCGCCGGCTTCGGTACTGTCCCCTGCTGCCCGGTCGATGTCCTCGGCGGGGGCGGCCGTGGTGGCTGCGGCGCTCGCGGCAGCGGTCGCGTTGGAGTCCCGCGACGGCGCGGACGCCTCGGGTGTGCGGGCGGTCGGCCGTTTGTCGGCGGCGCGGACGGCGAAGACGATCAGTCCGGCCACGAGCCCGAGCACGAGCAGCGTCCAGAACACCCTGCCGACGATCTGCGCCCAGCCCCAGTCGTCCCAGAAGCCTCCGCCGAACCAGCCGAGGCCGCTCGACCACGGGAGCAACGAGAAGACGAGCAGGACGCCGATGGCGACGATCGGGGCCTCGATGTCGCCCTCGAAGAGGCGCTGGAGGTGGATGCGTCCGTCGCGGTCGGGCAGCAACGCCCAGGCCAGCGCGTAGATCAGCACGGCCGGCGCGCCGAGGATGGCGGCCACGACGACGATGCCGCGGACGATCAGCGGGTCGATGCCGAGCCGATAGGCGACGCCGGCGCACACGCCGCCGACCCAGCCGTCCGCGCGGACGACGCCGAGGCTGCGCATCCAGTCGAAGAAGCGGCCGCCGCGGCCCGAGAGCCCGGTGCTCGGCCCGCCATAGGGCGGCGGTGTGGTGGTGGAGTCGTTCTGTGACATGCTTCGATCCTGGCTCGCGGGTGAGCGGCGCGACATGGGGTGACACCCTGAACGGACCCTGATTACCCGGGCCGTGGGCTGTCCGGGGGCCTCCTGGTCTGCTTGGATTCTGGTCATGACCCCCACCGCTCCCGCTGCCAGGACGCCTCTCGCGCGGCCGCGCCAGTGCGTGTTCGGTGGAGTGTGCGAGGCGCTCGCCGACCACCTCGGCTGGCCGGTCGCCGCGGTGCGGTGGATCTTCGTCGGCACGTCGTTCGTGGGCGGGGCGGGTATCCTCTTCTACTTGTGGCTCTGGGCGCTCACGCCGCTGCGGTCGCCGATCGACGGCGAAGCGGTCGAGAGAGTGCGCCGCCGGGTCAACATCCCCTGGCTCTTCGGGATCGCCGGGGCGGCCTCTGGAGTCGTCTCTGTCGTGCTGGTGGCCGATGGAGCCGTCGGCGCGGGAATCAGTTTCCTGATCCTCGCCATACTCCTGCTCGTGGCCGCGGTGGCATGGGACCAGCTCGTCGAGGACGACAGCCTGCTCCCGACCCCGTTCTCCGCCACGGCGTTCCGCGTCGCCGCCGGAGCCTTCCTCGTGATCGTCGCTCTCGTGCTGAGCGTTCTCCAGAGCGCCAGGAGTTCCGGCCCGCTCTGGATCGGGATCATCGCGGCGACCTTCGCCGGGGCGGCCGTGCTCGTCGCGCCGTGGGCGCTGCGTCTGTGGCGGGAGCTCATCTCGGAACGCACGGCGCGTATCAAGGAGGAGCAGCGGGCGGAGATGGCGGCCCATCTGCACGACTCCGTGCTGCAGACTCTCGCCCTCATCCAGAACCGTGCAGGAGCCTCGAGCGAGGTGGGCCGCATCGCCCGCGCCCAGGAGCGCGAACTGCGGGAGTGGCTGTACGCCGATGGCGCGCACGCCGCGGAGCGCGAGGACGCGGATCTCGCGGGCGAGTTGCGCGACGTCGCGGCGGCACTGGAGATCGACCACTCGGTCCACTTCGACATCGTCTCCGTTGGCGAGCCGGTGCGGAACGCACCGCCCGAGCTCGGAGCGGCCGCACGTGAGGCGATGCTCAACGCCGCCCGGCACGCGGGCGGCGAGGTCTCGGTGTACGTGGAGGGCGGCACCGGCTGCGCCGACGTCTTCGTGCGCGATCGCGGCAGCGGCTTCGACGTCGACGCCCTGCCCGAGGGCCGACTGGGTGTGCGGGAGTCCATCATCGGCCGGATGCGCCGCGCAGGCGGGGCGGCGACCGTCACCTCGCGCCCGACGGGCGCCGAGGTCCACCTGAGAATCGAGTTCGCGAGTGAGGAACCATGACAGACGACACCGGCGACACCTCTGAGGGCGCCGACGCCGGGCGCATCCGCGTCGTGATCGTCGACGACCACTCCATCTTCCGATCCGGGCTTCGGTCCGACCTCGATGAGCGTCTCGAGGTCGTCGCAGAGGCCGCCGATGTGGAGGCCGCCGTCACGGCGATCGTGCGCTCCCAGCCCGACGTCGTGCTCCTGGACGTTCACCTCCCCGGCGGCGCGGGAGGGGGTGGCGCGGAGGTCCTGCGTCGTGCGGCGGCGGAGTGTCCGCGGACACGCTTCCTGGCCCTGAGCGTCTCCGATGCCGCGGAGGACGTGGTGGGTGTCATCCGAGCGGGTGCTCGCGGCTACCTCACCAAGGGGAGCTCGGGCGGGCAGGTCAGCGACGCCGTGGTGGCGGTCGCCGGCGGAGACGCCGTCTTCTCGCCGAAGCTGGCCGGGTTCGTGCTGGACGCCTTCGGCGCCGCGGCCGGCGAGCAGGCGGAGTCGACCGAGGAGCTCGACCGGCTCTCCGCGCGCGAACGCGAGGTCATGCGATTGATCGCCCGTGGGTACGCCTACAAGGAGGTCGCCTCCGAGCTGTTCATCTCGATCAAGACCGTCGAGACCCACGTCTCCGCCGTGTTGCGCAAGCTGCAGCTCTCGTCGCGGCACGAGCTCACGGCCTGGGCTCTGGAGCGAAAGCTGCTGTAGTCGCCCCCACGGCGTGATCGCGAGCCCTCCTCGGGCGCTCATCGCGTCGCCCGGGCGAGGATCGCGCGCACGCGTCGCGGCATCCCCGGATCGGCGAGGTCGTGCGGGCCGAGCTCGACGATCGTCCAGCCGTGCGCCTGGAGGTCGAGCCTTCGCTCCGTCGTGTCGCGCGCATCCCGGTCGGTCTGCGCCCGTCCGTGCCGACACTCGAGGATCACCCGGCGCTCGGGGAAGACCAGCCCGCCCGGGTGTGCGCGACCGGAGCCGGTGCGGATGGGGAAGGCGGTCTCGTAGCCGATGATGCCGGCGTCCGCGAGCCGGAATCGCAGCCGCGACTCCTCCGGCGTCGCCGCCCGCGGATCCAGCAGTCCGAGGGCTTTGACCAGGTCGGGCCGCCCCCGTCTGGCCACCGACCGATCGAGCGCGGCTCGCAGTGATCGTCGTGGGTCGCGCTCGCCGGAGTTCCGGAGCAGGCATCGCCGGCGACGACCAGATCCTCGAGGGCGAGCGTTCCGGCGAGCTCGCACCAGGCGCGGCTCGGCGCGCTCAATTGCAGGCCGTCCTGCACCACCACGTCGCCGAAGGCGACACGCACCGAGTGCCCGTGCACGCCGGCTCTGCGCGGCGCGCGGGCCGGGGCGGGGACGGACACGTGGAGCCCCGAGGGGAGGCGCGGGAGCGGGAGGCCGTGCAGCGCAGCCGCCGTGGGGCCCGAGAAGAACGCGCCGGGCGGCGCCACGGCAAGGAAAGCGCGACACCGCTCGTCGAGTGTCTGCGGCGGAGTGGTCGTGACCGCGCCGTGGAAGGGGCGCACCACCCCCGGTCCGCGGAGTCGTTTGGGGCTGACGCCGAGGCTGCGCGCCTCGCGGACGGAGAGGGTTCGGCGGCGGAGGTCGGAGGGGAGTGCGGTGTTCATGGCCCCACTCTCCCGTGCCGATAGGCGCCTGAACGGGTTGTCCACAGCCTCCCGCTCGACGAATCGGGTGAGATGTCACGACACGCCCCGATGGGGTCGAGGGGGCGGGGGAAATCGGCGCTCTGTGACGTCTCGCGCCGGATCGGACCGAGGCCGGCAGTGAGGAGGCGGGTGCTTTTGCGCAGCGGGTGCGGCGTCACGTACACTTGACGCGGTGGTTGAATCTGCCAAGCTTTTCTGCGCCTTTTTTCGGTGACGGCGACGGCAGTCCTGCCGAGCTGTGATCAGGCATCCGGAGCACATTCGGATGCGTGATCGGCTAGCCTTGATCGGGAACGTCGCGGAGGGCTCGCGGGTTCGTCTTCCCTAGGGCGGTAGCTCAATTGGCAGAGCAGCGGTCTCCAAAACCGCAGGTTGCAGGTTCGATTCCTGTCCGCCCTGCAAGTCGACATTCCGATGTCGGCCCACGAAAGGTGTAACGAGGTGGCCCGAAAAGTTATCGACGAGCCGAGCGAGGACATCGTCGCCAACGCGAAGAAGGAGCGCGCTGAGAGGCGCAACCCCTTCGCGCGCATCGCGCTGTTCATCCGCCAGGTCATCGGCGAGCTCAAGAAGGTCGTCACGCCGACGCGCAAGGAGCTCCTGAGTTACACAGGGGTCGTGCTCGTCTTCGTGGTGATCATGATGGCGCTCGTGTCCCTCCTCGACTGGCTGTTCGGCCTGGGTGTTGTCTGGGTCTTCGGCAACCCCACCTAGAGCCGACCGGCTCGGCCGGAACACCGGCCTCCCCGACAGAAATGGAATGAATTCAGTGTCTGAGACGAATCGCGACGACGTGGACTGGGCCACCGCTGCCGAGCAGTCCTCCGAAGACGACGAGGCGCAGACCGGCAACGTGCTGGAGCACGACGAGGACGCGTCGGACGCCGCCGAGCACGAGGCGCTGCACATCGTGGCGGAGGACGGCACGGAGATCGACCTCGACGCCGTGCTCGACGCGATGGCGGAGGCCGTCGACCCCGAGGCCGACAAGGCCGTCGACGAGGCTCTCGAGGTCGACAGCGACGACGAAGCCGAGGCTGCTCAGGAGGCCGTGGAAGACGAGGACGAGGTCGCCACCGACCCGTACGAGGAGTTCCGCACCGAGCTCCGCAGCAAGATCGGCAAGTGGTACGTCATCCACTCCTACGCCGGCTTTGAGCGCCGGGTGAAGTCCAACATCGAGAACCGTATGGTCTCGATGAGCATGGAGGACTACATCTACGAGGTCCAGGTCCCGATGGAGGACGTGGTCGAGATCAAGAACGGCCAGCGCAAGATGGTCAACCGCGTGCGCATCCCGGGCTACGTGCTCGTGCGCATGGACCTCAACGAGGACAGCTGGTCGGTCGTCCGCCACACGCCGGGCGTCACCGGCTTCGTCGGGAACGCGCACAACCCGACGCCGCTGCGCTTCGAGGAGGCCTTCTCGATGCTGAAGAGCCTCGTCCAGGTCGATGCCGCGCCGGTCAAGGGCGCCGCCAAGGGCCAGAAGGCCGCCGCCCGGGTCATCCCGGCCGAGGTGGACTTCGAGATCGGCGAGACCATCACGATCAAGGAGGGCTCGTTCGCGGGCCTGCCCGGATC
This sequence comes from Leifsonia sp. LS1, assembly GCF_020521355.1. Classification (NCBI taxonomy): domain Bacteria; kingdom Bacillati; phylum Actinomycetota; class Actinomycetes; order Micrococcales; family Microbacteriaceae; genus Leifsonia; species Leifsonia sp. LS1. Next base: position 43,943 of record NZ_BPER01000006.1, read on the forward strand.
GATCAGCGAGATCAAGCCGGAGAGCGGCAAGCTCACCGTCCTCGTCTCGCTCTTCGAGCGCGAGACCCCGGTCGAGCTGAGCTTCGACCAGGTCACGAAGCTCTGACCCCCTAGTTTTCAGATCACCGGGTCTCGGAAGGGCCGAGAAACCGGGAGAGCGTCGCGGAGCGATCCGTCGCCGCTCGAATACACAAAGAAGGAAGAGACATGGCACCGAAGAAGAAGGTCACCGGTCTGATCAAGCTTCAGATCAACGCCGGCGCCGCCAACCCGGCCCCGCCGATCGGCCCGGCCCTGGGTCAGCACGGCGTGAACATCATGGAGTTCTGCAAGGCGTACAACGCCGCGACGGAGTCGCAGCGCGGCAACGTCATCCCGGTCGAGATCACCGTCTACGAGGACCGTTCGTTCACGTTCGTCCTGAAGACCCCGCCCGCGGCCGAGCTCATCAAGAAGGCGGCAGGCGTCGCCAAGGGCTCCGGCGTCCCGCACACCACCAAGGTCGGCAAGCTGACCCAGGACCAGGTGCGCGCCATCGCCGAGCAGAAGATGGTCGACCTCAACGCGAACGACATCGACGCCGCGTCGAAGATCATCGCCGGCACCGCCCGTTCGATGGGCATCACCGTCGAGGCGTAAGCCCCGACCGCCCACCCCCACACCTCCGCCGAAAGGCATCACTGTGGCAGAGCCGGCCAGGCTCGCACCACATTCTCGTTAGGAGAAAACTCATGGCACAGAAGTCCAAGGCCTACCGGGCCGCGGCCGACAAGATCGAGGCCGGCAAGTTCTACACCCCGACCGAGGCCGTCGCCCTCGCTAAGGAGACCGGTTCCGCCAAGTTCAACTCGACCGTCGAGGTCGCGCTGAAGCTCGGTGTGGACCCGCGCAAGGCGGACCAGATGGTCCGCGGTACCGTCATCCTTCCTCACGGCACCGGCAAGACCGCGCGCGTCATCGTCTTCGCAACCGGCCCTGCGGCCGAGGCGGCCATCGCCGCCGGCGCGGACGAGGTCGGCGGCGCCGAGCTGATCGAGAAGGTCGCCGGCGGTTACACCGACTTCGACTCGGCCGTCTCCACTCCGGAGCTCATGGGCCAGGTCGGCCGTCTCGGAAAGGTGCTCGGTCCGCGTGGCCTCATGCCCAACCCGAAGACCGGCACGGTCACCCCGGATGTCGCGAAGGCCGTCTCCGACATCAAGGGCGGAAAGATCGAGTTCCGCGTCGACAAGCACGCCAACGTCCACTTCGTGGTCGGCAAGGCGGGCTTCACCCAGGAGCAGCTCGACGAGAACATCAAGGCCGCCCTCGAAGAGGTCGTCCGTCTGAAGCCGTCGGCAGCCAAGGGCCGCTACATCCAGAAGGGCGCCGTGTCGACCACGTTCGGCCCCGGCATCCCGCTGGATGTCAACGCGATCTGACGTTCGCGAGACTCACGAAGGGGTCGGTTCCGGCAGCAGCCGGACCGGCCCCTTCGGCGTTCCTGAGACGTCGGTCCGATCCTGAGAGAACGTACACATTCGGTAAGTATCGCGACAGACCCGTCTACCCCATCTTGTGTGGCAGATCCACGGGGTTTACGCTCGCCCTGGCGCGCGCCGCGCGCCGGCTCGTTGCCGAGTCCGTCCGAGTGAAGGATGACGTTTCATGACTCCTCGCACCACACGATCCCTCCACAAGAGGGTCGTCGGAATCATCGCCACCGTGGCCGCCACGGTGGCTTTGTCATTGGCGGGAACCTCCGCGGCCACCGCCGCCGACCGGGTGACCTATGCCGACTCCGTGCCCTCGTGGGCGACCGCCGCCAACGACGCGGGCGCCGCACCCGCCGATACGACGGTCGAAGGCGAGATCTACCTCCCGCTGCGCGACCAGAAGGGTGCGGAGACCCTCGCGAAGCAGGTTTCGAACCCGGCGATCGCCGGCTACCGCAAGGCGCTCAGCCCGGCGCAGTGGATCGGCCGGTTCTCGCCGACGCAGGCGGACTCGGACGCCGTGGTGAGCTTCCTCACCACTGCCGGCCTCACGATCACCGCGGTTCCCGCGAGCCGTCAGTACGTCGTCTTCCGGGGGACGCCCGACCAGATCGGCTCGATCTTCGGCACCTCCCTCCACTCCTTCAACTACGCGGGACGCCAGCTCATCGCGCCGGCGACCGCGCCGTCGCTGCCCGCGTCGATCGGAACCAAGGTCTCGGGCGTGAGCGTCGAGCAGTCGCGCACCCTCACCCGCCCGGATTCGATCCAGCAGGGAGACCTCGGGTCCTCCGGAGAGCCGCAGCTGTCGCGCAAGGTGGCCGCGGCGCCGGTCATCACGACGCCGTGCTCGCACTACTTCGGTGAGAACACCGTGACCGTGCCGGCGGCGTACAACGGCCAGACGAAGTACAGCACCTACAACTGCGGCTACACCCCGCAGCAGCTGCGCAGCGCGTACGGCCTCAGCGACCTCAACAAGCGCGGTACGAACGGCACCGGTCAGACCGTCGCCATCATCGACGCGTACGCCAGCCCGAGCATCGTGAAGGACGTCAACGACTACTCCGCACAGAACGGTGAGCCCGGTCTGACGAACTCGTCGTACCAGCAGCTCGTGCCCAAGGCGAGCGACTTCACCGATCAGGAGCTGTGCCAGTACCCCAGCGGCTGGCAGGGCGAGCAGACCCTCGACGTCGAGTCGGTCCACGCGATCGCACCCGGGGCGCGCATCCTCTATGTGGGAGGCACGAACTGCGGTGGCGGTCTGGATGTCGCGATGTCGAAGATCCTGGACAACAAGCTCGCGACGATCGTGAGCAACAGCTACGGCAACGTAGGCGAGGCGGTCCCGGCCGACGTGATCCAGGGCGAGGTCAACCTCCAGCTGCAGGCCGCCGGCGAGGGCATCGGCCTCTACTTCTCGAGCGGTGACAACGGCGACGAGGTCGCGAACCTCGGCTACGCGTCGCCCGACTTCCCGGCGTCCTCGCCGTGGGTCACCTCCGTGGGCGGCACGAGCATGGCGATCGACAAGAACGGCAAGATCGCCTTCGAGACCGGCTGGGGCGACACCGTCGACCAGATCGTGAAGAACGCCGACGGCACGCTGAGCTACACCGAGCCGCTCCCCGGCAGCCGTTTCGTCGGCGGCGCGGGAGGCGGCACGAGCGCCGTCTTCGCGCAGCCGGACTACCAGCGCGGCATCGTGCCGGCGGCCCTCGCCTCCGGCAAGCGGGTCTCGCCCGATGTCTCGGCCCTGGCCGACCCGTACACGGGCTTCCTGATCGGGCTGCGGCCGATCGTGGACGACGACACGCTCGCCGTGGGCGACTACGTGAACGAGACCTACGGCGGAACCTCGCTGGCCTCGCCGATCGTGGCCGCGCAGATCGCGATCGTGCAGCAGGCGACGCACACGACGATCGGGTTCGCGAACCCGACGCTCTACGCGGTCAAGCGGGTGCTGCCGAACAGCTTCCGCGACGTGCTGCCGCAGAACCCGACCCAGGCGGTCGCGTACACCAGCAAGACCAGCGGCAACAGCTTCCTGGTCTCGTTCGACCAGGACACCACCCTCAAGACGGCCAAGGGGTACGACCCCGTGACCGGGCTCGGTGACGTGTCCTTCGACCTGCTGAGCCTGGTGGCGCAGGGCCGGCACTAGCCGCGCACCCGTCACCGCGCGCCGGCCGGCCGTCCCCTTCCCCCGGGGGCGGCCGGTTCGTCGTGCGGGGCGACGGGAGCGCTACCCTGGTGCGATGACCGTGACCATCCGCACCGCCCTGGTGGAGGACGCCGCGGCTGTGGCCGCCGTCGCCGCGGTGACCTTCCCGCTCGCCTGCCCCCCGCACACGTCGGACGAGGCGAAGGTGCACTTCATCGCGACCGTCCTCTCGCAGGAGCGGTTCTCCGGCTATCTCGCCGACCCGGGCCGTCGCCTCCTCGTGGCCGAGGACGCGTCGGGGGAGGTCATCGGTTACACCATGATCGTCTTCGGGGAGCCGGAGGACGAGGATGTGCGCCGGGCGATCCGCGTGCGCCCCACCGCCGAGCTGAGCAAGTGCTACGTGCTGCCGGACCACCACGGCGACGGTGTCGCCGGCCGGCTCATGGCCGAGAGTGTGCGGGCTGCCGAGGAAGACGGCTCGCGGGCGATGTGGCTGGGCGTCAACGAGGAGAACGTGCGGGCGCAACGGTTCTACCGCAAGCACGGCTTCGAACGGGTCGGCTCCAAGCGGTTCCTCGTCGGTGAGCGCTGGGAGGACGACTGGGTGATGGAGCGGCCGACGCTCCGCTGAGACCGCCGCTGAGCTCGTTCCCGCCGACGCCTCCTCGACGGTCAGTGGGGTTCGGCGGGCGCAGACGGGTCGGTGGTGAGGGTGAACTGCTCGAGCTCCCCTGTCTCCCGCAACTGGTCGATGTACTCGGTGAATGAACCTTCGATGTCGAGGAGGGGATCGAGCGCGACCTTGCGGAAGATGCTCATCCCTCCGACGATCATCAGGTCCCCGAGGTTCTTGGCGGCCTCCGAAAGGAGCGGGAAGTCGGTGGCGAAGCCGGGTCGGGCCGAGGGAGGCGTCCCGAAGTGCTCGATGTAGACCTTTCCCGCCGCCTCCTTCGTCGGCACATGGATGAGGGTCTCGACGAGGCCGAAGACCACGTACCACCACCACTCGTGCACGTCGAAGTCTTCATGGGCGAACACCGGGTAGAGCGCGAGTATCGAGCCGTAGTCCCAGACGTTCTCCAGCACCTCCTCGAACGTCTCGGCGACGACGCTGCCGTGGGTGAGTTCGGAGACGTTCGTCCCGATCTCCGTCGCCCGCAGCTCGGTGCGTGCCACGGCCAGCTTCTCGGCGCGTGTGAGAACGGAGGCCGTGTGAGAGGCCCCATCGACCTCGGTGGCCGCGGCGCGGAGGACGCTCGCGTCGTCCGCGGACGGCAGGAGGCTGCGGATGACCTTCGACACCCGTGTGAGGCCGGCCGAGATGTCGATGCCGGCCGACAGGAGCAGCTTGTTCGCCGTGCCGAGGAACGCCCGCGAGAGGTCGAAGCCCAGTGATCCGGCGATCATGCCCGTGAAGATCGCGAGGGTCTCCGCCACCTCCGTGTCGTGCCATTGTGCGACGAAGCCGCCGCTGCGGCGATCGAGGGAGACCACTCCGCGGATGACGAGCTCCTGGAGGTACCACTCGGCCGTGTTGTAGACCGCCTTGTACAGGTACAGCTCTCCTTTGGCGAGCGTCTGTGTGACGGACCGGCTGAGCAGGGAGGAGACCATGGACAGCTCTGTCGAGACGTCGGCCAGCGGTGTCGTGCCGGCGGCTCCGAGCGGCGTCACCACACGTGCGGTGCCGCCCACGCTCTCGAACGAGCTGCGCGCGCCGGTGACCGTCGCGCGCAGACCGGAGCCTGTCTGCGCCGCCGTGCGCACGGCCCCGCCGCCCAGCTCGACGGAGGCTCGCGTGAAGATCCCGCCGCCGACGCGGGCGACGGCGACTCCACCCTCCAGGGACGCTCCGCCCAGCGGGAAACCGAGCTCGGGCGTCGTCGTCAGGATGTTTCCGATCGAACGGGCGACCGCGCCGCTGAAGGAGGAGGCCGCCTCGATGGCCTGCAGGGCCAGACCACCGATCGCGGTCGCCGCGTCGGAAAGGGCGTCCGCGATCGTGGCGAACAACCCCATCAGCGCCGCGTCGATGGCCCCGCCGCAGAAGAACCCGATCACGATCTCCACGACGGCGAAGACGATCAACAGCACCCAGGTCAGGATCTCGCGGATGCTGCAGCTCTGAGCGCGTTGCAACTCCTCCGCGTAGACCCGGATCTGCTGAGCGTATTCGTGGAGTCCGCCAGAGTACTCGCCCAGACACTCCTCGAACTGGGTGAGCACCTCCATCGCCTGTGCCGCGACGTCCCCGCTCCAGGTGCCCAGCTCAGCGACGAGCTGCAGGTCGTGCTCGGTGGTGGTGACCGCGTTCGCGTATCGATCGATGGCGTCCGCTGCGGCGAAGATCGCACCGGGGTTGCCCGACGGCTTGCTGCACGACATCGGCGGTCACCGTCCTGGGCGACGAGCCATCAGATCGCACATGTCGCGCTCCTTCCACCAGGGGGCCGGCTCGCGCTCGACGTCCGTCTGCGATCCCCGGCTGTGACACGGCCCACCTCAGCACGACACCGCGTGTTTGCGGTCGCGCACGGCGCACATGTCATCCTCCGGAGGTAGACCGACCGGTGCATCGAGGCGTATCCGCGACGAGATCATGAGCCCAAAGTTGACTCCTGGCCGGCGGCCGTCGGGCAGCGGCGGCGTGCGTGTAGAGATGTCGGAGGAGACCGGTCCTGCTGCCGCGCCCGCGGTTGCCATGCGGTCGTGCGCACGAGGGTCGGCTCGCACTCGCCGGCCGTGGTTTGGAGGAGCCCGATGGACGTTCGTTACAGCGTGGAGGTCGAGGGGCTCCGTCGTGTCGTCGCCCGCCTGCGCGGCCATTCATCGGAAGAGGCCGGGTTCGTTGCGAACTACGGGACGATGCAGGCCGCGTCCGGGGCGTTCTCGACTCCTGCCGACAATCAGGGCTACAGCAACCAGCTCGCGCAGATCGTCTCGCAGCACGACCAGATCGTGCGCATGTACGACAACGTGCTGGACCGCCTCGAAGCCGTGGCACGCAACTACGACGAGGCGGACGGAGCCTCGTCGCTCTCGACGGGTGGCCCACATGGCGTGTGAGAAGCCCCACGGCAATCCGGCAGCGATCTTCGCCGCAGCGGATGCGATCGACCGTTATGCGTGCTCGACCGAGGTGCGGATGGGGGAAGCCGTGTCTCCCGCGCAGGTCGGACGGTGGACGGGCGCCGTGGCCGATCAGGTGTCGGCCGTCGCTGCCGAGCTCGACAGCTATCTCGGCGGGTACTCGTCCCAGTTGCACGAGTATGCCTCGCAGTTGCGCGCGTACGCGACCGAACTGCAGCAGTCGCAGTCGTGCTCGCTGTCCGAGATCCTGACCTGGGTCTTCTTCGCGGTGTTCGTGGTCGTGGAGATCGTGATCGGATTCTTCTCCGGAGGGATCCTGAGCGGAATGCTGATGAGTGCGTTCTCCGGTCTGATGGACTCGATCTCGACCCTCACTGCGGGGATCGGGACAGCGGTTCTGGACACGATCGAGATCATCGCCGAGACGGGTGGATCGGTCGGGCGCACCGTCGCCAACATCGCCCGCGCGGTCCCGGAGGTTGCGAGCCGCTTCGCCGGTCAGGCCGGCCGGTTCCTGGTCAACCGGGTAGAGGACGTCGGTCGCGACGTGACGGAGGACTTCATCACCAAGGCCGTCTCCACTATCGGTCGTGGGCCTGGAGCCCTCGCCGCCCAGTACGGGCTGGTGGACGGTCTCGGATTCGCCAGCAACCTTCTCCCGCTCGGCGAAGCGGCATCCGCCATCAAGCACGGGGCGAGCTCTCTCTTCTCCCGCGCCGGGCGCCTCGGGGCAGGACTCGAGTTGCCCGCAGCGCGACTGTCGGCCGGACCGCAGCTGATCCCCACCTCGCCGCGCGTCGCCACCGGTCTGGATTCGCTCCCGGTGACGGTCAGAGACGGGATGGCTCCGGGCACCGCCCCGGGCACCGCGCTCGGCGGTTCCGAGCCTCCGGTGGTTCCGGTTCCGGTGGTGCATGCGCCTCAGCCGGAGGTTCCTCCGGTGGTTCCGGTTCCGGTGGTGCATGCGCCTCAGCCGGAGGTTCCTCCGGTCGTTCCTGCTCCGGTCGGGCAGGCTCCCGTCGTGCAGGTGGGACTCGACGATGATCTGTCCCGCGCGTTCGCCCCCTCTCCCGTCGTGCAGCCAGAGGCCCCCGCTCCGGGCATCTCGCCGCTCCACCGCCCGGAGACGCCGATGCCGCACGCTGAGCCGTCGGGGGAGCCGGTGCTGTCGTCCGCACCGCCGCCTGTGCCTCCGGTCGGCTCGCCGGGCCTGATGAGCCCCGGCCTTCCCGATCCTCAGGCATAGGCACTCGATATCGTCGGGTCACCGGAGCTGCCGTCGTCGCCGACCGCGCAGACGGTCGCTCCGGCCACACCGGACGAGCCCTTCATCCACTCGGCACCCCAAGACCACGACTGGCCGTTCCGGTATCCGGTCGACCCGCCCGTGGTCCCGCACGGAGAGCCCCGCCCCGCGATTGTTCCGCAGGCGCAGCAGATCGCCCACGAGCGAGGCTTGACGGCCGCTCCCTCCCACTACGACATCTACCAGAGCGGATCGGCGATCTCGGACGATCCCTTCTTCGGCGCCCGGGACGACATCGTCGCCTGGACCCTGCGCCGCGAGCCCGTCCTCCGGCTCACGCGCGCCGGATTCGACGATGCACAGATCGCCGAGGCACTCGGGATCAGCCCCGACGTGGTCGCCGACCAACGCGCCACGATCTTCCAGGATCTCCGGGGTCACGGCATCGTCGATCCCGACGACGCTCTGCGCCGATCCCTGCTGCCCGACTATCAGTCGCTCATCCACCGGCTCCTCGCCGACCCGAACGCGCCGCGAACGGTCGACGACGTCGCCGAGCTCTTCCATGTCGACCCGGTCGAGATCGGCTACCTGTCCCGCACCGCTCCGAACAACCCACCACTTCTCCCTCCGACTCCGCACTCGCACGGGCACGTCGAGGCCCCCGCCACCGAACCCCCCGCCCCCGAAACCCCCGCTGTCCCATCTCCGGCGGTCGTCGACAGCCCCGACGTGCCGGACCTTCCCAGCCCTCCGGCTCCCACCCCTGACGTGACCGCGGAGCGGCGCGCCGAGCTCTTCGCGGCTCGCGAGCGCGCCCGCGCCTTCCTCGCGACCGGGCCCGGACCGTTGAACGTCGGGCTGACATCGCCCAACGAGGCGTTGACGCTCCGGCTCGTCGCCGAGGGATTCACGTTCGACGAGATCGCCGCGATCTCCAACACCGCCGCCGCAACGCACCAGATCCACTATCAGCGGGGCTCCCGCCTCTTGCCGGTGGGAGAGCCCGCCCGCATCCGGTCCTTGGCCGAGCTGGACGAGGCCGCAGTCGAGCTCATCGAACGGGGAGCGACGCTCGAGGACGTCGTGGCGTTGCCCTACCTCCAGCGAAGCGTGATCGAGCGTCTGGCCGACCTTCCCGCCGCCCCCACCCGCGGCGATGTCAAACGCATGTATCGGATCCTGGAGGAGGAGCTCGGTCTCGGCCGCAGGTACATCGTCGCGCTCGAGAACAAGGCCTACCAGCATCTCGGGCTCCTCGGGAACGTCGGGTCGTCCCGCGCGTACATCCGTCATCTGCTCGCCGATGCACCGACTCTCTACGATCCGCTGGACGACCCGTTGATCCACGTGGTGGCGGGGGTGTCGGACCATCAGCGTCTCGCGATGCTCCTCGCCCGCGAGAGCCTCACCGACACGGAGATCGTCGAGGCGATGAATCACCTCGTCGGCGGGCAGACGTTCACCGTCCCGCTCGTCCGCGCACTGTTGCGCAACGGGCAGAACCAGCTCGCCGATGTGGGGATCACCGTGCTCGTCCATCCTCCGATCGCGACCGGTGGGCTCACCCGGTTGCACCTGCCACCGCTCCAGCAGTACCTCGTCCGGCGTCTCCGTCAGGGGGCCGGTCTCGAGCAGATCGCGGGGGAGCTCGGCCTCGCCCCCGAGCTGATGACGACCCTCGTCTCCCACGCGCGGCAGCTCCTGAACGCCGACGACGCCGATGAGCTTCTGCGTCTGACCGGCGGACACCCGCACGGATCAGTCTCCGGTGAGTCGCCCGTGCCGGTCAGCCCTCCGTCGTCCGCCCACGGGCCCGTGCAGGCGGGGTCGACGCCCGATCCGGCCCCGACGCCGAGGACGGACCCGCCCTCGCCGGTGGATCCGCCCTCAGCCGCGCTCCCTCCTCGGGCGCCGATCGCGCCCCCCGTTCAGATCCCCTCGATATCGTGGCTCATCACGCCGGACCAGAACACTGTCCTCGTGATGCGGGCGTGGGGGTACGCGGACGAGGAGATCGCCTCGATCACGCATATTCCGGTCAGCAAGGTGAAACCGCTCGAGATCGCCGGGCTGGAGCGACTCGGGCTCATCCTGCAGGGTGCTCCGGCCTCCGCCCGGGAGGTGGCGCGCAATCAGCTGAGACTGGCGCTCGACCTGCCGCGCGACCCGCGGCTGCCGATCCCCCGTGGCGACAGCTGGCCGGTCAAGCTGAGCGCCGCCAACCGGTTCGCCGCCGAGGTCCTCGCCGAGTCGGACGACACCGGCCACGGTCTGCTCGAGCTTCCCGGGCTCATCAGCGCACCCGGCCATCTGCTCCCCGCCGGCCGCTTCTTCGCGCTCAGCACGTTCGTTCCGTTGCTGTTGCGCGAAGGACTGCCGATCACCGAGATCGCGCGCCTCGGCGCCGCGCGGGTGGAGGACGTGGTCAAGGCGATGCAGGGATCTCTGCGCCTGCTGAACATCCGTCGTGGCCGGCTCGGCCGGTTCTCGGCGAACTCGTATATGCCGTCGACGGAATTCTTCCAGCTGGCGCGGGGAACCTCCTTCGCGCGTCAGGTGGCCGATCTGCCGCCCCTGCAGAGGGACGTGGTGCGGATGCGGGCCGCCGGGCACACCGACGAGCAGATCGCCGCTCAGCTCGGCCTCACGCAGCAGATCGTCGTCGCCCTCGAGGCGGCGGCGCATCAGCACCTCGGCCTGACACAGCGGTACGCCTCGTACACGCCCACCGACTCCGTACGCCGCCAGATCGCCGCAGCGCTCGGCATCCGCTGAGCCTGCGCTGTGGGAGTCCCGGGGCGGTGATCCGCCGCCGACGACACCGGCGGGTGCTTCAGAAAGTTGATACCTGTCGCCGCCGGCCCCCGCATCAGCGGCGGGCTCGGAATGATGCAGAGTGTTCCATTCTCGCTTACCCGATAGGAAATCAAAGGACTTTATCGTGAAGAACTCTCAAACGAACTGCCTGCGGAAGCGCCTGCTCTCCGCGGCAGTGGTGGCGGCCATCGCCACCTCCGGCGTCGGCCTGACCGCCGCTCCCGCCCTCGCAGCCGCGCCCGGCCACTCGATGGGCGTCGGCAGCCAGGTGAAGGCGGCGGCCGCGACCTCGGGCAGCATCACTCCCAACAACGGGCCCGCCGCCGGCGGCGGTACCGCGACGATCTCCGTCCCCGAGCTGACGACGGGGGTGACCCCCAAGGAGCTGGACCACGGTGGTGGTGTGCTCGGCTCTGACGACCAGTTCTACATCCCTCACGCGGCCTTTCGCCCGATGGGGCTCCCGACGGGTGTCACCGTCGTCAAACACACCAGCTGGTTCGCCGGCGGGTACTTCTACGCATCGGTCATCGGCTCCGACGGCAACCTCTACTACACCGGCAGCGGTTTCGACTTCTACCGGATCAACCTTCCATCGGGTGTGAACCCGCAGTCGTTCGTCGCGGACGGAACCGTCATCGGGTCGAACGGTACCCTGTACCGGAGCACCGACGGCGCGGCGCTGCCCATGCCGGCAGGGGTGACTCCCGCACAGATCACCAGCGACATGCACGGCTGGGCGGTCACCATGATCGGCTCCGACGGCAACCTGTACTTCAACGACTTCGGCGGAACCTTCCGCAAAGTCAGCCTGCCGAGCGGTGTGACGCCCAAGTCGGTTGTCGACGGCGGGACCGTCATCGGCTCCGACAACAACCTCTACCGGCCGGGCGACGGCGGGCTGATCGCGCTTCCGAGCGGTGTCACGGTCTCGAAGGCGAGCGGTCTGCGTGCCTGGACCACGGTCATCGGTTCCGACGGGAACGTCTATACCAACGACGGTGGCTCGTCAGGCACGTCGTTCCGGAAGCTGGCGTTGCCGGCCGGCGTGACCGCGAAGTCTCTCTTCCCCGGCGGGGGTATCAACGGTTCCGACGGTAAGATCTACCGCCCCGACGGCCAGGAGCTCGTCATGCCGGCCGGCATCCAGGTCGTGTCGGCCGTCGCGATCAACGACTACGCCTACGGCGCACAGATCGTCGGCTCCGACGGATTCATGTACGCCGCCGACAACAACTCCATGCCCTCCAAGATGCAGGGCTTCCCGACCGGTGTGACGAAGACCGTGACCGGTGTCACGATCGGTGGTGTGGCCGCGACCGGTCTGACGCAGTCGGGCACGTCGGTGTCGGTGACGGTCCCGGCTCATGCGGCCGGTGCCACGGACGTGGTCGTCACGACGTCTGACGGCTCGACGTACACGCTTTCCGGCGCCTACCGCTACAACGCGCCGTTCGTGATCTCGTCTCCTGCCTCTGGCGCGACGGTGACGACGGCGAAGCCGACCTTCACGGGTACCGGGACAGTCGGCGCCGCGATCTCGGTGAAGTCTTCTGACGGAACGGCTCTCGGTACGGGCACCGTGGGCTCGGACGGGAAGTGGTCGGTGACCTCCACCGCTGCGCTGTCCGCGGGTGCCGCGAGTGTGACGGTGTCGCAGGACGCATCGGGTTCGACCACGTCCGCTTCCGTGTCCTTCACGGTGGCGCCGGGCGCTCCGGTGGTCATCTCGTCTCCCGTCGCCGGATCGACGGTCAACGTCGCGAAGCCGACGTTCACCGGAACCGGTGAGAAGGGCGCGGCGATCACCGTCAAATCGGGCGCGACGACGCTCGGCACCGGCACCGTCGGCAGCGACGGCAAGTGGTCGGTGGCCTCCACGGTCGCTCTGGCCGCCGGCGCGGCGAGCGTGACCGTGTCGCAGTCGGCGTCGGGGATCACGACCGACACCTCCGTGTCGTTCACGGTCGCACCGGCGTCGCCGATCGCGATCGTCACCCCGGCGCAGGACTCGACGGTCCCGAACCGGAAGCCGACGTTCACGGGCACCGCGGTGCCCGGCTCGGACGTCTCGGTGAAGACCTCCGCGGGCACGGCCCTGGGCTCGGCGAAGGCCGGAACCGACGGGAAGTGGTCGGTGACGTCCTCGGTGTCGCTCCCCGATGGCGCGGTGTCGGTGACGGCGGCGCAGACCACTCCGGGCGGGATCACGACGGACACGTCGGTGTCGTTCACGGTCCAGGCTCCGGCCTTCGCACTGGGGTCGCCGGCCGTGGGCTCGCTGGTGCGCACAGCGCCGACCGCCTTCACGGGCACCGGCGACGCAGGTGCCACCATCGAGATCGACGACGAAGACGGTGGGCTCCTGTCGTCGGCGACGGTGGACGCGGACGGCAACTGGACTGCTCCGGTGTCCGGCCTGACCGAGGGCGTCTACAAGGGCGAGGTCCGTCAGATCACGACCGACCACACGGTGTCCGAGCTCGCGTACGAGTTCGAGTACCGCAAGGTCGCTCAGGTGAGCCTGACGGCTCCGGCGATCGACGCGACGGTGTCGAGCTCGCGCCCGACCTTCTCCGGCAAGGGTGAGCCGGGCGCGACGGTGACCATCACGGACGCCAACAAGCGCCAGCTGGCCACGGCCACCATCGGCACCGACGGCACGTGGTCGGCGACGTCGATCTACACGCTGACCGCCGGCAAGCAGGAGGGTGTCGTCACCCAGTCCTACAACGGCGCGGTGTCGTCCGCTCCGTACCGGTTCACCTACAAGAACACCCCGGTCGTCGCACCGGTGGTCCTGACCGCCCCGGCGAACGGCTCCACTGTGACGACGGCGACCCCGGCGTTCCAGGGCACCGGTCAGCCGAACGCGACGGTCAACGTCTACGGCAGCAGCGGTCGCCTGCTCGCCTCGGGCACGGTCGACTCGACCGGTCACTGGTCGGCGACCTCGACCGTCTCCCTCGGCAACGGCGCGTATGTCGGCACCGTCTCCCAGACGGCGTCGGGCGTCACCAGCTCTGACACGTTCAGCTTCACGGTCAACACGTCCGCCCCGGCGACCGCGGTGACCCTGTCGACTCCGGCGAAGGACGCCACGGTCAAGACCCCGACTCCGGTGTTCGCCGGATCGGGTCAGGCCGGCGCGGCGATCACGGTCCTGGACGCCAAGGGCAACACGCTGGCCACCACCAAGGTGGGTGCAGGCGGAACCTGGTCGGCGACTTCGATCTCGCTGCCGTCCGGCTCCTACACGGGCACCGTGCGCCAGAACATCGATGGTCAGACCAGCGATGCGGACTTCGCGTTCACTGTCGCCCTGGCCAACGTGACCCTGCTGGCGCCGACCATCGACCAGGCTGTCACCACCGCGACCCCGGTGTTCTCCGGCACCGGACAGCCGGGTGCGAAGGTCACCGTCAAGACTGCTTCCGGCACGACTCTGGCTCAGGCCACGATCTCGGCCGACGGCGTCTGGTCGGCGACCTCCACGGTCACCCTCGCCAAGGGGTCCTATGCCGGCACCGTGTCCTCGGACGCCGCCGGTCAGACCAGCAGCACGCCGTTCCGGTTCTCCGTCGTCGCCAACCCGGCGGCACCCGTGAAGCTGACCACTCCGGTGGCCGACGCGAAGCTGTCCGACCCCAACCCGGTGTTCACCGGGACCGGTCAGGCCGGAGCCACGATCACCGTCGCCGGATCCTCCGGCAAGGTGATCGCCTCCACCACGGTCGGCAGCAACGGCACGTGGAAGGCGACGTCCACGATCGCGCTGGGCGACGGCAGCTACGTCGGGACGGTCACCCAGAACGCCTCGGGTGTGACGAGCACCGCGAAGTACTCCTTCACGATGATCAAGCACGTCAACGTCACGCTGACCAGCCCTGCGCTGAACTCCACCGTGACCTCGACGACCCCGACGTTCTCCGGCAAGGGGACCCCGGGTGCGACGATCAGCGTCAAGGGAAGCAGCGGCAAGGTGGTGGCCTCCACCACGGTCGCCTCCAACGGCACCTGGTCGGCCACCTCCACCATCACCCTGGTGAAGGGGACCTACGTGGGAACGGTCAACCAGACCGCTGACGGCAACACCGACAGCACTCCCTACCAGTTCACTCTCAACCCGGCCGCCCCGGTGAGCGTCCTGACGCTGACCAGCCCGGCCAGCGGTGCGACGGTCACCACCACGTCGCCGACCTTCATCGGCACCGGCGCACCCGGCGCCACGATCAAGGTCGTCGGCAACAGCGGGAAGGTCCTGGCGACCACGACCGTCGGCACCGACGGCAAGTGGACGGCCACGACCAGCCTCACCCTCGCGCGTGGCAACTACATCGGGAACGTCGTCCAGACGCTGTCCGACAAGACCACCCAGGTGGCGTACGCGTTCAGCATCAAGTGATCTGAACCCGGCCGAACGACAAGCCTGAAGCCCGGGAGCACATGCTCCCGGGCTTCAGGCCTTTCTCGTCCGGCGGCATCCTGACGGATCGCGCGGCTCGAGGCGCCGAGCAGAGTGGCGCCCCGGAGCGGAGCAGGCTGAACCGGTCCTCGCCTCTCGCGGCCGTTCCGGACGAGGGCGTCAGTTCGCGCGACCGGTGTGGTGGCGCACCCGGGCGCTGGAGCTCTCGACCTCGTGCAGAGTGAGATCCCGGCAGCGGGCGATGGCGTTGGTGAACGCGGAGGCGATCGCCCGCTCGAGCTCTTTCGGTGTCGCCGTGGCCGCGCCGGGGCCGAGCGACACCGCGACATCCTCCAACCGCGCGCTGCATCGCACGGTGACGAGTCCCGACTCGTCGGAGGCGACGGCCTCTGTGTCGCCGAGCCGTCGGGTGGCGTTGTCCATGGTGGTGCCGAGCGCCTGCAGTGAACGGATCAGGTGCGAGAACTCGCTACGGAAATGCCCCGGGTCGATCGTGTCGTCCAGCGCTGTCGCCTGGCCGGCGATGGACCCGAGGGTCTGTGCGGTCTCCGGCAGCCGTCGACGCACCCGGTCGAGGTAGGCCTCCAGCGCTTGACGGTCGGTGAGGTTGTCGTTCATGTCGTTTTCTCGCGATCTCTCGGATGCGGATGGATGGACAGGCGTTCAGGGCAGGTCGATCCGGGGGATGCGGACATCCTCGGGCGGCGTGCCGGGGCGGGCGACCCTCCCGGTGCCGACCGCCCTCACGGTGGTCGACGCCTGCCGCCCGGAGGCGGAGCCATCGGCGCTGCCGAGATCGAGAGCGACGGCCCCGAGCGCGCGCAGCTGCTGAGCGGCGGCCGTCCCGTCGGTGGACGACACCACGATCGAGAGCCCGAGCAGCCGGGAGAACGAGAGCAGTTCCGTCAGTGCGGTGAGAGGGTTCGTCCGCATGGCGAGGTGAGCGTCATCGATGGCGAGCACGATCCGCGGCCGCCGGCTGTCACCGGGGCTTCGCACGAACTGCGGGAGCTCGTCCGGAGCGGGCAGGCGCTCGAGCAGCCGTGTGTGCAGCTCGGAGAGGACGGCTTCGGCGCGGGTCGCCGTCGCGGCCACGGTGTGGGAGAGATCGGCGGGCAGCGAGGCGCTCAGCGTCAGCCGGGGGTCCAGGAGGGTGACGATCGCGTCCGGCGCTTGTTCGCTCACCTGCGCGAGGACGAGGCGGATCGCGTTGGTCTTGCCCGATCCGCTCGGTCCCACGATGCACAGGAGCGATTCGCTGTCCAGGAAGTCGACGCTGACGACTCTGTCGTCGGAGGCGGCGACGCCGAGCACGATGCCGCTGCCGCCCGTCCGATCGATCGACGAGAACGACAGGGGTGGTCGGCCGAGGTCGGGCAGTCGAGACGCCGTCCCCGACCAGGTGATCCGGAGCAGCCCGACGGCACCATCGATCCCGGCGGAGTCGAGTTGCGGCAGCGCCACCTGCATGACCCCGTCCGCGGTCGCCGCACGGCCGGGGATGTCCTTGGGCACCGGGTGGCGGCGCTGGTAGATCGAGTCGGTGGGATCGTTGAGTCCCAGCTCGATACGCGTGGCGACCATCTCCTGCGTCGATATCCGCAGCTCCCCCCAGCGCCGCACGGTGAGAACGACGTGGATGCCGACTCCCGGGCCTTCGGCGAGCAGAAGCCGGACCAGCGCCTCGAACTCCGGGTCCGCGGCGGCGAACGACGCCAGGCCGTCGATCAGGACGAAGAGACGTTGCGGCCCGGCGGCGGCCCGGTCGTCGTCGGTCCAGGACTCGAACAGGGCATCGACATCCAGGAGCAGCCGCCGGCGGAGCGCCCGGGTGCGGTACGCGAGAGAGTCCTGCAGGAACGCGATCAGGTCCGCGAGCTGCGCGTCGGAAGGATGCGCGTAGAACGTGAGATGCGGCAGCGACGTCAAGCGGGCGAGTCCGCCATCTGCGTCGAAGAGCACAAAACCGATCGCGTTCGGCGAGGTCGCGTACGCCGCGGACACGACGAGGGTCTGCACCAGCGTGGTCTTGCCACGGCGGGCGGAGCCGGCGATCGCGACACTCGCATCGCGCCCGAGAGGATCGAGCGACCAGACCGATTGGCGTTGCAAAGCGGGTTCATCGAGGAGCGCGATCGGAAGAGCGGTGTCCCCGTGGGCGGTGCGCGCCGCACTCAGCAGTGAGGAGAGCGGGAGGGTCCGGGGGAGGGGCGCCAGCCAGATCTGATGCGCCGCGGGGAGGACCCCGTCGAGGGCTTCGCTCAACCGCTGGACGGCGGTGCGTGGATCGGCAGTGCGGGGGAGCGGTGCGCTCCGCTGCGCCTCCCAGCGTCGTCCGTCGAGGCCGCGGACGACCACTTCGGCGCGTCCAGTGCCGGGGTCGGTGAGACGCGCGCCGACGTGGTCGGCGCGGAACGCGAGGAGTTCGCTCCCCGAGGTCCGCAGCAGGGCGGTGCCGGGCTCGCGGGGGAGAGAATACGCGTCGCGCGTGCCGATCGCGGCCATGCTGTCCGAGACGTTGAACGTGCGGAGCGCGATCCGGAAGCTGAGGTGACTCTCCAGGCCCCGGATCCGTCCCTCGTCCAGCCGCTGGGAGGCGAGGATCAGGTGCAGGCCGAGGCTTCGCCCCAGCCTCCCGACACTCACGAAGGTGTCGACGAACGACGGCTCCTTCTCCAGCAGCTCGCTGAACTCGTCGATGACGAGCACCAGGTGCGGGAGAGGCGCCCACTCGGGGTGCTCGCGTCGGCGTCGTTCCCGGTACTCGCTCACCGAGGCGGCGCTGTGCGCGGCCAGAAGCTCCTGCCGCCGATGCAGCTCTCCGTCGATCGACAGCTGGACACGGGCGATGAGGTGGGCGTCGGCATCCAGATTGGTCACCACTGCGGAGACGTGGGGCAATGCCGAGATCCCGATGAAGGAGGCGCCGCCTTTGAAGTCGGCCAGAAGGAAGGCGAGGTCGTCGGTGTGATGGCGTGCGGCGAGAGAGACGACCAGCGTGCGCAGCAGCTCGCTCTTCCCCGAGCCCGTGGCGCCGACGACGACACCGTGCGGACCCACCCCGCCACTGGACGGCTCCTTCAGGTCGAGTGCGACGGGCGCACCCTCGGGCGTTCGGCCGAGGGCTGCGACCAGGAAGTCGGCGTTCTCCTCGTCGATCGGCGTCGCCGTCCGGCTCTCCCAGTCGAGGATGGCCCTCGCCGTGCCGGTGGAGAGCGGACCGCTTGCCGTCGATGTGCCGTCCACCGGCGCGGGGGAGGCTCGGGCGAGCGCGCGGGCGAGCACCTCGGCCGCAACGGCGCCGAGCCGATCGGGTTGGAACGACACCGCGGGACGACCGGGAGACCGGAGTCGGCAACGCTCCTCGTCGTGCGCTTCGATGACGACATCGAGGCGGCCGACACGCTGCGAGCGTCCGACTCTGACCACGCACGCCGTCTCGTCGTGCGCCGTCAGCGCCTCCAACGCCTCCTCGATCGGATCATCCGGAGCCGGATCGAGAGCGATGACGAGGAGCACCGAGTCCGTCTTGCCGTTCAGGCGGGCGCTCAGCGCGTCGAGTGCACCCATCGTCGTGGTGACGCCCGTCGCGCTGAGCCGATGGGGCAGCCAGCGCGTCCATCGCCAGCCCGGGTGCAGGGCCGGGGGAGCCACGACGAGGATCTGCAGGTCGACCGTGGAGTGACAGGCGCAGGCGGAGGCGACCAGAGAGCGCAGGAGGTCGTTGACCGCCGGAGAGTCCGCGTCGCCGATGACGCGAATGGGCGCCGAGCCGACGGCGAGCCGGATCGGCCAGCTGTCGACACCTGATAGCGCGCGCAGTGCCTGCTTTCCGGCCTCGAGACAGGCGGGGTCGGAGTCGATGGACGCGCGGCTGGTGACCTCGTCTCCGATCCCGCCCAGCGGCAGCGGCCCTGACCCGACTCGGACGAGGAGGTGGTCGGTGCGCTCCCGCCCGCGCACCAGATCGCGATCGCGCACGCGCCAGACGAGGTCGTGGGCGGCGGGAGCCGCTCGGGTCACGGCTCTCTCGGCTCGGGCGGCATCCTCCAGCGCACGACGCAGCGCCGCGTCGAGGTCGTAGAGATAGAGGAGCTGGCTCTTCCGGCGGCGGCGGGCCGCACGAAGCCGCGTGGCCACGGTCGTCCCGACCACGGAGACGATGGTCGTCATGATCACAGCGCCGCCGACCAGCATCGCCTGCGGCGTGGGGTTGACCACATAGAGGAGCGACATCCCGGCGACGCTGACCAGGGGGAGCACCGCCTGGGCGACCGATGCGCCCGCCGCGTCGTCCTGCTCGCGAGCCGGCACCGCGGGCACGTCGACGGCCAGCTCGAAGTCGGCAGCCAGCGGGTCGCCGGATGCTCTGCTCATGATCCGGTCACCGCGTGCCCGAGCGCTTCACCGAGTTGCCAGCATCGGCGCCAGGCGTCGATGTCGGCGAGGAAAAGGCAGAAGACGATCAGCAGGAGCGGCGTCTCCGAGCGGGCGACGACCATCGCCCCGAGACCCGGCGGGAATCGGATCAGGCCGGAGAGCGCGACGGCCGTGGCGGCCGCCGCAGCCACCAGTACTCCGCTGATGGGTGGGGCCCAGGCGGTGACGAGCGCCGTCAGGGAAGCGACGGCGATGATCATCGTGACCATTCGCGCGGAGTGACGGACCCGAGCGGCGGTGCCGAGGAGCGACAGCATCGCCGCCGTGTAGAGGAGGAGAGTGTAGAGCGACGACCGGTCGAGGCCGATGCAGTAGACGACGAACACGGACGCCCCGATGACGTGGGCGACCTGGACGGCGCGCGCCCGTGCGATGTACTGCCGCGATCGGTCGGTCTCGTGCAGGCGGACCTCGTCGAGGTCGGCGGCGCGTGCGGCGACCCGCTCGCGTGACCGAGGCGTCATCGCCACGGCGAGACGCGGCGCGTAGGCGGCGACGCAGACCGCGGCGACGACGGCCGCGCCGATGCGCATGGGCTCGCTCACCGGGAGGTACCCGGTGGCGCTCAGCGCCCCGACGAAGGCGGAGAACACGACCGCGCTCAGACCGACCACGGGCCACGGTGCGGTGAGCCAGAGAGTGAGCCCCGCGGCGCCGGTCGCGAGCGCGACGGCCGCCCCGAGATCGAATCCCTGATCCAGCATCGCTGCGGCAGCGTTACCGGCGCCGAGTATGACGAGCGCGACGTGCACCAGCCAGAGAGGCCGCACGGTTTCCCTCCCCGTGACCGCGCGCCGGGCCCAGAAGAGCCCCCCGAGCTGGCCCGCGTACAGAGCGAGCACGCACCACAGCAACCCGCTCGAGGTCCCCTGCAGGACCATGGTCGCTTGGGCGCCGAACAGGATGGCGGACGCCAGGCAGCTGCCCGACAGAAGCAGGCGTGAGCGGTCGGGGCCGTCCGCCGTGCCGTCGTCCTCCAGCTGCAGCTCGACCTGATGGGGGCGGACCGCGCGCGCGATCACCGCGCCCGGTGCGACGCCCTGCGCCTCGAGCCCGGCGGCGGGGTCGAGCGGGGCGTGGTCCGGCCCGATCCAGGGGGCGGCCTCGGTCTCCGCGTCGATGGGGATGCCGCGTGCGGCGAGGATCTCGACCACCTCCGCCTCCCACTCGGCGATCGGGACATCGCCGGCGAGGTCGAGGTCGAAGCGATGCTCCCCCCAGTGCACGTGGATCCTCACGGCCGGACCCTGTCGTCCGCGGTCTGAGACGGGGCCGGACGCTGCGGCGATGGCTGCGTCGTCGACGTCGCCGGGGCCGGATGGACCTGTGAGACGGCGATCGTGACGAAGCCGGCGAGGAACGCCACGACGAGCGAGATCGTGCAGAGCAGGGCGGCTCGCAGCACCCCGTCCGCCGGTCGCAGCTTCTGCAGCACTTCGGCCACCTGATCGCCGTGGACGAGGCCACGACGCAGCCGTCGGTCCAGGGTGCGGAGCTCATGTTGTGCGATCGCCGTCCCCACGGGAGTGGGATCGCGGTGAGTGTCGTCTGTCATCGTCTACCTCCGAGACCCGACGGGGGCGGGATCGACCGCACCCGCGGTCGATCCCGCCCCCGTCCGGACTTCAGCGCCACATCCGCGCGTTGGCGGACTCGGCCTCCTCGTAGTTGGACGCGATGGTGGCGGTACTGGAGGCGAGGAGCTCCAGGATGCGGTTCATCTCTGCCGCCGCCCTGTTCCACTGCTCCTTCTTCTGCTCGTACTGGCTCTTGGCGGACCCGGACCAGCCCGACATCTCCGCTTCCACGCGGGACTGGAGCGCGCTCAGGAGCCCGGTGATGCGCTCGTTCTGCGACGCCATATCGGCATTGACGCTGCGCATCGCCGCGGTGTCGATGCGGATGGTGTTGTTCGACATGCTCTGTTCCTCGTCTTCCGGTCAGATCGCGTAGGTGAACTTCTCGAGGGCCGTGAGATGCTCCGTCTCCGCCTGGTCGTAGTTCTCCTGCGAGACGGAGAGCGCCCGCGCGATCGAGGTGAGCGCGTCGAGGATGGAACGGGCGTCTCCGTTCCACTTCTCGACGGCGCGCCGGTAGGCGTCTGCGGCCGGGCCCTGCCACCCTTCGAGCTGGGCGGACGTCCTCGACACGAGGCCCTGGACGACCTCCTCGATCTCGTTCGCGCAGGTCTGCGTGGCGTGGGCGGCGTCGGCGATGCTGCCCGTCTGTGCGGCGAATTCCACACTCATGACTGTCCTTTCTCCTCACGGTTGCCGGGTGGCGGAAAGCACAGCGACCGGCATGGTTGCGCACAACTCAATCCCGATCGGCGGGAGCGGGCCAGGGCACCCCGGCGACTGTCAACTTTGGTCGGAGCCGGGAGGAGATCCGTGGCCGAAAAGAGAATTCTCTGTGTCAAAAAAGATCACTAAGGAGTTCTGCCGTAGAGTCGTCGTCATGGGAAACATTCCGGACGGCCTGGCCTCGACGCCGGCGCAGCGCAGGGCGGTCGCCGCCATCCTCGACACGGCGCGTCAGCTGCTGCCCTCCGCGCCGGCGTCGTCGCTCATCGACATCGCGGCCGCCGCTCAGGTCTCCCGCAGCACCCTCTATCGCTACTTCCCCGACCGTACCGCCCTGGTCAAAGGTCTGGCTGTGCAGGCGTACGCCGAGGCCGACGAAGCCGTGCGTCGCATGCTCGCACTGGATCTGGCCCCCCTCGTGACGCTCCGCAAGGTGGTGGAGGCGCATCTGGCCCTCGGGCCCACGATGATGTTCCTCTACGCCGACCCGTCGATCAGCGACGACGACGAGTTCTGGGCTTCGCTCCGACGAGAGGGCGACCCGGTCGATGTCCTGCTCGCACGCGTTCGCGTGGCGGACGCCGAGGACGGCATGACCGCATCCTGGCTCCAGCGTTCCTATTGGGGTCTGCTCTACGTCGGCTGGGAATCGATGGCCGAGCAGGAGCTGAGCGCATCCGAGGCGGCCGAGCTGGTCGTCCGCTCCCTCCACGACGGCGTCCTCGGCCGGCACTGACCGCCCCGAGACCCCCGGGGCGGCGTCAGGGCGCGCCGCGCAGCCAGAGTAATGCGATCGCGACCGGCTGCAGGGCGAGGAACACGACGAGGATCCCGACGCGGCGTGCCCGCGTACGAGTGAGCCGTTCGTCGGCGAAAGCCGGCGCCAACGGGAGCATCACGCGCGGCAAACTCTGCTGCGGCAGGAACACCGCGAACAGATACAGCGTGTACGACCACAGATAGCCGGCCGTCACCGGGCCCAGACGACGGAACGGCTTCCCGCACATCCAGACGATCCCAGCCGCCACCGCGACGGCGACGGCCACCGCGCCTGCGATGCCGAGATACGCGTACCCGACGAGGAACCAGGGGGTGAGCGGGAACAAGTGCGGGTCCGGGATCGTGTTCGACCACCAGGCCGTCTCCGTCGCGATGTACGCGTCGGGACGCCCGGTCACGGCGGCGGCGATCAGGGGCCAGGCGAGTCCCGCGGAGGCGGTCACCAGGCCTGCGACGGTGATCCGCGCCGCGTCCCGTACGGCGAGCGGGTCGTCGCGTCGCCGCACGAAGCGGACGACGAGGTGAATAGCGAGAACCAGTGCGAGGGCGAGCGCGCCCGGCCGGGTGAACGCCGCGACCACCGCCACGGCGGTCGCGAGCTCGTATCGACGCTGTTCGATGAACACCAGGCCACTGAACAGGAGCAGGACGAACAGGGCTTCGGCATAGGCGGTGCTGAAGATGAACGACCACGGACTGAAGCAGAAGAGCAGGACCGCCCAGCGCGCCTGCTGCGGCGCGACCCGCAGAGAGACCAGTCGATGCAGGACCACGGCGGCGGCGGCGCTCGCGGCGATGGAGATCAGCGTGCCGAGCAGCGGAAACGGGGCGCCGGTCGCCATCAACCCACGGACGAGTGCGGGGAAGACCGGCAGGAACGCCCAGGCGTTCTGTCCGACGGAGCCGCCGACCATCGGCAGCTGGTGGGGATACCCCTGGGTAGCGATCTCCGCATACCAGCGGCTGTCCCACATGCCCAGGAATGCGACGGAGTCCGGCACCGGATGACGGGCGTCCATTCCCGTCCACCCGTGGGCATGGGCGATCGTGAAGGCGATGAGGAGGAGGATCAGGCTGAGCACGCGTGCCGCCAGAGCGACGAGGCAGATCCTGACCCAGCGAGGCAGGGCGGACCAGGCGCGACGGCTGCGCGCGATCACGGAGCGCTCGCTCATCGCCGGACACCGGCTACCGGCCGGGCCTGCCGGTGCGTCCTCAGCGTCACGAGCTGGTGCGCGAACGCGAGGCCGTTCGCCAGCCCCGCCTTCGACTCGCCGTCATGGCGCTCGCCGAAGGCGAGCGGAACCTCCGCCACGCGCGGCGACGTCCGGACGAGGATCTCCAGCAGGATCTTGAAGCCGGTGGGCGCCAGAGCGTCGAGATCGACCGCTGAACGTCGAACGGCGAAGAATCCGGACATCGGGTCGCTGCACTGGCGCAGGCGCCGCGGGAACAGCATCTTCGCGACGGTCGTCGACACGTGGGAGACCAGGCGGCGCACCCGGGTCTCCAGGCCGGAGGAGGATCCGCCGGGAATGTTGCGTGAGGCGACGACGACATCCGCGCCCGAGGTCTGCGCCTGCCGCAGTACCGCGGGGATCGTCGCGGGATCGTGCTGAAGGTCGGCGTCGAGCACGACGACCCAGTGACCGCGCGCGTCGCGCATTCCGGCGACGACCGCCCCGGCCAGACCTCCGACCGCGTCGTCGCGGTGCAGCAGCCGCACCGGCAGGTCACGGATTTCCGACTGGTCGAGGATGCGATCGGGCGTGTCATCGCTGGAATCGTCGACGAAGAGCACTTCCGTCGTCGCGGCGTCGACGGCCTCCTCGATCTTGTCGAGCAGGCGCACGATGTTCCCGGCCTCGTTGAAGGTCGGCACCACCAGGGTGACGTCGCAGCGCGGATGGCTCATGGCTCGGGGCCTTTCGATTCCTCGGAGAGATGGGCGGAGCCGGACGACCCCGGAATCCACTCTGGTGGGGCGGCATACGGCGCGCTTCACCCGGCCGCAGACGATCAACCAAAGGTGATGGGTCGTCGCCGAAGCGCTGGATCACGGCGGCCGCCGGATCACCCGATGGTGGACTCTTGCCCGTCTTCGGCGGGGACCCCGAGCTGGGGTCGGTGAGGTCGGGGTGTGCCCACCCGGGCAGTGCGTGACCACACGAGAGGAATGTCCATGAAGAAGTCAACGATCGCTGTGATGACCGCGGGTGCCGCGGTCGCCCTCGGGGTGCTCGTTCCCGTCGCCGGCTACGCGGCGACCCAGGGCGCGGCACGGCCTGCGAGCAGCAGCGTGCCGGCCGTCGGCGGCGTCACCGGAGAAAGCACCCCCTCCGGAGTCTCGTCCACGCCGTCCGCCGACATCGGCTCGGGTGCCTCGGCCGACCCGGCAGACGCGTCGACGGCTCGCATCGGGGTGGAGAGCCCGGGCCGCTGAGTCGATGGGCGGCCCGCCTTCCGCCCGAAGGCGGGCCGCCCTCCCCCTCTCTCTTCGAATACTGTTTGTGAGGGTAGACCGACTCGTTCACCAGAGACCGGGTAGCACTAGGAGGAGGCGAGCGGGAGGTCCGTCCGCCGTGCGACACCGGGAGGCGCCATGATCGCGGACGAAACGAGATGCAGACTACTGATCGTCGATGACGACCCGATCGTGCGGCGAGCGTTCCGACTCGCGCTGCACGGCGAGACGATCACCGTCGTCGGCGAGGCCTCGGACGGTGTCGACGCGCTGCTCCTGCTCGAGACGCACCGGAATCTCATCGATGTCGTACTGCTCGACGTGCGGATGCCGACGATGAGCGGGATCGCGACCGTCAACCCGATCAGGGTGCGCTTTCCCGCCGTGCGCATCGTTCTGACCACCAGCTTCCTCGACGACTCCCTCTCCGCCCACATCTCGAACATGGGCGCGCATGGGTTCGTCGCCAAGAGTGCTCCCATCGATGACTTCACGCGAGCGATCCTGGGCGATCAGAGACGCTCTGAGGAGCCGCCAGGCGTCATCGAGACGACCTTGACGACACGCGAACGATCGGTCGCGGCCCTCGTGGCCGAAGGCTACTCGAACTCCGGTATCGCGGCGGTGCTCGGTCTCAGTGTCAACACCGTGAAGACATACACGTCACGGATCTTCGCGAAGCTCGGCGTCCGCAACCGGGTGCAGCTCGCGAACCGAGTCAGCCTGGGGCAGAACCGGGTACCTCCTTTAGTTGACGGAAGGGCACGGGACGGCGATCGCGCCGGGAGCGGGGTCTAGCGTCGATGTCGAGCAGGTGGCCGGTTCGGGTCCGGACTGTTCGTGGCGGTGGAGCCGGGTCGGGTTCCGGCTCCACCGCCCTTCCGAACGGCCGAGACGCCGATCGTAGACTGGACGCATGGCGACGACGGGCGCTCCGATGATGGGGACACGCGTGTTCCGTGCCGTCACCGCGCTCGTGGCGATCGCAGCCGGGATCATGCTCTACGCCTTCGAGGAGTCCTGGCGCACGAACGGCGTGGTGCTCCTCGTCCTCGCACCGCTGGCAGGCCTGGTCGCCGCGTCGGCCATCCTCTTCGTCTCACGCGGATGGGCGCAGGCGCTGATCGTGCTCTGCGCGGCGGTGTCTCCGGTCGCCGTGCCGGCGCTCTGGGTGGCGCTGTTCGTGCGCGGCGCCCAGGGGGCACGCCGCAAGGTGATCGCCACCCTCTGCGCGGCGTGGGTCGCCGGGCTGATCCAGACGGTGCTGTACACGACACGCGTCGACGGGGGATTCGAGTGGGGCGTGACTGTCCGTCAGATCGTCTTCCTCGAGATCGGATTCGCGCTGGTCGTGTTCGTCGGCCTGGGGTTCGGCGAGCTGCAGTCCCGTCAGCGTCGGATCGACCACCTGGTCGCGTCGCTGGACGACAGCCACCGCGCGGCCGCCTCCGAGGTGCGGGAGCGGGAGCGGATCCAACTGGGGCGCGACCTCCACGACACGCTCGGCGCCAACGTGACCGTGCTCAGCCTCTACTCGCGCGCGCTGCTGGCCGATCCCGAACTCGACGAATCGGAGCGGATCGTCGCGGTCGAGCAGCTCGCCCGAGCAGGGCAGACGCTTTCGTCCGATGTGCGTGCGACGATCACCAGCCTGGTCGCCGGCCACCAGGCGGAGCTCGTACCCGCGGATCCGGAGAACACGGCGCGCACCTTCGTCGCGGCATTCGCGCAAATCGGGTCGACATTCGAGATCGACTGGGGCGACATCGCGGCGCCCTTGCCGCCGGAGGTCGAGCGGGTGCTGGCGATGTTCGTCCGCGAAGCGCTGACCAATGCTCTGAAGTACTCCGCTCCGGGCGTGGTGCGGTTGAGCGTCGAGCGAACGGTGGGCGATGGGGTGCGCGCGACGGTCCTCTCCCCGCTTCCGTCGATCGTCGCCGACGACGTGCGCCGCCGGATCGACTCCACGGGTGTCGGCCTGCGGAGTCTGCGCGTGCGGGCGGAGAACGCCGGCGGATCCCTCCGCGCTGCGCCGGAGGGCAACCAGTATCTCGTGAGGCTGGTTCTCCCGGGTCGGCGCCAGGATGACGAGGCACAGCCCGCAGACGATCGGAGTCCGTGACCGGCCCGTGCAGGCTGGGCGATGTCGACGATCAGGTCAGGCGGTCCCGGTCGTTGGCGCGTACTTCGTTGGCGAGCTGGACGCGATTCTCCAGGCCGAGCTTGGCCAGGCAGCGCGACACGTAGGTCTTGACGCTGTTGACGCTCAGGTGCAGTTCCCGGGCGATGCTCTCGTTCGACAGTCCCGTCGCGACCGCCCGCGCCACCGACAACTCCCGTGCGGTCAACGACATCAGCGCGCTCTCCGTCTCGCTCACGAGGTTGGACGTCGTCGCCGCCCGTTCGGTCGCGGTGCCGAGGAGAGCCTTTCGGAGTGTCTCGGTGGTCGCCGTCTTGGGGACGAAGGTCGTCGATCCGATGTTCCGCGCATGCTGGGCGAACTCCTCGTTCAGCAGCGACGACATGAGGACGATCCGGAGATGCGGGTAGCGCTGGCGGATCGAGCGGGCGGCGGCGATGCCGTTGACGTGCCGCATGCGGATGTCCATCAGGACGACATCCACAGGGATCGTGTCGAGGAGTCCGGCGACCTCGCTGCCGTCGATCGCCTCGCCCACGATGTCGAGTTCGGGGATCGAGCGGAACAGCAGCCGGAAGCCCATGCGCACGATGGGGTCGTCGTCCACGATCAGGACTCGTGTCGATACCATGTTCTCCTCGTTCGTCGGTGGACCCCGGTGGGCGGTCGCCTGGTGTCACTGTATTTATAGCCCGCCTCACAACGGCCGCGATCAACTTAGGAGGACCACTGTCTTCCTAAGTTGATCGCACGTGTTCTCTTTGGTTGACCAGTCGTCACGGGCGGGTTCACCGCCGTGCCCCGGTGCCTACGCTCGAAGCAATCGATCACTGGGGGAATTTCCATGCGACTTCTTTCGTCAGCAGACCGTGCCCTGTTGCGGCGATTGGGGCTCCTCGTCGGCGAGGAGGCGCACGCCAGCGCTGTCTCTGCTCTGGTGGAACGCCGGCTCCGCGATCACGTGTGCCCGGTGTTCCCCTGTTGCGTGATGCCACAGGCAACCTCGCGCGCCCCCCGCGGCGTCGTGAAGAATGCCCGGTGAGCTGGGACGGACACGAAGCCGCCTCGCCAGCGCGACCGGCGTCGCCCTGGCGGGTCTCAGTGTGCACTTCGCGATCGGGTGCACGGGGTGGCTCGTGTATCCGGCCCTTCTTCTGTGCGCGGCGGCACTCCTCCTCGATACCTGTCCGCCGTACACGACGGCGTTCGTCGCCGCCGCTGTCATCGGCCTCGCGCCGGATGCCATCCCGTTCGCGTGGTATGTGACCTTCGTTCTCGCCGTCAGCGGCCGACGGAGCGCGCTCTCGGTCGCGACCGGCGTGTTCCTGACGGTGGGAGGCCTTCTGCCGCTCGTGCTCGCTGTCATGCTCGTCGGCACCGTGTCGGGACAGGCCCAAGCACAGACCTGGATCCTGGTCGCGGGGGAGGCCACCGTCATCGTGGCCGGCGTGCTCGTGCGCAGGCAGACCCTGGCGGCGCGCCGATCCAGGCCCGACGAGCAGGGGCCCCGGATCGAAGAACTCGTGGAGATCCTGCACGATCAGCTGGGCCACCGACTCGCGCTCCTGAACCTGTATGCCTCGACGCTGCAGAACCGGCGTTCGCTCAGTCATGACGAGGAGGAACAGGTTTCGCAGGCGATCCAGTACAACGTGCGAGAAGCGGCGACCACCCTCGCCACTCTGCTGTCGAACACGACGCCGCCCAGCAGGACACCGCTGGCCGACCTGAACAACCTCCTGCTGGAGTTCCGGGCCGCTGGCATTCCCATCCACGCGCAGCTGACCGACCAGATCGAGGATTTCGCGCAGGATGTCTGTCTGTTCGTCTTCCGATTCGTCCGGGAGTGTTTGACCAACGCGGCCAAACACGGATCGATCCGGGGTATCGACATCCTGGTGTCCTACGACCGCGTCCACGACGTCGCGGGCATCGTCGTCCGCTCCGCGTCGGGTGCACCGGCGGTCTCCGGCGGCGTCGCGCGCGTGGAGTCGTCCTCCGGACTCGGCCTCGCCTCGCTGCGCGAGCAGGCGGCCGCGCTGGGCGGAGCGGTCCAGGTCGGCGCCGAGCCGGGCGTGTTCACCGTGTCGGCGGAGGTCCCTCTGCGGCGCAACGCCGCCTGACGGATCACACCGAAGAGCGCCGTCGGAGCGCGATTCCGACACCTGCTCCCGAGACGGCCAGTAAGACCGCCGCCACGAGGACGGCCAGGTGGAAGCCCTGGCCGGATGACGGTGCGGTCACGGCGATGGCTCCGAGGATCGCGGTGCCGAAGCCGCCGCCGAGATCGTACGAGATCTCCTCCAGCGCCGCCGCACCGCCCACTTCGTGCAGTCCCGCCGACGAGACGATCAGGTCGTTGGCGCTCACGGCGGCGATCTCGATGCTCAGCCCGACCAGGGATGTGCAGGCGGCGAAGAGCAGGAAGCTCAGGGGTTCTCCGAGCAGCGCTATCGGGGACAGAGCCACGCCGGCGACGATGAGCGCCATGCAGATGCTGACGCGGTGCCCGAGGAGGCGGAGGACCCAGGGCGAGACGAACGCACCGACCAGCGTCGCCAGAGCGAGAGGGATCAGGAGCATCGCTGCGTCGAACGGAGAGAGCCCCCGCACCAACTGCAGGTATCGGGCGAACTGGAGTTCGAGTCCGACGACGGCGAACATCGCCAGTCCGACGGCCAGCAGCGCGGAGGAGAAGGCGCGGTTGAGGAAGAGACGCACGTCGAGCATCGGCTGACGGCCGCGTCGCAGCATCCCGCGCTGCCGTCGGACGAAGATCCAGACGAGTACGGCGGCCGTGGCCAGACCGACGGCGAACACCACCGTCCCGTGGTCCGACAGGCTGTTGGCGGCGACCGCTGCGCAGAGCACGGCGGCGACCGCGAGGAGCTGACTGGCGATGTCCGTGCTGCCCGGTCTCTCCGAGCGCGACTCCGGGATCCAGGCCGCGGCCGCCGCGATCACCGCGATGCCGAGCGGGAGGTTGAAGAGGAACACCCCTCCCCACCAGCTGTGCTCGACGATGAGACCTCCGAGCACCGGTCCGGCTGCCGCCGCAGCGGCCGAGGACATGGACCAGATCGCGACCGCGCGCACTCGTCGCCGGCGATCGGGGTAAGCGACCCGAAGGAGCGACATCGTCGACGGCAGCGCCGCCGCCGCACCGACCGCCATGGTCGCGCGCGCGGCGATCAGCAGCTCCGGTGAAGGGGCGAACGCGGCGGCCGTGGAAGCGGCGACGAACACGAGCATGCCGACGACGAGGAATCGGCGCCGCCCGAACCGATCGCTCAGGACACCCGCCGAAAGCAGCAGCGGAGCGATCACGAACGGGAACGCGTCGATGATCCACAGCAGCTCCGCGTCGGTCGCGTCGAGGTCGCGCGCGATCGTGGGCGCCGCCACGTGCAACACGGTGACATCGATCGAGATCAGCGCGAGCGCGCCGCAGACCGTCGCCAGCACCAGGGCC
Source organism: Leifsonia sp. LS1 (assembly GCF_020521355.1). Taxonomy (NCBI): domain Bacteria; kingdom Bacillati; phylum Actinomycetota; class Actinomycetes; order Micrococcales; family Microbacteriaceae; genus Leifsonia; species Leifsonia sp. LS1. The sequence continues at coordinate 74,769 of NZ_BPER01000006.1, forward strand.
GGACGTCGGACGGCTGCTGCCGCCGGCGGGGTCGGGTCATCCACGTTCCCATAGTGCCGGAACGGCGCGACGGGAGGGACGCGCCGGACGAGACCGTCCACGAAGGAATGCCGCTCCCGTGCCGGAACACGGGGTATCTTGGCGGACAAGTCAGTTCTGTCAGCCAGCGAGCACAGCGCGAGGAGTGGCGTGTGGAGTCGTCCGTGAACACCGAGCCGACGCTGCCGGTGCCTCCGCGGAAGCCGTTCCGCAGGCGCCGCGGGCTCACCATCCAGTCGAAGCTGCTGGTGATGCTGCTCGTCGTGGGAGTCGGCGCCACCGCCGTGACCGGCTTCATCTCCTACTACAGCTCGGCACAGTCGTTGCGGGAGGCGGCGTTCGATCAACTCACGAGCGTTCGTGCCAACCGGTCGGCCGAGGTGCAGCGGCTTTTCTCCAGCGTGCGCTCGGCGGTGGCTCTCGCCTCGAGCAACGCGAGCGCCGCCGAGGCGTCGAACGCGTTCAACGCCGGATTCTCCGCACTCGCCACCTCCTCGATCGAGCCGGGTGGCGAACAGTCGCTGACCGCCTACTACACCGATCAGTTCCTGCCCAAGGTGACCGAGCGCACCGCGAAGACCTACGCGGTGGACTCCTTCCTGCCGACGGATCCCGCCGCGCGCTATCTGCAGGCGAAGTACACGGCGGTGGTCGGCTCCGACTACCAGAAGGCCCTCGACTATGTCGATCCGGCCGATCAGGGCCCGTGGAGCGCCGCGAACGCGACGTACGGTCCGTACTTCGCGGATCTCGCGACGAAGCTCTCGTTCAATGACGTCCTCCTCCTCAACACCACCGGGGACATCGTGTACTCGGCGTACAAGGGCGTCGATCTCGGCACGAACGTCGAGACCGGGCCGTTCCGTGATTCCCTCCTGGCCGACGCGTACGAGGAGGCCCTGCGTTCCAACACGGTCGACACGACGGTGACGACGGACTTCCAGAACTACCTGCCGGCGTTCGACGAACCCGTTCTCTGGATCGTCTCCCCGGTCGGCAGAGACGGTGTCGTGACGGGCGCCCTCGCCTTCCAGATCGATGTCAGCGCGATCAACGACGTGATGACCGGAGGGACGAAGTGGCAGGCGCAGGGCCTCGGCAAGACGGGTGAGTCGTATCTGGTCGGCCCGGGGAGCACCATGCGCTCGACCTCGCGGCTGCTCGTGGAATCGCCGAAGACCTATCGCACGGCGGTCGTCGACGCCGGGACCGCGCCGAGCGTCGCCGACCAGATCGTCCGGACGGGCGATCCGATCCTCCTCCAACCGATCGAGACGACCGCGGCGAAGGAGGGGTTGCGCGGAGAGACGGGTCTGAGCACCGAGACCGGTTACACCGGGCGCGAAGCGTTGATGGCCTACGCGCCCCTGCGCGTGCAAGGCCTGGACTGGGCGATCGTGGCGCAGATGGACACGAGCGAGGCATTCGCCCCGGTGAATCAGCTGACCCAGGCCCTGCTGATCGCCATCATCGTGATCGTCATCGCGGTCTGCCTGCTCTCCCTCGGCCTCGCACAGGTCTTCCTGCGGCCGATCCGCCGGCTGCACCGGGCCGTCGAGGAGACGGCGGGCGGCGAGCTGGGCACGCAGGTCGACGTGCGCTCGACCGACGAGATCGGCGACCTCGGACGGGCGTTCAACGACCTCTCGCGGTCGCTGCAGACCAAAGATGCCCTGCTGCAGGAAGAGAAGCGTCAGCATCAGGACCTCTTGCGCACGATGATGCCGGACGACGTCGCCCGACGCTTCCAGGGCGGAGAGGAGACGATCGCCGACGATCACGCCGGTGTCGCCGTGCTCTTCGCCGATGTCGATGGATTCGAGCAGTACAGCCGCGGCCGTGAGTCCGCAGAGTCGCTGGCCACCCTGAACTCCATCTTCCGTGCGTTCGACGACGAGGCCAACCGGTTGGGGGTCGAACCCGTTCGCAGCACACGCCAGCAGGGCTACCTCGCCAGCTGCGGGCTCACCGTGCGGCGCGTGGACGCTCCCCGCCGGATGGTCGAGTTCGCGCTCGCCGCCGATCGGGTCGTCCGGCGGTTCAATGCGCAACTCGGCGTCGATCTCCGCCTGCGAGCCGGGATCGATTTCGGCACGGTCACCAGCGGGCTGGTCGGCCGGAGCGGTGTCATGTTCGACATGTGGGGTGACACCGTCGATCTCGCCCACCGGGCCTTCGAAGGGGAGGAGCGCTCGGGCATCTTCGTGACGGCCCGGGTGGCCGCCGCATTGCCCTCGACGATCGATGTCGTGCAGGCAGAGGAGGCCGCCGACCCGCAGACCGGTGAGCCGCTCTGGCGCGTACTGCCAGCCGCGGACGCGGAGCCGACCGGCCGATGAACACGACGCTGCTCTGGACCGCCGGAATCGTCGTCGTGGCGCTCCCGCTGGCGATGCTCGGCCTGACCGAGTTCGCCGCGGCCCTGGGGCGCCGAGCACATCCCGCCGCGAGACTCGTCCGGCTGGTGCGCGATGTCGTGCTGCCTCTCGCAGCGATTCTGGTGTTGCTGACTCAGCTTCACCTGCCCGCCGAGTCGGTGTCCTGGACGCGGGTGGTGGCGACCGTCCTCGGCTTCCTGATTCTGCTCGTGCTGCTGAACGGCCTCAACATCGGGCTCTTCGTCACGGCGCAGCGGGGAACGTGGCGCGCGCGCATCCCTTCCATCTTCGTGGACATCGTCCGGATCGCTTTGATCGTCGTCGGTCTGGGCGTGCTCTTCTCCTGGGTCTGGGGAGCAGACGTCGGCGGCCTCTTCGCCGCTCTCGGAGTCAGCTCGATCGTGATCGGTCTCGCCCTCCAGCAGGCGGTGGGCCCGATCGTGGCCGGTCTCTTCCTGCTGTTCGAGCAACCGTTCCGGCTGGGCGACTGGCTCGTGATCGGGTCCATCGAAGGCCGCGTGGTCGAGGTCAACTGGCGTGCCGTGCATCTCGACACCGCCCGCGGTGTCGAGATCATCCCGAACGGCTCCCTCGCGACGACATCGTTCGCCAACCGCTCGCGCGGACCGGGGCCGACCACGGTGATGCTCGACGCGGCATTCGCGAGTGACGACGCGCCGAGTGCCGTCGCGGTGACGCTGCGCGCCGTCGCCGCGGACCTGCCGACCTGCGTCTCCCCGGACGCCGTCCGGGTCGATCACGCGGGCGCGGGCTCCTACCGAGTGACGGTACCGATCGCGAGTCCCGCGGATGAGACCCGCACGGTCTCGATTTTCAATCAACGGCTGTGGTACGCGGCACGCCGTGCCGGGCTCGCCCTCGATGGCGACGTCTCCGCCAGGGAGGCGACTCGTGTGCCGGAGGCCGACGCCACCGCGGTGACCGGTGCGTTCCGGCTGGGCGGCAGCGCGGTCGAGGTGTTCATGCGATCGAGCAGGACGCTCGTCTTCGGCGTCGGCGAGGTCGTCGAGCGAGAGGGCGTGCAGACGCCGTTCGTGGGCATCATCCTCGCCGGCCGGGCGCGCATCGACGTGACGCAGCGTCAGGGAGACGACGCATCGCCTGCCACACTCGACCGCGACGACATGGTCGGTGTCACGACCCTTGTCGGGCGGTCGCCGCGGGCCCGAGTGGTCGCGGAGACGGATGTGCGGATCCTCGCGCTCGACGTGGAGGCGGCCGACCGGCTGATGGACGAGAACCCCGGTTTCGGTCGGCGCATCGGACAGATCATCGACTTCCGGCTGGCGCTCGCGCCCTGAGGGGTGCTCCGCGGAGCTGCTGGACGCACGACCGCGGTCCTCGGCGGACCGCGGTCGTGCTGGCGGGCGGGCATGCGTTGCGGGTCAGTGGGCCGCAGTGATCTCGTTGCCCTTCCCGTGGTCGGTGACGGAGGGGGTGCCCTTGGTCGTGACGATGTTGCCATCGGCCGTGAGCTCCACCGAGCCGACCTCGCCCGCGCGAATGAGGTTGATCGAGCCCGACACGATCACGTGCTTGACCGAGCCCAGGTCCAGGATCGAGTTGGAGGCCTTCACCTCGACGGTGTCGCACGGACCCGAGAGCGTCGCCTGGACGTTGTTCTCGGTGAGGACGGCTTTGCCGTCCGTGCAGGTGAGGGAGGCACGAGGCAGATCGGTTGCCGGGGCGACGTTCGCGTTCCCGGTCGAGCTCGGGGCCGGGGCGGGTGCCGAGCAGCCGGTCAGGACGGCGGCGAGGACGCCGAGCCCGAAGAGGGCGCCGGCGGTCTTGGTGTGGCGGATACGCATGGGTTTCTTCTTTCTCTGTGGGTCAGCGATGGCGTGTCATCCAGGTGCGGATGCCACGTTCGAACTCCTCCGTGCGGAATCGGCGCGCGCCTGCGCGCACGACGGCCCGGTCGAAGCTCTGAACCGCTTCGAGGGCCGAGCGGAACGCCCGATGGTCCTCGAAGTCGGGGATCGCGATGCCGGAGACACCGGCTGCGATGGTCTCGGCGGCCCCGCCTCGGCGGTTGACGATGACAGGGGTGCCGGTCGCCATCGCTTCGACGGGGGTGATTCCGAAATCTTCGACACCAGGAAGCACGTACACCGTCGCGCGCTGCATGAGAGCGCGCAGCAACGGGGTGGAGGGTGCCGTGACGAACGTCGTCGCGGAGCCGAGCGATTCCGCGATGTCGCGCAGGCGCGGCAGATCCGGTCCCGCACCGGCGATGACGGAGGGGATGCCTGCGTCGTGAGCGACCCTGATGACCGTGTCGAGACGCTTGTAGCGGACCAGACGCGACGCTCCGAGGACATAGTCCCCGGGGATCCCGGCGAGCACAGCGGCGTCGGCGTCGTCGAGCTGTGTGCTCCAGTCGTCGACCGCTTGGATGCCGTCCACGTCGACCGGGGGATGGATGACGGTCGAGTCGACGCCCCAGCTCCGGGCGATCCTTTCGCGGACGTACGCGCTGTTGGCGGCGAGGTTGACGTGACCGTCGGCACGTCGAGCGTCGATCGCCCGGAAGACAGGGGCCACGGTGCGGACGGCGAGGCTGCGGCCGCGATCGTCGCACTCCGGAGCCCAGAGGTAACGAGCGGGCGAGTGCGTGTACACGAACTTGCGCGTGTCGGGCAGTCCGCGGAGTCGCGCGTGGTGAGCGAACAGGTGCGAGCTGACCAGCAGCCAGTCGTACTCCCGGTTCGGCAGCCGCCGCCAGATCATCGGCATGAGCGGCAAGGAGGCCGCCTTCCGGCCGCGGAGGGGGGTGCGAGCCAGTGCGCTCTCCCGCACACGGTTCGTGGGGTAGCGTCCCGCGTGGTCGTTCCACAGGGTGAAAATGTCCGCGTGCGGGTAGAGGGAGGCGAACGAGTCCAGCACTCGCTCTGCGCCGCCGAGGCGTTCGATCCACTCGTGCGCTATGAGTCCATGGGCGACCATCAGTAGGCTCCCTTCGGCCGGATGACGACGGTGACGGTGCGGGCCAGGACGATCAGATCGAGGATGAGGGACCAGTTCTCCACGTAGTGGAGATCGAGGCGCACGCCTTCTGTCCAGCCCAGGTCGCTGCGACCGCTGACCTGCCAGAGACCGGTGACGCCCGGGCTCACCATCAGCCGTCTGGCTTCGTGGGGTTCGTACTCCAGCACCTCCGACGGCAGCGCCGGCCGGGGGCCGACGAGGCTCATCTCTCCGCGGATCACGTTGAGCAGCTGCGGAAGCTCGTCGAGTGAATAGCGCCGCAGGATGCGGCCGACGGGGGTGACTCGAGGATCGTCGCGAAGCTTGAACAGGGGGCCTTCGGCGTCGTTGCCCGTGAGGGAGGAGCGCAGGTGTTCCGCTCCATCGCACATGGTGCGGAACTTGAGGATCGAGAACACCCTCCCGCCCTTCCCCACGCGTTGCTGGCGGAACAGCACCGGGCCGGGGCCGCTGGATCTGACCGCGACCGCGACGGCCACGAGCACGGGGGTCGCGAGGACGAGGGCGATGCTCGCGGCGACGATGTCGAATCCGCGTTTCAGCCGGGACGCGACCCCGTGGTGGTCGGGGAGGGCGACGTGCTGGAACGGGAAGCGCCCGACAAGACGGGGCTGGATGCGTGCGTGGTCGACGCCGACCAGCGGCGAAGAGATGATCATCTCGATGCCGGCCTGTTCGAGGTCCCACATGAGGCGTTGGGTTCCGCGGCTGTCGTTGGCGAGTTCCCCGACGAGCAGCACGACGGATGCGTCGGCGCCGATCGCCTCGCGGGCGATCTGGTCGAGTGTGCCGTCGTCAGCGGAAAGCGGGCGGCCCTCGTCGGTGCTGAACACCCCGACGACGCGAAGACCGCAGTGCGCGTCGTCGCGGATCTGGGACTGCACCAGCGCGGCGGCGGCGGCGTCGCCCACGATCAGAGCGGAAGCGAGGCACCGCCCGCGGGAGCGCTGGGCGACGAGGGCTCGGCGCATCGCGGCCCGGCCGACCAGGAGCGCCAGGGATCCCAGCGGGACGACGATGGCGAGGTAGCCGCGAGCGACGTCGGTGTGCAGGGAGTAGGAGCCGATGGCCATGAATCCGGCTGCGCAGATGCAGGAGAACAGCACCCGCTTGTACTCGAGGTATCCGCGCCCGAGGATACGGGGATCGCGCGACCGAGACGTCCCGAGCAGCAGCCACCAGAGGGCTGCGCATACTGCGGAGACGAGCCAGTACTGGACCGGTGTGTAACCGACGACCAGTGTGTCGGGGGACGCGGTGCCGCTGAACCGGGCGAGGTGCGCGACGACGAATGCCGCGAGGATCACGATGGAGTCGGTCGCTGCGAGGAGCTGCGGCCAACCATCGGCGTCGGCCCGGCCCGGTACCCGATGAGCGCCTCGTGCCGACGCGATGGCCGGTGTGCGAGCAGAGGTTGACACGTCGTCGACCCTTCCTTTCCCCCTTGGTGGTGTCCGGCCCGATCCCGGTTCCGGCATAGACACGGTTGTCCATCGAGAGAGGCGGAGGCGCCTGCGCATCGGAAGGTGTCGCCGAAAGTGGACGCCCCGCGTGACTCGAGCACAACTGTGACAACTAGAGTCTTTTTGAACCTATCTGTCTCATCAACCCCGCCCGCCCGACCGTCAACTTTCGTGGACCTCTCTGCTTCGGCCTCGGCGGCGAGGGTGCCTGGTCATCGACAGTGGGAGTGGGTGGCCGCCCATCACGGCGAGCTGCGCCCTGGAAATAGAACGGTATGTTCTAAAAAGAGTCTTTATGTATCACTGAGGGGAAATCATGGGAAAGAGGGTCCGGGCGCGTACGGGTCGAAAACGCTCTGTGCTCGTCGTCGTCGCGGTTCTCGCCGGGCTTCTGGTCTCGGGCGTTCTCGCCGCCGCGCTGGCGTTCAACACTCTGGTGACGACCTTCGCGAGCAATGCGACGGTGCTGCCCGACTCACAGGTGTTCCCGTCGGGTGCCCGGCCCGATCCTGCGTCCAACGGCGCGAAGAACATTCTGCTCGTCGGTGTGGACGGGCCGGCCGCGAGCGCGGATACGGTCACCCCCGGGGCGACCGGCATGCGATCGGACACGATCATGCTGGTCCACCTGCCCGCCGATCGATCGTCCGTGCAGATCATCTCGATCATGCGCGACAGCTGGGTCCCGATCCCCGGACATGGGACGGACAAGATCAACGCGGCCTTCTCGTGGGGTGGCGCGCCATTGCTCGTCCAGACCGTCGAGCAGCTCACCGGCGCGCGCATCGATCACGTCGCGATCGTGGGATTCGACGGTTTTCGTGACATGGTCGACGCGCTGGGGGGCGTGTCCGTCACCGTTCCCCAGGGTTTCGCTACCGATCACTACACGTTCGCTCCTGGTCCACGTCGCCTCGACGGCCGGGAAGCGCTCGAGTTCGTGCGCACCCGCGTCGGGCTCCCCGGTGGCGACTACCAGCGGGTGCGGAATCAGCAGGCTCTGATCGGGGGCATCGTGCAGGCCCTGATCGCGCGTTCCACGCTCACCAGCCCGGAGAAGATCTTCACGTTCACCGGCGCCGTCACGAAACATCTGACCATCGATCAGGGGCTCACCTTTCAGACGATCTTCGAGATCGGCATGAACTACGGGCGGATCCGCTCCAGCGATGTCCGTTTCGTCACCCTGGCGACCTCCGGGAGCGGGATGGAGGGGGACCAAGCCGTCGTCTACCTCGACCAGAAGCAGCTGGGCGAACTCCGCAGCGCATTGCGAAGCGACACCGTCGACGCGTTCGCCCGTTCGGCCCAGGGCTGACCCGTGGAAGAGACACCGGCCTCCTCTGACGGGCGACGTCCGGTCGTCCTCCTGCTCTCGCAGAGCGCGCAGCTGGCCGGCGCGGAGATCCTCATGGCGCGGCTCTCCGGCGGTCTGCGTCGGCTCGTCCCCTTCGTCGTGCTGGGCGAGCACGGTCCGATCGAGCATGAGCTTCGCGTGCGCGGCGTCGAGTATCTGGTCGTCCCCTTCCCGTCCTCGTCCGCGCGGTCCCGAGGGCGCCGGGCCGCGCGTCTCCCGCTGGACATGCTGCGAAGCCTGCGCGCGTTGTGCGCCGTGGTCGGGCGACGTCGGCCCGACGTCATCTATACGCACTCCGCCCAGGCGCACGTGCTCGGCGGTCTCGTCGGCCTGCTCCGAAACGTCCCCGTCGTCCAGCATCAGCACGTGGTGCTCGACCGCGGGCTGCTGAGCAGGCCGGCGATTGCGATCTACCGGGTCTGCGCGGCTGTGCTCGCCGATGGCATCATCGGCAACTCGCGGGCGAGCCTCGCCTCCATCGGCGCCTGGCGGCTCGGCAAGCCGGGCTTCGTGATCCGCCCTCCGCTGCCGTACCCGCCCGTCGATCGTCCCGTGGTGCGGCCGACCGTCACGCGGTTCGTGCTCGCGGGCCGGATCAGCGAGCAGAAAGGACAGGACATCGCCGTCCGCGCGTTCGCTGCGGCACGTCACGCGCTCGCCCCGGATGCCCGGCTGCACATCGTCGGGGACGCGCTCTTCGCCCGGGACCAGTCGTTCAAGGCCGCTCTGCGCGCGCTCATCGACGAACTCGACCTCGGAGACGCGGTGGTCATGCACGGGGCACGCTCCGACATGGACGCGGTGATCGCGGAGGCGGATGTCTGTCTGCACACGGCACGATGGCCCGAGGGCTTCGGCATGGTCGTGGCGGAGGCGATGGCAGCAGGGACCCCGGTCATCGCGTCGAGGCTGGGAGGTCCGGCTGAGATCGTCAGCGACGGGATCAACGGGCTGCTGGTCGAGCCGGACGTCGACGCGATCGCGACCGCTCTGGTCTCGGTCGCGGAGAGCATCGGGCTGCGTGCGAGGCTTGCAGTGGCCGGATTGCAGACGGCGCGCCGTCTCACGACCCCGCGGATCGTGGCCGCGACCGAGAACGCGCTCCTCCGGCTCATCCGTCGCCGCTCCTGAGCACGTCGATGACGCCGCCGGGGGCGGGCTCGTCAGCGGTTCAGCGCCGTCGCGCAGCTCGTGCGAGCGCGCCGATCGTGCACGCGTGTCCGGCGAATCGTCCGGATCGACTGGCGAGCTTCGTCCTGCCGTCGGCCGACACGACGGCCTCGGCGGCGGCGACGGCGACGCCTGCCGCCTCGCGCACGAGATCATGGATCGCCCAGTGGGCGCCGTGCGGTCGATGGCGTGCCAGCAGCACCGCATCCGACCGGGCATCGGCCCACGCTTGAGCGAAAAGCGCCCGCGCTCCGCTGCGCCGCCGCACATGCACGACGGCGGCGGGCGCACGCTCGACCCGCATGCCATGCTGCTGCGCCCGCCAGGAGAGATCGACGTCCTCGCCACGATGCAGGCCGACGTCGAACCCGCCCAGGGCCTCGAGTGCCGCCCTTCGCGCGCCGAGGGTGCCGCTCGGTATGAACGGCAGATAGCGGAACTTGCGAGGAAGCGAGCAGCTCCCGGTGGCTCCCCAGGAGGTTCGCACGAGTCCGCTGAGAGTGTCGTGCTCGAGTGTCCCGCCGACCAGGTCTGCTCGGCCCAGCGCCGTGAGCAGCCCCTGGGCCCACCCCGATGCGACGATGTCGTCGGCGTCACAGAAGAGGACCGTGGGGCTCGACGATCGCCGCCACCCGCTGTTCCGCGCGTAACTCGGGCCGCTCATCTCGGCGGCGTCGATGATCTCGATCGTGTGGGGGCCCTGCCAGGTGTCCGCGACCAGCGACCGCGCTGTGGCGGGCGGGCAGCCATTGCAGGCCAGGATCACGTGAAGCGGGCGATCGGTGACCTGACGGGCGAGCGCTCGGAGTTGTTCCGGAAGGTGCTCAGCGCGGGGGCCGACGGGGACGACGACGGTCGCGTCACCATGCTCGTCAGGCATCGCACATCACCGCTTCTGGCCGGAATCCGAAGAGTGAGGCGGTGTCGCGTTCGCCGCGCTGCCAGGCATCGAGGGTCCGCGAACACTCCAGCAGGGAGCGCTGGGCCGCCTCGACGGCGCGCGCGACACGGCCGGTGAACGCGGGTTCGACGCAACGGCGGACTTCCGCCATCACGTCAGACGTGCGGGAGGTGGGCGAGAGACGAGGCATCTCGCCGGTGATGCTCAGCCAGAAGTCGTCGCACTTGCTCCCGTAGGACAGCGGCACGACAGGAACCCCCACGGCGGCGGCGGCGACCGTGCCATGCAGGCGTTCCGAGACGAACGCCGCGCAGGCTGCGATCTCGCCCATCATGGCGTCGACGTCGCCCTCGAAGGCGACCACCCGGGCGCGGTTCCCGAGCCGCCTGCGGGCGGCGATGGTCACCGGCCGGTCGGCCGGCGTGAGCTCGAAGAGCACCACCTCGCAGTCGCGCGTCCATGCGTAGCGGTTGATGGCGTCCACGATCTGGGGCACCGAGTAGGCGCTCGTTCCTTCGGAGCCGAGGCACAGGCCGATCGCCGGGGCGGCGAGGCGGCTCTCCAGCGGCCGGACGACCGGATAGAGGAGGGCCGGGTCGCCGACGACCGGGGCGGAGAGGCCGGCGCGGGCGCATTCGTCCTGCGTCGACGGGCCGCGGACACCCCACAAGGCGAAGGCCTCCAGCTGCGACCAGCGCCGCCAGTCCTGTGGCTGACGGGTCGCCGTCACCGGGTCGTCGTGACGTGCCGCTCCGGCACCGGCGGCGACCAGGGCGCGGGCCCCGTACATGCGCAGCGCGAGCTCGGCGTGGTCGGCCCAGGCGTCGAAGCCGACGGTGGTGCCACCCCCGAGAAGCACGATCCGCTCATCGCCCAGGGTGCGGGCGCGCTGGCGAAGGAAGGAGGCGGCCTCCGTCACCAGGTAGCGCCGGAGCGTCAGCGGTGCCTCGTCGTTCAGCGACGAGGAGAGCGCGGCCTTCCAGGTGTCATAGAGCAGCTCATCGCCGAAGTTGTCGTTGCCTTGCCAGCCGAGGTAGACGATGCTCCGGCGAGCGGGTCGGAAGGGAGAAGTCGTTTTCATGATCATGCTTTCTGGGTCGGTCCGGCGATGGGGCGTCGGACGGTCGAGACGAGCGCGGCGACCGTCCGGCGACCGTGCGGGAGGAGGAAGATGGTGACCAGCCCGCCGGCGGCGCCGGCGGACACGCCGGCGATCAGACGGGGCAGGTCCGGTGCCGGAGCGAGTTGAGCCGCTACGGCGGACACAGCTGTCGCCGCCCCGACTGCGACGGGGCCGAGCAGGGCGCTCAGGAGGTCGCTCGTCGTCACCGGCGCCCGGCGCCGGGCGAGCAGGAAGCCGACGACCGCCGTGACGGTCGCACACCCCACCACCGCGATGGCGGTGCCCGTCGCGCCGAAGGTCGAGGCGATGGCGACGGCGGCGACGGTGACGAGCATGGACGCGGCAAGCTGTCGCGACTGGCTGCGCACAGCGGCCGTCGCGACGAAGACCCAGGAGTTGAGGTATGTGACGACGGTGGCCACGACACCGGTGCACAGGACGACGATCAACGGGGCCGATTCCGCCCAGCTGGGCCCCAGCACGACGAGGACGAGCGGGGACGCCGTCGCCGCGCAGAGCCCGGCGACAGGGAAGAGGACGTATCCGAGCAGCGCTGCAGCGTGCCGGTAGTAACGGCGGAACTGCGCCGGGTCGGCCATCGCTCGGCTGAGCACGGGCAGCATCACCCGCTGCACGGGTCCTGCGGTCTGGCCGATCGGAACCGTGACGACTTGGCTTGCCTGAGCGTAGAGGCCGGTCTGCGCCGGGCCGGCGAACAAGGTCAGCGCGACGCGATCGCAGGTCAGCGACACATAGCGGAAGAGCTGTCCGGCGCTCGAACGCAGGCCGAAGACGAGGAGGGTGCGTGATTCGCGGAGGCTTGCGGGCCGCCACGGGAGTCGCGGGCAGACCGTGAGAACGCCCAGCGTGGTCAGTCCGGCGGTGAGGACCGCCTGCCAGAGGAACGCCTGCGCGCCCGCGCCGAGCCATCCCAGAGCGATGCTGGTCGCGCACGCCACAAGAACGGCACACGTCTCCACGACGGCGAGTGCGCCGAATGCGAGTGCGCGCGACAGCAGGGCGCTGGGGATCGCGCTGATGCCCACGAAGGCGAACACCAGACCGAGCCAGGGGAGGGCGCCCGCGAACTCACGCTCGCCGATCGCGGTCGCAATGGCGACCGCGCCCCCCGTCACGATCGCGCCGAGCGCGACGGCGACGGCGATGCAGACGTAATGGACCGTCGCCGTTCGCCGAGGGTCCAGGGTCGGCGACTGGATGATCGCGTGCGTGAACCCGGAGAACCGGATCAGCTCCGATGCCGTGGCGGCGGCGACGACGATCGCTCCGAGGCCGTATCCTCCTGGCCCCGTCAGGCGGGCGAGGACGAGCGCGCTCACGAACTGCGCGGCGGATCGCAGCACAGAGCCTCCCCCGCTCCACAGACCCGCGAGCGCGGCAGCGCGCGGGGGTGTCGGGGCGTGCTCCCAGGGGATCTCGATGCGCGGACGGGAAGTTGTGAACATAATGGTTTATTATGGTACAGTCTGATTCGAAATAGAACAAGTAGATCAATTTAGGAGGAGAAGGTGACCGCCCTCGGCGTGGTGTTCCTGCTCGGCGCGCTCGCGTGCCTTGCCTTCCGCAGGGATGCATTCGTCGTCGTGGTCGCTGCGTCCGCCGGGGTGCCTGCGAGTGCTGCCATCACCGTCGGAAGCATCTCGATCTCGCCGTTCCAGATGCTCGGAGTGATCTGCGCGATCGCTCTGCTGTTCACAGCCCGGCGCGTCTCCGGCGGGGCCGGGCACGTGCCGATGGTGATGTTCACGGCCTGGTGCGTGCTCATCACGGCCGCGGGCCCGCTGATCTTCGCCGGACTCGATGTTCTTCCGGCTCGGAAAGGCGTGGACATCGCCGTGCGGTCTCCCGAGGCCCTGACCTACACCGTCTCGACGATAGCCCAGACGGTCTACCTGCTCATCGGGTTCGCGGTGATCGTCTACTTTGTGGTCACGAAGCGTTCTCCGCTGCTCGCGGCGATCCCGCTGGCGGTCGGCACCGTTCTCAGCAGCCTGCGCATCGTGTCGGGCCTCGTCGGCGTCCGCTGGCCCGCCTGGATCTTCGACAACGCGACCAACGTCATCTACGCCGACGAGACGAGCCGCGCTCGCGGGGTGCTGGCGGAGCCGTCGGAGCTCGCCGGCTTCTCTCTGGCCGCGCTCGCGTTCGGCGTCGCGTGCTGTGTCTCGTCGCGTGTGTCGGTTCGCCTGCTGGGCGCCGGACTCAGCCTCCTCGCGCTGATGAACCTGCTGCTCTCCGGCTCCGGCACCGCCGTCGTCGCCGGTGCGGTCCTCGCGGCGATCGCCGGCGTGGTCAGCATCCTCCGCGCTGTCCGCGAGGATTCCCCGCGCGTGATCTGGCTGTCTCTGGTGGCGCTCGCGCTCATCCTGGGCGCGGTGCTCGCCGGCAACAGGCTGGCATCGTGGGCCACGGACATCGTCACGCGCAAGGTCGGCAGTGCATCGATGGGATTCCGGAGCTCGGCGGACTCCTTCTCTCTCGAGATCGTTCGGCAGACGTTCGGCCTGGGCGTGGGGCTGGGAGGCAACCGCCCCTCGTCGTTCGCGCTCATGCTCCTCTCCAACGTCGGCGTCGTCGGCTTCGTCCTGCTCGCCGTGGCCATCGCCGCGCTCGTGCGCCACGCGTACAAGGCGCGCTCCGCCGTTCCGGCGTGCTGGTCGCTCGTGGGACTCCTCATCGCCAAGATCATCGGCCTGCCCGACCTGTCCACGCCGATCCTCTGGGTGCTCCTCGCCGCGTGCGCGGCGGCGGTGTGGACCACGCAGGACCGTCAACCCCTCACGCGTCGGACACTCCCGTCCGTACCCTCGACCATCCCTTCACGAAAGAGAATCCCATGCACCTCAAGGACTATCTGAGAGTCCTCCGCACGCGCTGGCTGCTGATCGCCTTCAGCACCCTGCTGGCCGCCCTCGCCGCGGTCGGTATCACGACGATCACTCCGCCGAGCTACCAGGCATCCGCCCAGTTGTTCGTCCTGGTCCAGGGGAACGACAGTGTCATCGACCTCAACCAGGGGAACGCTTTCGCGCAGAGCCGGGTGAGCTCGTACGTCGCGCTCGCCACCAGTGCGCGTGTGCTGCGTGACGCGTCGCGCGAGGTGGGCGTCGATCCCGGCGTGCTCAAGGGCAGCATCGGCGTGGAGAACCCCGCCGACACCGTGCTGATCAACATCCGCGCGACCGCGCCGACGGCCAGTCAGTCGGAGAACTGGGCGAACAGTGTCGCCGACACGCTCGTCAGCGTCGTCAACGGCCTGGAGAACACCGACACCGCCTCGCCATCGGCCGCGCCCGTGACTCTGAAGAAGGTGCAGGACGCCACCCGTCCGACCGTCCCGTTCGACCCGAGTCTGACCCGCAACGTCGGCATCGGGATCATGCTGGGGCTGATCCTCGGCATTCTCGCCGCATTGCTGACCGAGGTGCTGGACACGCGCCTGCGGGGCCGCGAGGCCATCGAACGGGTCAGCGGTGCCGGCGTGCTCGGCAGCTTCGAAGCCGAGCCGAAGGAATCGGCGGCGCTCGTCCTCGAGACTCTCCACTCCTACAGCAGCCGCACCGAGAGCTTCCGCCAGCTGCGGACGCATCTGCAGTTCGTCAGCATCGACCGCGGCATCCGCTCGGTGCTCGTCACGTCGTCGATCCCGGGGGAGGGAAAGAGCACGATCGCCTCGAACCTCGCGATCGTCCTCGCGGAATCGGGGATGCGGACGGTCCTGATCGACGCTGATCTGCGTCGTCCCCGGATCGCGGAGCTCTTCGGCCTCGAAGGCGGGGTGGGGCTGACCACCGTCCTCACCGGGGCGGCCGAGCTCGACACGGCCCTTCAGCCTGTCTCGGACGTGCCGGCGTTGCGTGTGCTCGCGGCTGGAGCGCTCCCTCCGAATCCGGCCGAGATGCTCGCCTCGGCGACGATGGAGAAACTGATCCACCGTCTTCAGGGTGATGCGGACATCGTCATCATCGACAGCCCGCCCCTGGTGAGCGTCTCCGATCCCTCGGCGCTCGCCGCACTGACGAGCGGAGTGCTCGTCGTGGCAGCAGCCGACGGGCGGCTGCGCCGCGATCAGCTGCGTCAGTCGTTCGAGACCCTGAACTTCGTGGGTGCAACCATCTTCGGGATGGTCGTGAACCGAGTGCGCCCGACCGGGAAAGCCAAGTACTACGGCTACGAACCATCCGGGCGTGACCGAGCGCGCAAGCGCCGCGAGCGGAAGAAGGGGTGAGAACGTGCTCTCGGTCCTCTTCGTGTGCACGGGCAACATCTGCCGATCGCCCTACGCCCAAGCGATCGCCGTGGCGAGAGCCACCGCCGCCGGCGCGGCGCTCACGTTCGCGAGCGCCGGCACGCAGGCGCGAGACCGGATGCCGATGGATCCCCGGACGGTCGCGCTGCTCGCGCGCGCGGACGTCCCCGTCCCCGCACACCAAGCGCGCCTTCTCCGCGAGGAGTTCGTGTCCATGGCCGACCTCATCGTGACGATGACCGGTGAGCAGCGTTCGGCTGTCGTGCGCGCCTGGCCGGACGCCCTGCGGCGCACGTTCACGATCGCCGAGCTCCCCGAGCTCGCCGACGCCTCGGGAGCGACGCCGGACGGATCGGCACCGATCGACGTCTATCTCGACGCGCTTCGCGCGGCGCGACCCCGGCTCCGTGATTCGGTGACGGCGCGGGTCGATGTCGCGGATCCGTACGGCGGTCCGGCCGCGGGGTACGCAGCCATGGCCGAGCATCTCGGCCCGCTGGTGGAACGCCTCGTCGACCTGCTCGCGAACCGGACCACGCGACCTGATGCGGGCGGCGTCAGCCCTCGGCGACCTTGACCACGACCTTGCCGCGGGTGTGGCCGCCCTCGACGGCGCGGTGCGCGTCGGCGATCTGGTCGAGGGCGAAGATCTCGTCGACGTGCACGCGCACGTTCCCCGCCTCGAGCAGACGCGCGATCACCGACAGGGTGTTGCCGTCGGGCGCCACCTTGTAGTGGGTGCCCCGCATCCCGGCCGCCGCCACCTCGTCAGCGAAGCCGGGCCAGCTCCCGGTGGGGGCGTTGACGATGAGCCCGCCGGGGCGGAGGACCTCGAGCGAGCGGCTGCCGGTGTCGTCGTGCACGTTGCCGACGAGGTCGATGACGACGTCGACCTCGCGCACGGCGTCCTCGAAGCGGGTCGTCGTGTAGTCGACCACCTCGGAGGCCCCGAGCGAGCGCAGCCAGGACGCCTTCGACCCCGACGCGGTCGCGATCACGTGGGCCCCGAAGTAGGAGGCGAACTGCACGGCGAAATGGCCGACACCGCCGCTGCCCGCGTGGATGAGCATCCGCTGCCCTTCGTGCGCCTTGGCGACCTCCACGACCATCCCCCACGCGGTGAGTGCGGCGAGCGGCGCGGCCGCCGCCTCGATGTGGGAGAGGGTGGCCGGTTTGCGCACGACACTGAGGCTGGGAACCGAGATGTACTCGGCGAACGAGCCGCCGAAGCGGGGGACCATGACCATCCCGAAGACCTCGTCCCCCGGCCGGATGGGATGCGCGCTGTACGGAGACTCCACGACCACTCCGCTGAAGTCGTGGCCGAGCACGGCGGGGAAGCTGTGGATGGCCTCGAACACCCCGCGGCCGGCACGGGTCTTCGCGTCGATCGGGTTCACCCCGGCCGCGACGACCTTGACGAGGAACTCGGCGTTCACGCGGTCGGGGGTCGCTGTCTCGCCGACCCGCAGCGCCTCCGGTCCGCCCGCGGCGTCCAGGAGCGCGGCCCGCATCGTCTTCGGCATTCATCGTCCCCTCGTCGGTCCCACCGGTGGTGCGGTCGGTTCGTCACCAGTCAATCCCGGGATTGCGTCACCGGTGTTACGCCGGGGTCACCGCATGTGAACACTCTGTTTCGGATACCCCCAGGTCGTTTCCAGCCGACGTCACGTTAGGATGCTTCGACCCCGAACCGAGGAGCCCGCGTGGAGCGATTCCTGCGCATCGTGCGCCAGCCGTTCGCGGCGCCGCCCCTGGTCCGCGGGTGGCAGCGCGCCGTGCCCGTCCTGCTCGCGATCGGCACCATCTGCGTCCTCGGGGGCCTCACGATCATCTGGGCGGCGCGGCTCACGGTCGCGTACCCGGTGTACGTCAGCGAACTGGGTGCAGAGGGCGCTCCGACCGCGGGGATGTTCCGGATCGCGCTCCTGCTGATCGCCGCGGGCGGGTTCTCGATCGCGTTGGCGAGCGGGCACGTGCGTTCGCGGGTCCGCCTGCTCGACCGCTGGGCACCGGCGCTCAGCCTCGGCGTCGCTGCGCTGTGCTTCGTCATCGCGTCGCAGGTCACGTGCACGGCGAACTGTCCGGTCCCCCTCGCGGATCCACGGTCGACGGGCCAGGATCTCGCCCACACCGTGTCGGCGGTGCTCGGCTTCGCGGCGGCCTGCTTCGCCATGCTGCAGGTGGCGTTCGCCGCGCGGTTGCCGCGGGTGGCGCGGTTCTCCCTCGCGAGCTGCGTCGCCGTCGCCGTCATCACGATCGTCGGCGGGATGCTGGCGATCGTGCACGCGGCGACCGACGTGGGGGCATGGCTGGAGCTGATCGGGACGACCGTGGCGATCGCGTGGATCGCCGTCTACTCGCTGGCGTTGGTGCGGACGCCGCTGCGCTCCGCGGAGCCCGCCACCGCTCAGTAGAGCGTCGGCAGCGGGGTGGACACCGCCTCCGCCGGTGGGGGTGCCGCCGGCCGCGCGGTGGCCTGGCGCAATAGTTCGATGAGGTCGCCTGCGAGCGTCACCAGCTTCGCGATCTCGTTCTCGTCACGGTCGACCCAGCGGCACTCCGGCTCGTCGTGCAGCGGAACGAACCCGTCGTGCTGCTCCCAGACGAAGAGGGTGCGCTCGGCGCCGAGCACATACTGCTGCCACCAGATCTGCCGCAGGTAGCTGCGCGGGATGCTGCGGAACGGCTTGTTCGTCGTCTTGATCTCGCAGAGCTCGATGCGCTCGTCCGCTCGCACCGCGAGGCCGTCCGGCGTCGCCAGGTGACGGCGGTCCCGCTCGGCGTGGAAGAGGGCGTCGGAGGGCTGGATGCCGTGCGTGGCCGCGACCCAGGCGGCGATCTCCGGCTCGCGCACGCGTCCGTGCTGGGTGAAGGAGTTGCCCGAGAACCCGCTGCCGTGCAGCTTGTCGTACACGGCCGCCCGCAGAGAACGCGGGGTCGAGAGCTTGGCGACATCCGTGGCGGTGATGCCACGGCTCCGTGCGCGCAGCCAGCCGACGCGGTCGCTGGAGCGCGCGACGACGCGCGCGAGATGCCCCGTCTGCCCGGGTACCGCCGGGATCACGGGCACAGGGGCCGGAGCGGCCGCGCGGACCGGCTCGAGATCCGCCAGCACGCCCGGCCGGTAGAGGTCGGCGGAACGGAGCGGGGCGTGGTCGAGCACCCCTCCATTGTGCCCCGCCCCGGCGACTCCGGCGATCAGCCCACGCCCACGTCGACGCCCGCGGCGCCGAGCTGCCGGCGCGCCTCGTCGATGGTCTCCAGCGTCGACACGGCCTCGTCCAGCGGGTGGACGGGCGACTCGGTCCGACCCTCGGATACGTAGCGGGCGAGAGCGGCGCCTTCGTACGACATCCCCTGCCGGTGGGGACGGCCGTACGGATCGCGCCAGTGGGCGGCCAGCGAGCCGTCGGCCCGGTGGACACGCAGGCCGCTCGGACCCCAGAACGGCGCATCCGTCTCGATCCGCCCGTCCACTCCGCTGATGGTGGCGAGCGACGGGGTGCCCGCGCGCAGTCCCGTGCTGAGCAGCGCCTGAGCCCCGGAGATCGTGCTCAGCACCAGCGCCGCCTGCTCGTCGACGCCCGAGGGGGCGAGGGTGCCGCTCGCGATGATGCCGGCGGGAGCGCCGAGGGCGAACGACGCCCACGACACGACGTAGACGCCGAGGTCGAGCAGGGCGCCGCCCGCCAGCGCCGGGTTCCAGAGGCGACCCGCCGCGTCGTACGTCGCGTTGCCGCCGAAGTCCGCCGTCACCACGCGCAGCTCGCCGAGTGCGCCGTCGTCGAGCAGCTGCCGGGCGATGTCGGTCTGCGGCAGATAGCGGGTCCACATCGCCTCCATGGCGAAGACACCGGCCTCCCGTGCCGCGGAGACGATACGCCGCGCCTGCCCTGCGGTCGCGGCCATCGGCTTCTCGATGAGGACGTGCTTGCCCGCCGAGATCGCGAGGAGCGCGTGCTGCAGGTGCTCGGAGTGCGGCGTTGCGACGTAGACGACGTCGACGCCCGGGTCGGCGACGAGCGCCTCGTACGACGCGTGCGCGCGTTCCACACCGTGCGTCGCGGCGAAGGCGGCGGCGCGCTCCGCGGAGCGCGACCCGCACGCGACGACCCGCTGGGCGGTGTGCGCGTGCAGGGCTTTCGTGAAGTCGGCGGCGATCACGCCCGGACCGAGCACTCCCCAGCGCAGGGGCGGGGCGTCGGCGGGATCGGGATGCCGTGGTGCGGGGAGGGGCGAGAGCGCGTCCGTCATGTGCTCAGTCTGCCGTGCGGCGATCGGAGGAGGTTCGGGCCGGTGCACGGCGCGCCGTGCGGGAACGGAGGGGATCGGGCCCGGATGGGCTGGGATCCCCTCCGTTCGCGGCACGGCCGCTAGACCGGCTCGGGGTTCGAGACGGCCGGGGCGACACGGGCGCCCTCGACCGGCGCCGCCCAGCGGACGCCGTTCGCGAGCACGCGCCGCACCTGGGGGTGGAAGTACATCGGGTACTCCTGGTCGCCGGGGGAGAAGTAGAAGATCTTGCCGCGCCCGCGCGTGAAGGTCACACCAGAACGGAACACCTCCCCGCCGGTGAACGAGCTGATGAACACCAGGTCGTCCGGCGTCGGGATGTCGAAGAACTCGCCGTACATCTCCTGCGCCTCGATCACGATCGGCTGGTCGACGCCCGCCGCGATGGGGTGGGTCGGATTCACGTTCCACACCAGCTCGCGCTCGCCGCCCTCGGGGTTGCGCCAGCGCAGTGAGCACGTGGTGCCGAGCATGCGGATGAAGATCTTCGAGAAGTGACCGGAGTGCAGGACGATCAGCCCCATGCCGCCGAGCACGTGCTCGCGGACCCGCTCCACGACCTCATCGGAGACCTGATCGTGCGCGATGTGGCCCCACCAGAGCAGCACGTCGGTCTCGCCGAGCACGGCTTCGCTCAGCCCGTGCTCCGGGTCGGCGAGGGTCGCCGTGCGCACCGCGACCTCCTCGCCGAGCAGCTCGCGCAGGCCCGCGGCGATCGCGCCGTGGATTCCCTCCGGGTAGAGGGCGGCGATCTCGGGCTGGGTCGTCTCGTGGACGCCCTCGTTCCAGACGGTGACGCGGAGTGCGGACACGCTCAGGCTCCCTTCGGTGCGGTGGCGGAGGTGGTGGTGGCGTCGACGGGCTCGTCGGCACCCTGAGTGGACGGCTGCAGCCGGACCTCGGCCCCGCGCTGCGCCGACTCGTACGCGGCGTCGATCACGCGGGCGCGGTCGAGGGCCAGTGAGCCGTCCCAGTGCGCCCAGTTCGCCTCGTCGGCGACGTGGGCGAGGAACGTCTCGACGACGGCGACGTGCCCCCGGCCGGGATCGGCCGCCACCCGCACATCCGCCGTCTCCTCGCCGTCGCCGGTGAAGATCGTCAGCTCACCGGCGGGTGCGTAGTCGACCACCCGGAGATCGGCCCCGCCCTCGGTGCCGTACAGCGTGATGCCGAACTCGTCTCCGGCGGGCCGGTACGCCGCCCAGCTGGTCTCGAGGACGATCGAGCCGCCGCCCTCGAGCCGCAGGAGCAGGCTGGCGAGATCTTCCACCTCGTAGGCCGAGCCCACGTGCTGCTTGCCCCCGGCCGAGCCGCCCCGCCCGCGGATGCCGAGCTCGGAGTGCGTCACGGCGGACACGGCGGTGACGACCGGCTCGCCGAAGAGGTGCAGCGCGTAGTCGAGCACGTGCACGCCGATGTCGATCAGGGGACCGCCGCCGGCCATCTCGCGGTTGGTGAACCAGCTGCCGAGCGCCGGGATGCCCGATCGCCGCAGCCAGATGGCGCGCGCGTGGTACGGGCGCCCGATCTGGCCGTCGTCGATGGCCGCCTTGAGCGCCTCGATGTCGCCCCGGCGGCGGTGGTTGAAGGCGACCTCGAGCACGCGTCCAGCCCGGTGGGCGGCGTCCACCATGTCCTGGGCCTCGGCTGCCGTGCGCGCGATGGGCTTCTCGCTGAGCACGTGGATGCCGGCGTCGAGGGCGCCGACCGCGATGGGTGCGTGCAGGAAGGTCGGCACGGCGACGCTCACGACGTCGAGACCCCCGTCGGCGACGAGCTCCTTCCAGTCGCGGTAGCGGCGCCCGACACCGTACTTCTCGCCGAGCTCGTCGCGCGGGCCGTCTTCCATGCCCGCGATGGCCACGAGTTCGACGCTCGGCAGCGTCGCGTACGCGTCCATGTGCTGCTGCCCGGCCCAGCCCAAGCCGATGACTCCGGCGCGCAGTGGGCGTCCGGCGCCGGTGCCGGAGGAGGAGGATGCGATGGTCACGAGATTCCTTTCGAAGAGTCGAATCGATTCGATGCTGACGGGGAGGGGAGGGGAGGGGAACCCGACGGGTCAGCGCGCGGGAGTGCGCGCCGCCCCGGAGCCGGGGTCCAGCACGTGCTGGATCACCATGATCGCCGCGCCGATCACGCCGCCGGTCCCGCCGGAACGGGACTCGGTGATCGTGAGGTGCTGCGTGGCCAGCGGTGTCGACCGCTGGTAGACGACCTCCCGCACCCCGGCGAGCAACTGCTCGCCGACGCGGGAGAGACCTCCGCCGACGATGACCATCGACGGGTTCAGGAGGTTGACGCAGGTCGCGACGACCTCGCCGAGATCGCGCCCCGCCTGACGGATGGCCTGCTGCACGACGGGGTTGCCGGTGCGGGCGAGGTCGACCACGTCGTCCGTCGTCTCGGCGGGGATGCCCACCGCGGTGAGGGCGCGAGCGATGGCCGGTCCGCTCGCGAGCGCCTCGAGGTCCGCGTCCTGTGCGCCGTGGCTCGGGGTGTCCGTGCCGAACGGCACGCGGACATGGCCGAGGTCGCCGGCGGAGCCCTGCGCGCCACGCTGCAGGCGACCCCCGCTGATGAGGCCGGCGCCGATTCCGGTCGCGACCTTCACGAACAGGAGATCGGTCTGCTCCGGCCAGACGCGGGCGTGCTCGCCGAGGGCGAGGAGGTTCACGTCGTTGTCGACGAGCACGGGGACGTCGAAGACCCGCTGCACGTGGGCGGGGATGTCGAAGCGGTCCCAGCCCGGCATGATCGGGGGGTTTACGGGCAGCCCCGTCGAATGCTCCACCGGCCCGGGCACGCCGATGCCGACACCGACCAGGTCGTCCGCCGGCCGTCCGCTTGCGCGATACAGGCGGCGCGCGCTCTGCAGCGCCCAGTCGAGCACCGCCTCGGGACCGTCGGCGATGCGCAGGCGCTGCGAGTCGCTCGCGAGGATGTCCCCCGCGAGGTCGGCCAGGGCGACGACGCCGTGCGTGGCGCCGAGATCGATCGCGACGACGACGCGCGAGGCGGGGTTGAACCGCACGCGGGACGGCGGGCGCCCTCCGGTCGAGACGTCGTCGCCCGCCGGGGCGATGAGGCCCGACGCGGTGAGGGCGTCGATCCGCACGGCGACGGTCGATCGGGCCAGGCCGGTGAGCTCGGCGAGCTGCGCGCGTGTACGCGGGACGCCGTCGCGCAGGATCGCCAGCAGGTCGGCGGCGTCCGTGGCGACCAGTCCCGTGTCGCGCGCGGTGTCGGTCATGCGGTCATTGAACCACACGTGTCGGCATCCGTCCAAAGATAGCCAGAGACCGTATGACTTTTGATTGACATCCGACAGAAGTCTCGATTGAATGGAGCCACCGCCGTCCGGCGGCCACCCATCCGCACCACCACTCGACGAGGAGCACTGTGTCGACGTCAAAACTCTCCGTGCAGCTCTATACGGTCCGTGAGCTGCTGACCGAGGACACGGTCGGCACACTGCGCCGCATCGCGGACATCGGATTCACGCAGGTCGAGCCGTTCGCCTTCCTGTCCTTCGGCGACACCCTCCGCGAGGGCCTCGCCGAGGCGGGCCTGACGGCCCCCACCACCCACCAGGGCTTCATCGGCGGCGACCTCGACGAGGTCTTCTCCGCCGCCCAGGCGCTCGGCATCCAGACGGTCATCGACCCCTACGTCGCGCCCGAGCGCTGGCAGTCGGCGGAGGACGTCGCCGCGATCGCCGAGCAGCTCAACGAGGCCGCCTCCGTGGCCTCCCGCTACGGCGTCCGCGTCGGCTACCACAACCACGCGCACGAGCTCGAGAGCACCGTCGAGGGCACCACCGCCCTCCAGTTCTTCGCCGGCAAGCTGGCGCCGGAGGTCGTGCTGGAGGTCGACACCTACTGGGTGGCGGTCGGCGGGCACGATCCGCTGACGCTCCTCCCCGCGCTCGGCGACCGCGTCGTCGCCCTCCACATCAAGGACGGCCCCGGCACCACGGAGACCAAGGACCAGGTGGCCGTCGGCCAGGGCTCGCTCCCGATCGCCGACATCATCGCCGCCGCTCCGGATGCGCTCCGCGTCGTGGAACTCGACGACTCGCGCGGCGATCGCTTCCAGGCCGTCGCCGACAGCTACGCCTTCCTCACCGAGAAGGGCCTCGCGTGAGCGCCGGGCGCGTGGGTGTCGGCGTCATCGGCGCGGGCGTCATCAGCAACCAGTACCTCGAGAACCTGACGGCGTTCCCGGACCTCGAGGTCCGGTTCGTCGCCGACATCGACCAGGAGCGCGCTCGCGCCCAGGCCGAGAAGTACGGCGTCCCGGGAGCCGGGTCCGTCGAGGAGCTCCTGGCCGACGACGGCATCGAGATCGTGGTCAACCTCACCATCCCCAAGGTGCATGTCGAGGTGGCGCTGCAGGCGCTCGCCGCGGGCAAGCACGTGTGGAGCGAGAAGCCGTTCGCGCTCGACCGCGCCAGCGGCACCGAGCTCCTGGAGGCCGCGCACGCCGCCGGACTCCGCGTCGCGACCGCGCCGGACACCTTCCTGGGCGCGGGAATCCAGTCGGCGCGCCGCCTCATCGAGAGCGGCCGCATCGGCGCGCCCCTCACGGCGCTGACGCTCATGCAGTCGCCCGGCCCGGAGTCGTGGCATCCCAACCCGGACTTCCTGTTCCAGGAGGGCGCCGGCCCGCTGTTCGACATCGGCCCGTACTATCTGACGGCCCTCGTGCAGCTCTTCGGTCCGGTCGCCCGGGTGACGGCGGTCGCCTCCCGATCGCGTGAGACGCGCATCATCGGCTCGGGCCCGCGTGCCGGCGAGGAGTTCGCGGTGACGGTGCCCACCCACGTGAGCGCGCTGTATCAGTTCGAGAGCGGTCAGACGGCGCAGGCCATCTTCAGCTTCGACTCGAAGCTCGGTCGCACGCTGTTCGAGGTCGCGGGCGCCGACGGGACCGTCGAGGTCCCCGACCCCAACACCTTCGAGGGCGAGCTGCGTGTCCACGGCGCCGACGGCCAGGAATCGGTCGCGTCGACCGGGTCGACCTCCAGCCGAGGCACCGGCGTCGTCGAGCTGGCGCGGGCCATCCGCGCCGGAGTGCCCGAGCGGGCCTCGGGCGAGCAGGCCTACCATGTGCTCGACGTCATGGTCTCGACGATCGAGGCGGGCGAGTCCGGCGTGCCGGTCGAGGTCGCGAGCACCGTGCAGGTGGCTCCGGCCCTCCCGGAGGACTGGGACCCGCGAGCGGCGACCCTGGCGTAGGCGGCACGATGACAGAGAGTGCGAGTGCGCGCGAGTCGGCACGCGGCGACGCGACACAGGGCGGCCTGACCCGCCGCGACGGCAGCCGGGCGGGGGAGCGCCTCCGGGTCGCAATCGTGGGCGGAGGCTTCATGGCCGAGGTCCACAGCCGCGCGGCCCGCGCGTCGCGAGCGGACCTGGCCGGGGTCGTGTCGTCGACGGCCGAGAGATCGGCGGCGGCGGCGGAGCGCCTGGGCATCGCCCGTGCGTACGGCTCGCTCGACGAGCTGCTCGCCGACGACACGGTCGATGTGGTCCACGTGACCACGCCGAACGCGCTGCACGCGAAGCAGGCCGGAGCGGTGCTGGCCGCGGGCAAGCACGTGATCTGCGAGAAGCCGCTCGCGACCACGACGGCCGATGCCGAGGAGCTGGTGCGCGCGGCCGAGGGCCGGGTGGCCACCGTGCCGTTCATCTACCGGTTCCACCCGATGGTCAGGGAGGCGCGCCACCGCTTCGCGTCGGGCCAGGCCGGGCACGTACTCAGCATCAATGCCTCCTACTTGCAGGATTGGCTGCTGGGCGCGGGCGACGACAACTGGCGGGTCGATGCCGCCCAGGGCGGCCGGTCGCGCGCCTTCGCCGACATCGGATCACACCTCGTCGACCTGGTCGAGTTCGTCTCGGGCGACCGCGTCTCGCGCGTGTCCGCGACGAAGCGCACAGTATTCGCCGAACGGGCGTCCCACTCCGCCATCACGACCGAGGACGCCGTGGCCGTGGTGGTCGAGACCGAGGGCGGCGCGCTCGGCACCCTGCTGGTGTCGCAGGTCGCCCCGGGTCGCAAGAACCGGCTCTGGCTCGAGATCGCGGGCACCGCCGAGAGTGTGGCGTTCGACCAGGAGCAGCCGGAGACGCTCTGGGTGGGCCGCCGGGCCGGCAGCCTCCTGGTCCCGCGCGACGCCGACCAGCTGAGCGCCGACGCGGCCCGGCTCTGCGTCGTCCCCTCTGGGCACCCGCAGGGCTACCAGGACGCGTTCAACGCGTTCGTGGCCGACAGCTACGCGGCCGTCGCGGGGGAGGAGCCGGACGGGCTCCCGCGCTTCACCGACGGCCTGCGCGCCGTGCGGATCACCGACGCCGTGCTCGACTCCGCCGAGTCGGGTACCTGGATCGAGATGGGATAGGGATCGATGACCGATCAGAACACGACTGCACAGCGTGAACCGGCACAGGCGGGGCACACGCACCCGGTCACGCTGTTCACGGGCCAGTGGGCCGACCTGACGCTGGAGGAGGTGGCGAAGCTCGCCTCCGAGTGGGGCTACGACGGCCTCGAGATCGCGGCGTCGGGGGAGCACCTGGATGTGTGGCGGGCGGCGGAGGACGACACGTACCTCCAGGGCCGCCTCGACATCCTGGACCGGTACGGCCTGAAGGTGTGGGCGATCTCCAACCACCTCAAGGGCCAGGCCGTGTGCGACGACCCGATCGACTTCCGTCACCAGGCGATCGTCGGCTCGAAGGTGTGGGGCGACGGCGACCCGGAGGGGGTGCGCCGGCGCGCCGCGGAGGAGCTGAAGCTGACCGCGAAGGTCGCCCGCAAGCTGGGCGTGGACACGGTCGTGGGGTTCACCGGCTCGAAGATCTGGCCGTATGTCGCGCAGTTCCCGCCGGTTCCCGCCTCCGTGATCGACGCCGGGTATCAGGACTTCGCCGACCGCTGGAACCCTATCCTCGACGTGTTCGACGGGGAAGGCGTGCGGTTCGCCCACGAGGTGCACCCGTCCGAGATCGCCTACGACTACTGGTCGTCGGTCCGGTCGCTGGAGGCCATCGACCACCGGACGGCGTTCGGCTTCAACTGGGATCCGTCGCACATGATGTGGCAGGACATCGACCCGGTCGGCTTCATCGTCGACTTCCAGGACCGGATCTACCACGTGGACTGCAAGGACACGCGCCTGCGCCCCCGCAACGGCCGTGCCGGCGTGCTGGGTTCGCACCTGCCGTGGGGCGACCCGCGCCGCGGCTGGGACTTCGTCTCGACCGGGCACGGCGACGTGCCGTGGGAGGACTCCTTCCGCGCCCTCGAATCCATCGGCTACACCGGTCCGATCTCGATCGAGTGGGAGGACGCCGGCATGGACCGGCTGCACGGTGCGAAGGAGGCCGTCGGCTACATCCGCTCGCTGCTGTGGACGACGCCCACCGCGTCCTTCGACGCCGCGTTCAGCAATCAGGACTGACGCGCCGCCGCGCGGCGGCGTCACCCCGGATGGCTAGGCTCGAACCGTGAGCACGGAGAGCACCATCCGGGGTGAGGACTGGTACGGACGCGACCTCGACGGCGTCGAGTACACCGATGTCGAGTTCGTGGATGTCGACATGACGGAGCTGCGCTCCTCGGGAGCGACCTTCACCGGGTGCACGTTCCGCTCGGTGCGCTTCAACGTGAGCGAGCACACCGACTCGGCCTTCGTGAACTGCACCTTCCACGGCTGCAACTTCTTCGACTCGGCGTTCCGCCGCTGCAAGCTGACCGGCAGCACGTTCGATGCGTGCGAGTTCGCGCTGCTGAAGGTGGAGGGCGGCAACTGGGCGTTCGTGGACCTGGGGCGCGCCGACCTCGGCGGCGCCGACTTCCGCGGCGTGCGTCTGCGGGAGGCCGACCTCAGCCGTGTGCGCGCCGTCGAGGCGCGGTTCGACGGCTGCGATCTCTCCGCAGCGACCCTCACCGGTGCGGACTTCTCCGCGGCCTCCCTGGTCGGGAGCGACCTCACGGGCGTCGACCCGGCCGAAGTCTCGTTCCGGGGCGCGACCATCGACGAGCGTCAGGCCGTCGTCTTCGCCGAGGCCCTCGGCATGCACGTCGTCCCCACCCCCGAGCGCTGAGACGCCCCTCGACATTCGTGCCGAATGTCGACTCCACCGCCGCCAGAGCCGACATTCGGCACGAATCGCGCGTGGGGGTCAGGCGACCTCTTTGACCTGGCCGTGCTTGATGTGGAGGCGGCGCTGGGCGCGTTTTGCGACGGCGCTGTCGTGGGTCACGATGACGAGGGTGAGACCGCGGTCGCGCCAGAGGCCCTCCAGCACGTCCATGATCTCGTCGCGGGTCTCCTCGTCGAGGTTTCCCGTGGGCTCGTCGGCGAGGAGCACCTCCGGGTTCTTCACCAGGGCGCGGGCGATCGCGACGCGCTGCTGCTGACCGCCCGAGAGTTCTGACGGCAGGTGTGTGCCGCGGTCGCCGAGCCCGACGGAGGCGAGGGCTTCCGCGGCGCGACGCTTGCGCTCGTCCCCGCTGATCTTGAGCGGGGCCAGCGCGGTCTCCACGTTCTCCTGCGCCGTCAGCGTCGGGATGAGGTTGAACCCCTGGAAGACGAAACCGATCTCGCTCGCGCGGATTCCGGCCAGCTTGCCGTCGCCCAGCTTCGAGAGGCTCGACGAGCCGAGCTCCACCGACCCGGAGGTGGGGCGGTCGAGGGCGCCGAGCATCTGCAGCAGCGTGGACTTGCCGCCGCCGGTCGGCCCCTGGATGGCGACCAGCTGGCCGTCCGGGATGTCGAGGGTGACGTCCTTGAGGGCGACGACCTCCCGCTTGGACTGCGTGTACTTCTTGGTGACGTTCGTGAGGGTGTACATGGCTGCTCCTTGAGGCGGTGGGTTCAGGCGACCGAGCGGAGGGCGGCTGCGGGACGGAGACGGGAGGCGCGCCACCCGCCGATCGCGCCGGCGAGCAGGCCGCCGAGCACGGCCAGGCCCACGGCTCCGAGGATGATCCAGAGGGTGACGGGCGCGTGGAGGGCGATCTCCGTCGTGGAGGCCGCGGCCCGGCGGACGCCCTCGAATCCGCCGCCACCGCCGAATCCGCCGCCTGCACCGCCGAATCCGCCGCCGGGCGCGTTGGTCGCCGCCGTGCCGACCGCGCCGGTCCCGCGGCCCGCCGCGTCGGCGAAGCCCGACTGCGAGCTGACGCTGCCGGTGAGCGTGGGTGAGACCAGGTTGACGATGAAGACGCCGATCAGGCCGACCGCGACGCCGATGATGCCGCCCAAGACGCCCTGTACGACGGACTCGCCCGCGACCTGTCCGACGATGCGCCGGTTGGACCAGCCGATCGCCTTGAGCGTGCCGAACTCGCGGGTGCGCCGGGTGACGCCGGAGATGGTGAACAGGATGGCGATCAGGAACGCCGCCGCGAGCACGATCAGCGAGAGCCAGGTGCCGAGGTTGGCGATGAGCTGCCCCGCGCTGCCCAGCGAGCCGGACACGTCGGAGGCGAGGTCGGCCTCGGTGCTCACGGTCGCGCTCGGGAGGGCCTTGGTCAGGTCGGTCTTGATCTGCGAGATGTCGCTCGACGACGCCGCGGTCACGTAGACCGAAGAGATCTTGCCGGCCTGACCGGACAGGGTCTGCGCGACGTCGAGGGGGATGTAGGCGTTGGAGGCGGTGGTGGAGTCGGAGCCGGTGGCTGCGACGATCCCGATGACGCTGAAGTCCGTCCCGCCGATCGTGAGGCTGTCCCCGACGGTCTTGCTGGCGGTCTTCGCGTACGCCGAGTCGAGCACGACGACATCCTTGCCGGCGTCGGCCTTCGTGAAGGTGCGGCCGGAGGTCAGGGTGACGGAGGCGAGCGGTCCGACGGACTTCCCCGCGGGGTCGAGGCCGAGCACGGTGAAGGAGTCGACGTTGAACGAGCTGCCGCCCGCGCCGTCCGCCCCGCCGGTGGGTGCCGGGTTCGGCACCTCGCCGCCGCCGCTCCCGCCCGTGCCGCCGGACTCACGCTCCTGGCGCAGCTGCTGGAAATCGGGGAGGGTTCCGCTGAAGCTGGTGTTGGTGAGCGACAGAACGGCCGCGGCCGCCGACACGTTCTGCACCTTCTTCACCGTGGCGAGCGTGGTGTCCGCCATGACGGTGGCGCCGCGTGCGGGCTCGAGTCGCGACGTGTTGACGCTGCGGCTGCCGCCTGCGTCCGTCCCGGCGTTCGCGCCGAAGTCGAAGCGGCCGCCGCCCGCCTCGGGGGTGCCGCTGCCCGCGGTGGCGGGCTGGCTGACCGTGATGTCGGTGCCGACGCCGTAGACGGACTGCAGCACACTGGCCTGCGCGTCCTTGACTCCGGCCGAGACCGCGTTCACGAGGATGACGAGCGCGATCGCGAGGGCCATGCCGATCGCGATGATGACCGTCTGCTTGCGACGGCCGAGGAGTTCCCGTCGCAGATACGTCCCGAACATGTGGCTTCCAAACTTGGCTGGGGGGCTTGTGCTGACGGGGGGACGCTAGGGCCGGGTCCTTTCGACGGCGTAGGCCCCGCCTATGTTTTCGCTGAACACGGGTCGCTCGACGCTCACAGACTCTCCATAGGTTTCGCATAGCCACCGCGAAGAGGTCTCCACATAATGGAGAAGGTGACCATCAACGCCCGCGCCGCCTCCAGCGCCTCCAGCCAGCCTCGTACCCTTCTGCGCCGCGCCGACGGCAGCTCGATCCGCGTGCTCGTCGTCGACGACGAGTCCACGCTGACCGATCTGCTCGCCATGGCGCTGCACTACGAGGATTGGGACGTGCGCACGGCGGCCACCGGCCAGCAGGCGCTGCAGCTCTCGCGCGAGTTCAAGCCGGACGTCGTGGTGCTGGACATCATGCTGCCCGACATCGACGGGATGCAGGTGCTCTCGCGGATGCGTGCCGACGGCAACGAGGCGCCCGTGCTCTTCCTCACGGCGAAGGACTCCCTCGACGACCGCATCGCCGGCCTGACCGCCGGCGGCGACGACTACGTGACGAAGCCGTTCAGCCTGGAGGAGCTGGTGGCGCGTCTGCGGGGGCTGCTGCGCCGGTCGCGCGCGGCGGTGGCGGATCAGGACGACCCGGTGCTGATCGTCGGTGACCTGGTGCTCGACGAGGACAGCTACGAGGTGCACCGCGACGGCGAGCTCATCCAGCTCACGGCGACCGAGTTCGAGCTGCTCCGATTCCTCATGCGCAACCCGCGCCGCGTGCTCAGCAAGGCGCAGATCCTCGACCGCGTCTGGAGCTACGACTTCGGCGGCTCCAGCAGCGTGGTCGAGCTCTACATCTCCTACCTCCGCAAGAAGATCGATGCCGGCCGCCCCGCGATGATCCACACCGTCCGTGGCGCCGGCTACATGGTGAAGGCCGCGCAATGACCGCTGCCCGCACCGCGGGCGCACCGGCACCCCACGGCGGGACCAGCTGGACCCAGCGCATCCGCCCCTTCCGGTCCTGGACGCTGCGCAGCCGTGTCGTGCTCGCCGTCGTGGCGATGCTCGCCGTGCTCGGTGCGGTCATCGGGACGGTGAGCGTGCTGGCGTTGCAGAGCTACCTCGTCGGACGACTGGACGCGCAGCTCACCTCCTCGTTGAACCGGGGGCAGCAGCGGGCGAACTCGTTGTTCGGCGAAGGCCCGACCACTCCCCAGGTGACCCAGGTGGTGGCGGCCCCCGGACAGCAGACGGAGACGTTCGGCGTCGTCCGCAACGGCCAGAACCTTCTGTACCCGGTCATCCTGGCCGACCGGCCGCCGCAAGGGTCGCCCGATCAGTCCGCCGCCCCCCAGACGGTCGACATCGACAGACAGGCGCTGCTCAAGCTTCCGGCGGACGGGACGCCGCGGACGATCACGCTCGGACCGACGGTCGGCGACTACCGGGTGGCGGCCGTCCCCCTCGACAACGGCGACAGCGTCATCATCGGCCTCCCGCTCACCTCGGTGAACGCGACAGTGGCCCAGCTCACGCTCGTCATCGTGCTGGTCACGCTGGCGGGGCTGATCTTCGCCTTCCTGCTGGCGAGCTCTATCGTGCGCCTCGCGATGAAGCCCCTCGAGCGTGTCACCGGCACGGCCGAGCAGGTGGCGAACATGCCCCTCGACCGCGGAGACGTCGCGCTCTCGGTGCGCGTCCCCGACGAGGACACCGATCCGCACACCGAGGTCGGCAAGGTGGGCTCCGCCCTCAACCGGATGCTCGGCCACGTCGCCTCCGCCCTGACCGCCCGCCAGGCGAGCGAGCAGAAGGTGCGCCAGTTCGTCGCGGACGCGAGCCACGAGCTGCGCACGCCACTCGCCTCGATCCGCGGCTACGCCGAGCTGACCCGGCGTGCCCCGCACGAGCTGCCGCCCGATGTGACGCGCTCGCTCGGGCGCATCGAGTCGGAGGCCACCCGCATGACCTCCCTCGTGGAGGACCTCCTGCTGCTCGCCCGCCTCGATGAAGGACGGGAACTCGACCGCGACCCGGTGGACCTCTCCCTGCTGCTCATCGACGCCCTCAGCGACGCGCACGCGGCCGGGCCCGACCACCGCTGGCGGATCGTGGTGCCGGAGGCTCCCGTCGAGGTGGTGGGGGATGCGCCGCGACTCCACCAGGTCGTGATGAACCTGCTGGCCAACGCGCGTGTGCACACGCCGGAGGGCACCGTGGTCACGGTGGCGCTCGACGTCGACGCGGACGCCGGCCGGGCGATCGTGACCGTGGAGGACGACGGCCCCGGCATCCCGGAGGAGCTCCAGTCCACACTGTTCGAGCGCTTCGCGCGCGGTGACAGTTCCCGCAACCGTGCGACGGGGTCTACGGGGCTGGGCCTCGCGATCGTGCAGGCGGTGGTCGAGGCCCACGGCGGCGACGTGTCGGTGCGCAGCGAGCCGGGCGCCACGGCCTTCACCGTGAGCCTGCCGCTCGTGGAGGGTGCGGGCCATGCGACCGCGCCCGAGCCGATGCTCGAGCCGGAGGAGATCGACACGGACGACGCCGACACGGCCCCGCACGAGGCGAAGGCCACCGAAGTCGCCGACACCTCGGACGCCGCCGACACCGCCGAGACGGGCCGGGAGTGACCGGGCGCGCGACGATCGCGGCGACGCCGTACGGTCCGGCCTCCGCGCCCCCGCTGGTCTTCTTCCGCGGTCTGCCGGCGGCGCCGCACGCCCCGCGTGGCGTCGACGCGGCCACCGAGCGCCTCACTCTGCGTGGCACCCAGGGGCATCGGGTGCACGCGCTGGGGCGGCCGGGCGCGCTTCCCGACGGGGCGGACATGGCCGAGATCGCCGACCTCTACGGGCGGGCGCTCCGCCGCCGGTTCGCCGCCCCCGTGCCGGTGCTGGCGACGTCCACCGGGGCGAGCATCGCCCTGCAGCTCGCGGCCGATCATCCCGAGCTCGTGAGCGCGCTGGTGGTCGTCTCGGGCGCCGGCCGGCTCGGCGACGAGGGGAGGCTGCTCCAGCGGCGCTACGCCGACCAGCTGGAGGCCGGCGACCGTCGCGCCGACACCGAGCTCGCGCTGGCCACGCTCGACTTCTTCGGCGCGGGGCCGATCCTGCGAACGGTGGCGCCGCTCCTTCCGGTGCCGGAGGCCCTGGAGACGCTCGTCCCGCTGGTGCGCGCCGAGGACGGCTACGACATGCTCGGCCGCGCACACCGCATCAGCGCGCCCACGCTCTTCCTCTGCGGCGATCACGACGCGTTCTATCCGCCCGAGGTGGTCTACGAGACCGCTCGCCGCATCCCGCACGCCCGGGTGGTGCTGCACAGGCGCTGCGCCCACGGGGAGGTCGTGCTGCGGCCGGGGCACGGTGCCGCGGTGCGCGGGTTCCTGCACCGGCACCGGGTGCGCTGACCGCGATTTGCGCGATCCGGTGCGTGTCGCGTACCCTGGATGAAGCCAAAGACCGCTGGTCCGCGTGTTCGCACGCAGAGAAGATCCACTCAGGTGGGCGCCCGCGCAGGTGTATGAAGCAAGATTCGCAGGTTTCTGCAACCCTCTCGCTCCGTGCCTCTGCGCCGGAGCTTTTTTCTTGCCCGCGGTCGAGGCGCACATCGCTCCCGCGGTGTGCGACGAAGAAGATTGAGAGGTAGGCCATGGCGAACAAGGAAGCCACGGTTGCCGAGCTCGAGAACCTGTTCACGAGCTCGACCGCCGTTCTGCTGACCGAGTACCGCGGTCTCACTGTCGCTCAGCTCAAGGAGCTGCGCACGTCGATCAGTGAGCACGCGACGTACGCCGTGGTGAAGAACACGCTGACCAAGATCGCGGCGAACAACGCCGGCATCTCGTCGTTCGACGACGAGCTCGCCGGTCCGTCCGCGATCGCATTCGTGCACGGTGACCCGGTCGCCGTCGCGAAGGCGCTGCGTGCCTTCACCAAGGCGAACCCTCTGCTGGTGGTCAAGGGCGGTTACTTCGACGGTAACCCGCTCACCGCCGAAGAGGTAGGCAAGCTCGCCGACCTCGAGTCCCGTGAGGTTCTGCTGGCCAAGCTGGCCGGCGCCTTCAAGGCCTCGCTGTTCGGAGCCGCATATCTGTTCAACGCACCGCTGTCGCAGGCCGTTCGCACGGTCGACGCGCTGCGTGAGAAGCAGGAGTCCGCTGCGTAAGTCCCCCGCCCCGGCCCTGGCCGGACGGAGACCCGCACGCGGTGAGTAACCAACACACACTAAGGAGAAAATCATGGCAAAGCTGTCGACTGACGAGCTGCTCGAGGCGTTCAAGGAGCTCACCCTGATCGAGCTCAGCGAGTTCGTGAAGAAGTTCGAGGAGACCTTCGAGGTCACCGCCGCCGCCCCCGTCGCGGTCGCCGCCCCGGCTGCCGGTGGCGCCGGTGCCGCTGCCGAAGAGGTCGAGGAGAAGGACTCCTTCGACGTCGTCCTCGAGGCCGCCGGTGACAAGAAGATCCAGGTCATCAAGGAGGTGCGCGCCCTCACCAGCCTCGGCCTCGGTGAGGCGAAGGCTCTCGTCGACGGTGCGCCCAGCACCGTTCTCGAGGGTGCCAACAAGGAGACCGCTGAGAAGGCGAAGGCCCAGCTCGAAGAGGCTGGCGCCACCATCACCCTGAAGTAAGTCGCGCCCCATCGGGGCTCTTCTACTCGCAGGCTGATAGACGCTGCACGACGCGGACTCCTCTCACGAGAGTGTCCGCGTTGTGGAGGGCGTCGCCCCCACTCCGGGGCGACGCCCTCCGTGCGTTAAGGCGCGCGGACGCGGATGCTCATCCATCACCAGAGCGTCCGATCGCGCCTGCCTGCGTGCATCGCTGTGCAAGGACGCACAACCATGAGGAAGAACCACGATGAGCACATCGCTGTGGCGCAGCTGCGCCGACTACCTGCGCGGTCTCGGGGCCGCGCTCCTGCACGGTGAGGACGGCGACACCGCCTCCCACCCGCCGGATCTCTGCCGCAGGACCCTGCTGTACGACCGGTACCTGCGGTAATCCGATGAGCGAAGCGCCCCCGGCCATCACGGCCGGGGGCGCTTCTGCGTGCGGCGCGGGCGTCAGGCGGCCAGCGGTGCCCGCCCGCGCAGCAGGGCGGTGTGCACCGAGAGCCGTCCCGGTCCGGTCAGCGCGAGCGCCACGGCGGCGCACGCGATCAGCAGCGGCAGCTCGAAGCCGCCGTCGGTGGCGAAGAAGCCCGCACCGGCGTGCGCCGTGAAGACCGCGCCGAGCATCGCGGCGGCGGCCAGCAGGCCGGCCACCCGTGTACCGATGCCGAGGACGATGAGGCTGCCGCCGATCAGCTCGATGGCTGCGACGGCCGGGGCGACCACCTCGGGCAGCGGGATGCCCATCCCCGCGAACGACCCGGCCACACCCGGCAGGGTGAAGACGAGCAGCTTCTGCAGGCCGTGGGCCACCAGGGTGCCGCCGACCGCGAACCGCAGGAGCAGCAGTCCGAGGTCGAGGGTGGCGGGGCGGGATGTCGAGCGAGCGCTCATGGGATTCCTCCGTCGATCGGTTGTCGTGGGTCGCGTCGGGTTCCGCATCGCCCACCCTCCCAGCGCGTCCTGGCCCTCTCGTGCGGAAGCCCTCCGAATCGCCGGGGAACGGCGCGTCGGGTGAACCGCCGGGCGCCACGTCTCGTGTGCCAGCCCACGGGTTGGGGGAGAATGCGGTGATGAGCGAGACCGCCGACACCGCCGCGACCCGCGCCGCCTACGACATCGTCGCCCGGTCCTACGCCGACCTGCTCCGCGACGACCTGCGGACGAACGTGTTCGACAGGGCCGCGCTCGCGGCGTTCGCCGAGCAGGTCGACGCGGACGGAGGGGGAGCGGTGGCCGACCTCGGCTGCGGTCCCGGCCGGATCGCCGGGCACCTCGCGGATCGGGGACTCGACATCTCGGGCGTCGACCTGTCACCCGGGATGGTGGAGGTCGCCCGCCGCGAGCACCCGCACCTGACGTTCGCCGTCGGCTCCATGCTGGACCTGCCGTTCGGCGACGCCGGACTCGCAGGTGCTCTCGCCTGGTATTCGATCATCCACATCGCTCAGGACGAGCAGGACGCGCTCTTCCGCGAGTTCGCGCGAGTCGTGCGCCCCGGCGGGCGTCTGCTGCTGGCGTTCCAGGTGAGCGCGGCCGGCGACGAGGACGTGGTGCATCTGACGCGCGCGTACGGGCACGACATCGATCTGCGCACCCGGCGCCAGTCGGTCGGCCGGGTCCGCGAGCGGCTGGCCGTCGCCGGGTTCTCCGTGGTGGCCGAGCTTGTCCGCGAGCCGGTCGCCCCGGAGAAGTCCCGGCAGGCGTACGTCTTCGCTCAGCGGACGACCGTCTCGGCGTCGCCCGCATCGTCCGCCTCCTGAGCAGGGACTCCGGAGCTCCGAGCGGCGGCCTCCTCGGCCGAGTACAGCCGCACACGATCGCGCACGAGGCGCCAGCCGAGGACGAGCAGGGGGATGACGACGACGACCGCCGCGCCCACCGTCAGCGTTCCGGTCGGCCAGTCGAGGAGCATGAGCAGGGCGATGACGCCGAGGAACGCGAGGGCGGCGTAGCCGGACCACGGCGACCACGGCATCCGGAACGGAGGGCGCTCGTCCTCGCCGCGAAGAGCCCTCCGGTGCAGCTCGAGCTGGCACAGCACGATGACCGCCCAGGCGACCAGCAGGCCGACGGAGGTCAGGTTGATGCCGATCTCGAAGGCGTGATCGGGCACGAAGACGTTGAGCACGATCCCGATCAGGGCGACCGCGCCGGTGATGACGATGCCGCCGTAGGGGACTCCCGCGCGGTTCACGCGGGCCGCGAAGGCGGGAGCCGCACCGCGCAGCGCGAGCGAGCGGGCGACCCGGCCGGTCGAGTAGAAGCCCGCGTTGAGGGAGGAGAGCGCAGCGGTGAGCACGACCAGGTTCATCACGACGTCCGCACCCTCCACACCGATGGAGGAGAAGAAGGTGACGAACGGACTCTCGCCCGCCGAGTAGGCGGAGGAGGGGAGCAGCAGGGAGAGCAGCAGCACGGACCCGACGTAGAAGAGTGCGATGCGGAGGATGACCGAGTTGATCGCGCGCGGCATCGTGCGCTCGGGGTTCGCCGTCTCGCCCGCCGCGGTGCCGATGAGCTCGATCGCTCCGTACGCGAAGACAACGCCCTGCACGACGAGCACGAGCGGCAGAAGGCCGTTCGGGAAGAGCCCGCCCTCGTCCGCGAGGAGCGCGAACCCGGGAGTGCGGCCGGCGACGGGCGTTCCGAGCACCACGAAGAGCGTGCCGACCACGAGGAAGACGACCAGCGCGGCGACTTTGATCAGTGCGAACCAGAATTCCAGCTCGCCGAAGACCTTGACCGACAGCAGGTTCAGGGCGAAGACCGTCACGAGTGCGCAGAGCGCCCAGACCCACTGCGGGACGTCGGCGAAGAACGGCAGGTAGGTTCCGAAGAACCGCAGGTAGACCGCGACCGCGGTGGCGTCGACGACACCGATCATGGCCCAGTACATCCAGTAGGTCCAGCCCATGACGAAGCCGGCCTTCTCGCCGAGGAACTCGCGGGCGTAGCTGACGAACGAGCCGGAGTCGGGCCGGCGCAGCACCAGCTCGCCGAGGGCGCGGAGGATCAGGAACGCCACCAGGCCGCACACCGCGTACGCGATGACCAGGGAGGGCCCGGCCGCCGCGAGACGGCCGCCGGCGCCGAGGAACAGGCCGGTTCCGATCGCCCCGCCGATGGCGATCATCTGGATGTGCCGCGGCTTGAGCGTCCGCCGGTACGCTGCGGACGGGCTCGTTCGGGTGTCGAGAGAGGGGGTGCTTCGTCGCATGCTCCGATTGAAGCACCCCGGATGGTGTATATCACCAGCTTGCATTGATTGCATTGCGGTCAGGGGTTGATTTATATAGGCAAGCTATATAAAATGGACGGCATGTCCGAGAACCGCACCGAAGAACTGCGGCGCACACTGGGCGACCTGGTCGTCGCCAGCCACCGCCTCGCCCGCCTCGCCGCCCAGGTCACCGGGAGTACCGAGTCGCCCGCGGTCTGGCGCACGCTGAGCGTGCTGCAGGCTTCCGGTCCGTTGCGCCTCGGCGAGCTCGCGTCGCACAGCCGGGTCTCGCAGCCCACGATGACCAAGCTCGTCCGCACGCTGGTGGAGTCCGAGTGGGTCAAGCGCATCGCCGACACCGACGACGCCCGCGCCTGGCAGATCGCGCTCACCCCGAAGGGGGCGGGCGCCCTCCTGGCCTGGCGCGACGAGCTCTCGGCCGCGCTGGTTCCGATGTTCGCCGATCTCAGCGACGACGAGCTCGCCGCCATGCGCTGCACGGTCGAGATCATCGGCTCGCGCGTGGATCTCTCGACCGCGGCCTCCGCCGCCCTCGCCGGCGCCCGCTAGCGGCCCGCACCCGTACCTCACCCCGACCCACCAGGAGCACACACCCCCTCATGTCGCACGACAAGCCGGACAACATCCTCAAGCAGCCCACCGCCGTCTGGGCCGTGGCCTTCGCCTCCGTCATCGCCTTCATGGGCATCGGACTCGTCGACCCGATCCTCCCGGCGATCGCCACGAGCCTGAAGGCCACGCCCACCGAGACGGAGATGCTCTTCACGAGCTACCTGCTCATCACGGGCGTCGCGATGTTCTTCACGAGCTGGATCTCGAGCAGGATCGGGGCCAAGCGGACCCTCCTGATCGGGCTCGCGCTCATCGTCGTCTTCGCGCTCGCCGCCGGGCTGTCGCAGAACGTGGAGTCCATCATCGGGTTCCGTGCCGGCTGGGGGCTCGGGAACGCGCTCTTCATCTCGACGGCGCTCGCGACCATCGTCGGTGCGGCATCGGGCGGCACCTCGTCCGCGATCATCCTGTACGAGGCGGCTCTGGGTCTCGGCATCGCGATCGGACCCCTGCTCGGCGGTCTGCTCGGCAGCTGGAGCTGGCGCGGGCCGTTCTTCGGCACGGCCACCCTCATGGCGATCGGCTTCATCGCCATCGTGGCCATGCTCAGGAAGAACCCTGAGAAGCCCGTCCCCACGAAGCTCTCGGCGCCGTTCCGCGCGCTGGCCCGCCCGGCCCTCGGCTTCCTCGCCGCCGCCGCGCTGTTCTACAACATCGGCTTTTTCGTGCTCCTGGCCTACACGCCCTTCGCCCTCGTGCCGCTCGGCGTCGCGGACGCGATCACGCTCGGCCTGATCTTCTTCGGCTGGGGCGTCTCGCTCGCGGTCACGTCGGTGTGGGTCGCGCCGCTGCTGACCTCCCGCCTCCCGCGCACCCGCGTGCTCTGGATCGTGATGCCGCTCCTGGCGATCGATCTGCTCGCTGCCGGTCTCTTCATCTCCTCGCTGGCGGCGCTGATCGTCTGCGTGATCATCGGCGGCCTGCTCCTCGGCATCCTGAACACCGTGCTCACCGAGTGCGTGATGGAGGCCACGGACCTGCCGCGCTCCGTCGCATCGAGCGCGTACTCGGGCGTGCGGTTCCTCGGCGGGGCGATCGCCCCGCCCGCCGCGACGCTGCTGGCCGACACCATCAGCCCGGCCACCCCGTTCTTCGCGGGCGCCGTCTCGGTGCTCATCGCCGTCGCGCTCATCATGATCGGCCACACACACCTGCGCCGGGTCGACGCTCCCCAGGAATCCGCGCAGCAGGAGGCCGAGGTGCTGTCGCTCGCCGACGCCGACTGACGCGGGCAACCGGTTTCCGGCACCGGCGGCGCCCTCCCGATGAAACGGAGTTCCGCGGTGGCGGGACCGGTCTCCTCGCCCCCGGAATTACGAAGGGCCGCCCTGTCCTAGTCAGGGCGGCCCTTCTCGCGTCGAGAGCTAGGAAGCCCGTCGCGAACAGCCACTGCGCACTCGATCGTGCCTACCCGAAAGGCGCGATCCGCGGCAGCGGTGCAGGAACATTCTTTCAGATGAGGACGGGTGCTCAGTACACGCCGCGCGGGGGAGCCGTGGAGGTGCGCACGACGAGTTCGACGGAGGACCGCACCGACCGGGAGCGCGGCTCGGAGCCGGCGAGCTCGTCCAGCAGGATGCGGGCCGCGACGGAGCCTTGCTCGAACGGGCTCTGCGCCATGGTGGTCAGCCCGAACGAGGCGGAGAAGTCGTGGTCGTCGATGCCGATCACGGACAGATCCCCCGGCACGCTGAGACCGTGGTCGCCGGCGGCGAGGATCGCCCCGAACGCCATCTCGTCCGAACCGGCGAACACCGCGGTCGGTCGCGGACCCGGCCGGTCGAGCAGCCGGTTCATGGCCGCCCTGGCCTCCGGGAGTGCGAAGCCGCCGGGGATGATCCAGTCCTGCCGCACGGGCAGTCCTGCCGCGCGCATCGCGGTCGTGAAGCCGCGGAGCCGGCCGGCGGGCACCTGGCTGTTGAGACCCTCCTCGTCCTCGCCGCCGAGGTGCGCGATCTCGGTGTGCCCGAGGTCGATCAAGTGCTCGGTCGCGCGTCTCGCCGTGGAGCGTTCGTCGATTCCGACGCTCCTGAGCCCCTTGACGGGGCCGCCCACGACGATCGTCGGATGGCCGAGGGAGGCCAGCTGCTCGCGCTCCTCCACGGTGAAGTCGAGGCAGAGCGCGAGCAGGGCGTCCGTGCGCTTGCGGAGAATGCTGCGATGGAACACGCGCTCACGGTCGCCGCGATGGCCGCCGAGGTTGAACAGGATCATGTCGTAGCTGGCGGCGCGCAGCTCGGCGTCCACCCCCTCCAGCACCTGCGTGTAGAACCACCGGCTCACCGACGGGACGACGACGCCGAGGGCGAGGGTGCGGCCGCTGGCCAGACCCGATGCGCTGGACGACGCGACATAGCCGAGCTCGTCCGCCGCCCGGCGCACTGCGGCGCGGGTCGTATCGGAGACGTTGGGGAGGCCGCGGAGCGCCCGTGAGACCGTCGCCGTCGAGACGCCGGTCGCGCGCGCCACCTCCTCGATCCCCGGCATCCGCATGGTCGCCCGCTCAGAGGTTCTCGGAGGCGGCCTGCTCCTCGCGCGCTCGCAGGCGCGCCGCGATGATGCGGCGACGCGCCTGCCAGAGCGCCACGAAGAGCAGCACGAGCACCAGCGTGATCAGCGCCCACACCAGCGCCGGCTGGCCGGTCAGCTCGCAGACCAGCGTGATGACGAAGAACGCGACCGCGAAGAAGCCGACGAAGCCGATGCCAACGTCGACGGCCTCCCGCGGATCGCTCCAGCGCATCTGCTCAGCCCTTCACTCCGCCGGCGGTGAGTCCTGCGACGATCCGGCGCTGGAAGATCAGCACGAGGATGATGAGCGGGACGGTCACGATCGTACCGGCGGCCATGACGGCGGTGTAGGGCTCCTGGTGGGGCTGGCTGCCGGTGAACGACGCGATCGCGACGGTGACCGGCTGGGTGGCGTCCGAGGACAGCTGGCTCGAGATGAGGAACTCGTTCCAGGAGGAGATGAACGCCAGGATCGCGGTGGTGAAGACCGCGGGTGCGGCCAGCGGCAGGATGATCTTGCGGAACGCCTGCGCCTGCGTGCATCCGTCGATGCGGGCGGCCTCCTCCAGGTCCCACGGCATCTCGCGGAAGAACGAGGTGAGCGTGTAGACCGTCAGCGGCAGGGCGAAGGAGATCTGCGGGATGATCAGCGCCTGGTAGGTGCCCATCCAGCCGATCGAGGTGAACAGCTGGAACAGCGGCGTGATGAGCGCGACGCCGGGGAACATCGAGGCGGCCAGGATGATGCCGAGCACGATGCCCTTGAACCGGAAGTCCAGGCGGGCCAGGGCGTAGGAGGCGAAGATGCCGAACACCAGGGACACGACGGTGACGCAGACGCCGATGATCAGCGAGTTCAGGAGCGCCTGGCCGAGGTGGTTGCCCAGGTTCGTGGAGAACGCGGTCACGTAGTTGTCCCACGTGAAGTGCGTGAACCACGGGGTCGTGTCGAACGTGTAGCCGACATCCCGGAACGAGGTCACGACCATCCAGTAGAACGGGAGCAGACACCACAGCACGATCACGATCGCCTGCACACCGGTGCGGACACCGGCATTGCGGCGACGGGCTGCGCCCTTTCGCTTGGTCTGGGTGCGGGGGAGGGCGTTCGCCTCGGCGGTGGCGGCGGCGGGGCCGGCGACTGCGGTCATCCCTTCGCTCCCTTCTGCTGGGCTT
This sequence comes from Leifsonia sp. LS1, assembly GCF_020521355.1. Taxonomy (NCBI): domain Bacteria; kingdom Bacillati; phylum Actinomycetota; class Actinomycetes; order Micrococcales; family Microbacteriaceae; genus Leifsonia; species Leifsonia sp. LS1. The sequence continues at coordinate 117,377 of NZ_BPER01000006.1, forward strand.
CCTGCGTTCTCACGACGTTCGTGCCGAGGAGCCGCACGAAGATGAACGCGACCAGGAAGATGATGATGAACGTGATGGTGGAGAGGGCGGCCGCGCTGTTGAAGCCCTGCCTGATCTGATCGATCACCAGGATCGACAAGGTCGTGGTGGCATGGCCCGTCCCTCCTCCACCTCCGGTGAGGATGGCCGGCAGGTCGTAGATCCGGAGTGCGTCGAGCACACGGAACAGGATGGCGACCATGAGCGCCGGCTTCAGCAGCGGCATCGTGACCCGCCAGAAGCGCTGCCAGGTCGACGCGCCGTCCATCTTGGCCGCCTCGTAGACATCCTCGGGGATCAGCTGCAGACCGGCGAGGATGAGGAGCGCCATGAACGGCGTGGTCTTCCAGGTGTCGGCGATGATGACCGCGAACCGGGACGCCCACTCGTCGCTGGTCCACAGGATGTGCGCACCGAGGATGGCGTTGGCGATGCCGGCGACCGAGAAGATGAAGAACCACAGCTTCGCGGTGACGGCGGTCGGGATGGCCCACGGCACCAGGATGGCCGCGCGGACGAAGCCGCGGCCGCGGAAGGCGCGGTTCATGATGAGGGCGAACCAGAGGCCGAGGACGGTCTCGAGGATCACGGTGGTCACGGTGAAGAAGAACGTGACGAAGACCGCGTTCCAGAAGGTCGAGCCGAGGTTGCCGGGCGGGCAGGCGATGGTGGAGCCGTCGGTTCCCATGCACTGCTGGAACAGCCAGTGCGCGTAGTTCTGGAAGCCGGCGAAGCCGCCCTGGACGAACAGGCCGGTCGCGGGATCGAGGCCGGCGTCCTTCTGGAAGGACATGACGATGGCGCTCACCACCGGGTAGCCGATGACGACGGCCAGGAGGATGAGTGTCGGGATGATCAGGTAGAGGGCCCAGCGGCTCTGCTGACGCCTGTTCTGCTTGATCCCGGCCCGGACCGGTGGTTTGCCGCCTGTTGTGGTGGATGAGGGGGCGACGACGTTCGACGCTGACATGTGTGCCTCCGGTGACGTGGCAGAAGAGTGTGGGACCGGGCGGCGGGAGGGGTCCCGCCGCCCGGTGACCGGGAGACCGGCCGGGTCAGCCCTGGCTGGCGGTCTGGATCGCCGAGGCCATGTCCTTCAGGGCCTGGTCGACGCTCTTGTCCCCCTTGAGGGCGGCGTAGGAGTTGTCCTGAACGGCCTTGGTGATGGCCGGGTAGAACGGCGACACGGGACGCGGCACCGCGTTCTCGATCGACGTCTTCAGGGTGGACAGGTACGGCAGCTGGGTGTTCAGGTCCGCGTCGTCGTACAGCGAGGACAGCACCGGTGCGAGCGAACCCTGGGTGACGAAGAACTTCTGCGTCTCTTCCGACTGCAGGAACTTCAGGAACTCGAACGCGGTGGCCTTGTGCTTGGAGTACACGCTGATCGCGGCGTTGTGACCGCCGAGGCTGGAGACGCCCGGCTTGCCGTCACTGACTCCCGGCAGCGGCGCGATCCCGAAGGTGTCCTTCACCGTCGAGGAGCCGTCCGTCTTGGCCAGGTTGTACACGTACGGCCAGTTGCGCAGGAACATCAGCTTGCCGGCCTCGAACGCCTGCCGGCCCTGCTCCTCCTGGTAGGTGATGGCCTCGGCCGGGATCTGGCCGTTCTTGAAGCCGTCCACCAGCCGGGTCAGGCCCGCGTTGGCCTCCTTCGAGTCCACCGTGACCGTCTTGCCGTCCTCGCCGACGATGGTGCCGCCGTTGGTGTTGATCGCCTCGGCGACGTTCACCGTGAGGCCCTCGTACTGCGCGAACTGACCGGCGTAGCAGCCGATGCCCTTCGCCTTGGCGATGTCGCAGTCCTTGAGCATCTCATCCCAGGTCTTCGGCGGGGACTGGACGAGGTCCTTGCGGTAGTACAGGATGCCGCCGTCGGAGGTCTGCGGGGCCGCGTACTGGGTGCCGTTGTAGGTGCCCGACTTCACCGTCGGGGCCAGCAGGGCCGAGTTGTCCATCTTGAAGTCCCCGGTCAGCGGCTGCAGCCAGCCCTTCGCGGCGAACTCACCCGTCCACACCACGTCGACGTCGACGACGTCGTAGTTGGAGTCCTTCGCCTGGAAGTGCTGCACCAGGTCGTCGTGCTGCTGATCCGCCTGATCGGTCTGCTCCTTGAACGTGACCTTCTCGTCGGGGTGTGCGGCGTTCCACTTCTCGATCAGGGGGCGGACCACATTCGAGTTGTCCTTGCCCTGCACGTAGGTGATCGGACCCTTGCCCGTGAGGTTCTGGCTGGCGTCGCCGCCGCCGCTGCCCCCCGATCCGCCACCTGTGCATCCGGCCAGTGCGAGGCCGACCAGGGCGACTCCCGCGACCACGGAGAGACGTGCTGCTTTCATTTCACTCCTCGTTGAGCTCTTGGTGCAGGCGCAGGTGCGCCCGCGGTCACGGTACTCCCGGCGTGCGCGGTTATGCAAGCGTTTACGTCAAGCGCTTGCATCACGGTTCCATCACGGCAGTCGACCCCTGGGCGGGGGTCAGTGTCGCGCAGCAATGCGTCGCCCGCAGCCCGATTTCGCGTCGTTGCGGCCATGGGACCGGTCATACGCGCAACGTCCCGCACCTCGGGTGCGCGGGTGCGGGGTGGGGGAGAGCCGGGCTTAGGCTGACACCGTGAGCGGGATGCGTGGGATGGGCATGGCCGGTGGCGGCGGCGGGATGCGGTCGCGCGTCAGCGGGGGCGACGCCGAGGCGCAGAAGGCGCTGAACGCGACGGCGCCGAAGATCCCGCATCTGTTCCGCCGGATCGTGTCGCTCTTCTCGGCCCATCGTGCCGCGATCGTCATGACCATGGTGCTCGTGCTCGTCGGTGCGGCGCTCTCCGTCATCCCGCCCCTGCTGACCCAGCGGGCGTTCGACGACGGCCTGTTCCCGAAGGGCGGGCCGGACATGCCCGTGCTGATCGAGATCGTGGTGGCCATGATCGTGGTCTTCGTCGGCTCGGCGCTCCTCGGGGTGTGGCAGACGTACCTCACCGCGTCCGTCGGCAACAAGGTGATGGGCGCGTTGCGCGTGCGGCTGTTCTCGCACCTGCAGGACATGGAGCTGAGCTTCTTCACCAAGACCAAGACCGGCATCATCCAGTCGCGGCTGCAGAACGACGTCGGCGGGGTGGCGAGCGTGCTCACCAACACGATGTCGAGCATCCTGGGCAACACGGTCACCGTGATCGCCGCGCTCGTGGCCATGCTGCTGCTCAACTGGCAGCTGACGATCGTGGCCGTGATCCTGATGCCGATCCTCGTGATCGCCCAGCGTCGCGTCGGACAGGTGCGCGCCCGCATCGCGACCCGCACGCAGGAGTCGCTGTCGGACATGACCGCGATCACCCAGGAGACGCTGAGCGTGTCGGGCATCCTGCTCTCGAAGAGCTTCAACCGGCAGGGCGCGGAGGTGCAGCGCTACTCCGACGAGAACGAGAACCAGATCCGCCTGCAGGTCTCGCAGGCGATGAGCGGCCAGTGGTTCTTCGCGATGGTCAACATCTTCCTGTCCTCCATTCCGGCGATCGTCTACCTCGTCTCGGGCTGGCTCATCCTGGGCGGGGCCACGGACATCACCGCGGGAACCATCGTCGCCTTCACCACCGTGCAGGCGCGGCTGCTGTTCCCGCTGCTCGCGCTGATGCGGGTGGCACTCGACCTGCAGACCTCCGGCGCGCTCTTCGCCCGCATCTTCGAGTACCTCGACCTGAAGCCCGCCATCGCCGACCGGCCCGATGCGGTGCCCGTCGACCCCTCGCGCGACCTCGGCCGCATCGAGTTCGACCACGTCGTGTTCCGTTACCCGGACGCCCGCGAAGGGGAGCGGAACACCCTCGACGACGTCTCGTTCACCATCCGCGCGGGAGAGTTCGCTGCGTTCGTCGGCCCGAGCGGCGCGGGCAAGACCACGGTGTCGTACCTCATCCCTCGTTTCTACGACGCGACCGGCGGCCGCATCCTGTTCGGCGGCGCCGACATCCGCGAGCTGCAACAGGACTCCCTCGTCTCCCACATCGGCGTCGTCAGCCAGGAGACGTACCTGTTCCACGCCTCCATCGCCGAGAACCTCCGCTATGCCCGCCCGGACGCCACCCAGGAGGAGCTGGAGGCCGCCGCCCGCCAGGCCAACATCCACGACACCATCGTCAGCTTCCCCGACGGCTACGCCACCGTCGTCGGCGAACGCGGGTACCGCCTCTCCGGCGGCGAGAAGCAGCGCATCGCCATCGCCCGTGTGCTGCTCAAAGACCCGGAGGTCCTCATCCTCGACGAGGCCACCAGCGCCCTCGACACCATCTCCGAGCGCGTCGTGCAGCAAGCCCTCGACACCGCCTCCCGCGGCCGCACCACCATCGCGATCGCCCACCGCCTCTCCACCATCGTCGCCGCGGACGTCATCTTCGTCGTCGACCACGGCCGCATCATCGAGCACGGCACCCACCGCGAACTGCTCGAGGCCGGCGGCGTCTACACCCGCCTCTACCGCGAGCAGATCGAAGGAACGCTCAGCACCGAGGCCTGAGCACCCGAGCAATTCCGGAGGTCTATGCCGCGCGGGCTGGGATCTCCGGAGTTCCGGCGAAATGAGCGGCGTGGCGCAGAATAGCTCCGGATTCGCGTGTCGAGCGACGCCAGGACAGGAGGTGCACCGTCCTGGCGTGATAACTCCGGAGTCTCGCAGTGGCACGCCGCTCATTTCGCCGGAACTCCGGTGACTCGTGCCGTGACCTGGTAGATCTCCGGAATTGCTAGGGCGGGCCTGGACCGGGGGTGCGCGTCAAGTGTTAGGCTGGGCTAACACTTGAGTTTGAGGTGGTGAGCATCGTGGTGGTGACGGAGGAGCGGGCGACCGGATCGCGGGCGCGACTGCTGGCCCTGCTCGGGCCGGCATTCGTCGCGGCGATCGCCTACGTCGATCCCGGCAACGTGGCCGCGAACCTGACGGCGGGCGCGAAGTACGGCTACCTGCTCGTCTGGGTCCTCGTCGCCGCCAACGCCATCGCGGTGTTCGTGCAGTACCAATCGGCCAAGCTGGGCATCGTGACGGGACGCAGCCTCCCGGAGCTGCTGGGCGCGCGGCTCGGCACCGGGTCGCGCCGCGCCTACTGGGTCCAGGCCGAGCTGGTCGCCGCCGCGACCGACATCGCCGAGGTGATCGGCGGCGCGATCGCGCTGAACCTGCTCTTCGGCCTCCCCCTGCCCGTCGGCGGCATCATCGTGGGCATCGTCGCGATCGGCATCCTGAGCATCCAGTCGCGACGGGGCCAGCGCCCGTTCGAGGCCGTCGTGCTCGGGCTGCTGGGAGTCATCGCGATCGGGTTCCTCGCGGGGCTGTTCGTGAGCCCGGTCGACTGGGGCGCTGCGGCGGGCGGGCTGGTCCCGCGGTTCGACGGAACGCCGACGGTGCTGCTCGCGGCGAGCATGCTCGGGGCGACGGTGATGCCTCACGCGATCTATCTGCACTCGGCGCTCGCGCGCGATCGGCACGGCGCCTCGAGCGACGCGGGGCGGGTGCGAACGCTGCTGCGCGCCACGCGGCTCGACGTGGTGCTCGCGCTCATCCTCGCCGGAGCGGTGAACATCGCGATGCTGCTGCTCGCGGCCTCCGCGCTGCGCGGCGTCGACGGCACCGACACGATCGAGGGGGCGCACGCCGCGATCTCGTCCGCGCTCGGACCGGTCGTGGGAGTGGTCTTCGCGATCGGCCTCCTCGCCTCCGGGCTCGCCTCCACCTCCGTCGGCAGCTACGCGGGGGCCACCATCATGAGCGGTCTCCTGACGGTGCGGGTGCCGCTGCTCGCGCGCCGGATCGTGACGCTCATCCCCGCCGTCGTCATCCTCGCCGCCGGCGTCGACCCGACCTGGGCGCTGGTGCTCTCGCAGGTGTTCCTGAGCCTGGGCATCCCGTTCGCGATGATCCCGCTGCTGCGGCTGACCGGGTCGCGCACGGTGATGGGAGACCGCGCAGACGCGGCGTGGGTGCGGGTCGCAGGCGGCCTGGTCGCCGCGCTGGTCGTGGTGCTCAACCTCGCGCTGGTGGTCCTCACGGTGACCGGCGGGTAGTCGCTGCGGGGACGGGAGGGGATCGTGCGGGGCACGCCGGGGCGCGGCGGCTGACGGAGGCGATGCCGGGCGCGCTCGCCGGGATCTCCTCCGGTGGCTGCGGCCTCCGGATCAGGCGGTGACGACCCAGACCGCGGCGGCGGCGGTCGCGCCGAGCACGATCGTGGAATCGGCCGTGCGTACGGTCACATCGCCGGCGAAGGCGCGGTGCTCGTCCACGGTCAGGGCCGTGTCCAGGCCGATGCGGAGCTCGTCGAGGTAGCGCAGGATGGCCGGGTCGGCGTCCGAGATGCGCGCCACCACGACCTCCACGCCCGTCGGCGCCGACAGCAGCGGCACGGCGTCCGGGCGGCGGGGCTGGCCGTCGGCCGTCGGGATGGGGTCGCCGTGCGGGTCGCGCGCCGGGAAGCCGAGACGCTTGTCGATGCGGTCGACGAGGTCGTCCGAGACAGCGTGCTCCAGCACCTCGGCCTCGTCGTGCACCTCGTCCCAGCCGTACCCGAGCTCTTCGACGAGGAACGTCTCGATGAGCCGGTGCCGGCGGACCATCGCGACCGCGTGCCGCCGGCCGTCGTCCGTGAGCTCGATGCCGCCGTACGGCTCGTGGGCCAGGAGGCCCTGCTCGGTGAGCCGCCGGATTCCGTCGGAGACCGTCGCCGCGCGCACGCCCATCCGCTCCGACAACTGCTTGACGGTGATGGGGTCGCCCTCCCATTCGGTGGCGGACCAGATGAATTTGAGGTAGTCCTGCGCCACGGGAGAGAGGTCGGACACGGGCATGCACGAGAGTCTACGGGCTGTAACGCGATCGATCCGCGGAGGCGGCGCTGTTACGGTTGTCCCCGTGAAGTACGCAGAGACCATCACAGACCTGGTCGGCGACACCCCGCTCGTGAAGCTCAACCGGCTGACCGAGGGGATCGCGGCGACGGTACTCGTCAAGCTCGAGTACCTGAACCCCGGAGGATCCTCCAAGGACCGCATCGCGAGCCGCATCATCGATGCCGCGGAGCGCGACGGCCACTTGAAGCCCGGCGGCACCATCGTGGAGCCCACGAGCGGCAACACCGGCGTGGGCCTGGCGCTCATCGCCCAGCAACGCGGCTACCGCTGCGTCTTCGTGCTGCCCGACAAGGTGGGCGAGGACAAGCGCAACGTGCTGACCGCCTACGGGGCGGAGATCGTGGTGACGCCGACATCGGTTCCGCCGGATCACCCCGACTCCTACTACTCGGTGTCCGACCGCCTCACCGCGGAGATCCCCGGCGCGTTCAAGCCGAACCAGTACGCCAACCCGAACGGCCCGCGCAGTCACTACGAGACCACCGGTCCGGAGATCTGGCGCGACACCGAAGGAAAGGTGACCCACTTCGTCGCCGGCGTCGGCACGGGCGGGACCATCTCGGGCACGGGCCGGTACCTCAAGGAGGTGTCCGACGGCACGGTGCGCATCGTCGGCGCCGACCCGGAGGGCTCGGTCTACTCGGGAGGCACCGGCCGGCCGTATCTCGTGGAGGGCGTCGGCGAGGACTTCTGGCCGGGCGCGTACGACCCGACCGTCGTCGACGAGGTCATCCCTGTCACGGACGCCGAGTCGTTCCACATGACCAGGCGCCTCGCGCGCGAGGAGGGCATCCTCGTCGGCGGCTCCAGCGGCATGGCCGTCGCCGCCGCCCTGCGCGTCGCGAAGAGCCTCAGCGCCGACGATGTCGTGGTCGTCCTCCTCCCCGACGGAGGCCGCGGCTACCTGGCCAAGATCTTCAACGACAAGTGGATGCAGTCCTACGGTTTCAGCGAGGTGCCGGACGAGTCGACGGTGCAGGACGTCATCAAGACCAAGCGCGGCGACCTCCCGGACCTCGTGCACACGCATCCGGCCGAGACGGTGCGCGACGCCATCCAGATCATGAACACGTACGGCGTCTCGCAGCTGCCGGTGCTGACGGCGGAGCCGCCGGTCGTGATGGGGGAGGTCGCGGGCGCGCTCGACGAGACGTCGCTGGTCGACGCCGTGTTCAGCGGACGGGCCGCGATGAGCGATCCGGTCGCGAAGCACGTCGGCGACCCTCTGCCGCTGATCGGCGTGAACGAGTCGGTGACGGCCGCGCGCTCCGCGCTGGCCACCGCGAACGCGCTGCTCGTGACCGAGGGCGGCAAGCCGCTCGCCGTGCTCACCCGCCAGGATCTGCTCAACTACCTCAGCGACTGAGCGCTCGGCTCCGCCTCGCTCACGCCCCGATGACCGACACGAAAGACACCGCCATGACCGCCGAGAACGACCACCAGCACGGCTTCGCCACCCGCGCCATCCACGAGGGCCAGGAGTTCGACCCCACGACCGGCGCCATCATCCCGCCGATCTACCAGACCTCCACCTTCGTGCAGGACGGCGTCGGCGGCCTCCGGAACGGCTACGAGTACGGGCGCGGCGGCAACCCGACGCGCACCTCGCTCGAGACCCTGCTCGCGTCGCTCGAAGGCGGCGTGCGCGCGCTGTCGTTCGCGTCGGGCCTCGCCGCGGAGGACGCCCTGCTGCGCGCCGTCCTCGCCCCGGGCGACCACGTGGTGCTCGGCAACGACGTGTACGGCGGCACGCATCGCCTCATCAACCGCATCCACCGCGCGTGGGGGATCGGCAACACGACCGTCGACCTGTCCGACCTGGACGCGGTGCGCGCCGCCCTGACGACGGAGCGCGCGCGCATCCTCTGGATCGAGACGCCGAGCAACCCGCTGATGAAGATCAGCGACCTGGCGGCGTTGGTCGAGATCGGCCACGCAGCCGGCGTGCTCGTCGTCGTCGACAACACCTTCGCCTCCCCCGCATTGCAGCAGCCGCTGTCGTTCGGCGCCGATGTCGTCGTCCACTCGACCACGAAGTACCTCGGCGGGCATTCCGACGTGATCGGGGGCGCCCTGGTCTTCGCGGACGAGGAGCTGGCCGAGAAGGTGCAGTTCATCCAGTTCGCCGCCGGCGCGGTGTCCGCCCCCCTCGACGCGTTCCTGACCGTGCGCGGCATCAAGACACTCGACGTGCGCATGCAGCGCCACACCGCGAACGCACAGGCGATCGCCGAGGCGCTGGTCGGGCACGCGGGCATCGACGCGGTCTACTACCCCGGCCTCCCGACGCACCCCGGTCACGAGCTGGCCGCGCGTCAGATGAGCGGCTTCGGCGGCATGATCTCGGTGGCGCTGAGCGGTGGCGCGCCCGCGGCCCGCCGATTCGCGGAGTCGACGCGCGTGTTCCAGCTCGCGGAGTCGCTGGGCGGAGTGGAGTCGCTCATCGGCTACCCGTCGGAGATGACGCACGCGTCGGTGCGCGGCACGGAGCTCGAGGTGCCCGACAACATCGTGCGCCTGTCGGTCGGCATCGAGGACATCGCCGACCTCCTCGCCGACGTGGAGCAGGCGCTCGGTCGCTGACCCCGGTTCGCGGCGATCGTCACGAATCGCGTCAGGTCGTGAGCGAGGAGGCCTCGCGGGCCACGGCCAGCAGGTCGTCGAGCGGGCGGAGTCGCGCCTTCTTCAGGTTCTCGCGGGCGATCCAGCGGGCGTCGGGATCGGCCGAGGTGGCCAGGCGCTCGAGGAGCGGGACGCCGTCGTCGGGGGCGGCGGCCGCGACCACGCTGACGGCGTAGCCGAGCGCCTGCCGGAGCACCCGCACGTCGCCGTCGCGGCGCTCGCTGTCGGGGAGGGAGAGCAGCAGATCGGTCGCGGCGGCGACCACGGCGCAGGCCTCCGAACCGTGCGGCGGACGCTTCAGGAGGCGCGGCTCCGCGACGGCCGCGGCCGCGGCACGGGCGAGGAGCGCGCGATTCCGCAGAGGACCGCGGTCGCGCAGCCACACGCGCACCTCCCGCAGGCCGCCCTCCCAGTCGCGGTCGAGGATGCGCTGCATGCCGGTGGCGGCGAGCTCGCGCACACGCCAGCGCTCGTCGACCGCGGCGGTCGTCAGCAGCGGCACCTCGCCGAGGGCGCCGGCCGCCAGCGCGGCGCACGCGGCCACGTACTCGCGATGAGGCTCGGGCAGCTCGGCGGCGACCAGCGGGGGATGCGCGAGCCAGCCCGTGAGCAGGCGGATGGCGCCGGCGTGGCCGTCGGCAGGGGTGCTGCCGGCCACGTCCGCCAGCCGGCCGGCGAGCTCCAGGTCGGCGCGCGGTCCCGGGAGCCGGCTGTTCGCGCCGAGCATCGCCTCGAGCGGCGCCGCATCCCCCGCGAGCGCCTGCCCCCACAGAGCAGAGAGATCATCCACATCCCCGATCCTACGGACGACATCGCGCTGCGAAGCGGCACGAAATGAGCGGGTCCGCTGCGAGACGGCGAGCATTCGGCCGTCTCGCGGGGAGGACACGGGTGGGCACGGGAGTGTCGGATTGTCCAGGGATTGCCGGGTGCCCGGGCGTACGCGCAGACTGAAGCGGTGAGGACGGTCGGAGTGGAGGAGGAGCTCCTGCTGGTCGACGCGCGCGGCGCGGCGTCGCCCGTGGCGCCCCTGCTGCTGGCGGACGCCCCCGCCGCCGGCGCCGGACCGGTGGTCAGCGCCGAGATCCAGCAGGAGATGATCGAGACCCAGACGCGGCCCCAGGAGTCGATGACGGCGCTGCTCTCGGACATCGTCGCGGGCCGGACGCTCGCCGACGACCTCGCGCGCGGTCATTCCGCCCGCGCGGTGGCTGTGGCGATGTCCCCGCTGCGCCTCCGGCCGCACGCCACCTCCGACCCGCGCTACGACAGCATGATGGACCGGTACGGGCTCACCGCGCGTGGCACCCTCGTCTGCGGCTGCCACGTGCACGTCGCCATCGCCTCCCGCGAGGAGGGCGTCGCGGTGCTGGACCGCATCCGCACCTGGCTGCCCGTGCTGCTCGCGCTGACGGCGAACTCGCCGTTCGCCGGCGGCGTGGACACCGGGCACGCGAGCTACCGCTTCGTGGCGTGGCATCAGTGGCAGAGCGCCGGCCCCACCGACCTGTTCGGGTCGGTGGACGCGTACGACCGTTTCGAGAGCATCCTCGTCGACACGGGGGTCATCCTCGACAAGGGGATGCTCTACCTGGACGCGCGGCTGTCGCACAAGCAGCCGACGATCGAGGTGCGCGTCGCCGACGTCTGCCTCGACGCGCGCGACACCGTGGTCCTGGCCGCCATCGTGCGCGCCCTGGTCGAGGAGGCGGCGGCAGAGTGGCGCGCGGGGGTTCCTCCGACCCCGATGCCCTCGGCCGCGCTGCGCCTCGCCGAATGGCAGGCGGCGCTCACCGGCGTGAGCGGACGGCTGCCGCATCCGCAGACCGGTCTCGCCGGGACGGCCGCGGACGCAGTGTCCGCGCTGCTCGCGCACACGCGCCCGCAGCTGGAGCTCGCCGGCGACCTCGCGCTCGTGCGCAGAGGGGTCGCACGCATCCTGCGCACGGGGGGAGGAGCCGGCCGGCAGCGCGCGGCGTTCGCCCGCCGGGGGAGGATGCGCGATGTGGTGGAGGCTGCGGTGGCGGCCACCCACGAGCGGACGGAGGACGACGACGGCGATGACCGCGACGCAGCGTGAACGCGGTCCGTGGCGGTGCCGGCGCCGTGGTGTCCGCCCGGTCCGCGGTGCTCTCTTCCGTGGCGCAGAGAAGACGCCTATCCTGCCGAACATGACGGACAAGCAGCTCGCGCATCAGCACGCCGTCTACACGTACGGCTCCCGCCCGCTGACCCTCATGTACAGCCCCACCTCGACCGCGGCGTGGGAGCTCTACTACGGCGGGGACTATCTCGGCCTGGTCGAGGAGCAGCATTCCGCCGGCGCGACGTGGCCGTCGTTCGTGGCGCGGCTCCCCGGTGAGGAGGAGACCGGCGACGGGATCGCGACGGACGACTGGCGCGCCGCCGTCGAACTGCTCGCCGCGCGCGCCGGGCTCTGACGCACGTCTGCCTCGGCGGACCCGCTCCGCTGGGGCGACCGCGCCCGACCCGCGGTCAGAATGCGAACTGCGCCCATTCCTCGCGCGGCAGCTCGACGCGAGAGCCGTGGGACTCCACGATCCAGTCGCGCCGCGTTCCCGCCAGATACGTGCAGAGCAGGGTCTCGCTGCTCCAGCCGTCGGCCCGATGCACCCAACGGACCAGATGGATGTCCTGCCCGGCCTTCGGTGTGTTACCGATCGGTGTCTCATAGGTCGTCACGCGGCACTCCTCCCCGAACGTGCAGCTTGCTTGGCTCGACCCTAGCGGGGTACATGGTCGGGGGACAAGAGGGCTGGGATGAACGGCAGCCGTACGGATGGACGCGCTCGGCCGGCGTCGTCAGTCGCGCCGGAGCCCGCAGTCGTCCGCATCGTCGCGCAGCGCTTCGTCGTCGTCGGCCGTCTCGTCGTGCTCGGGCTCGAACACGCCGTCGGCGTCGTAGGGACCGCTGCCTCCGCCCTCCGCGATCGCGTCCACGTCGATCGGCTCGCCCGAAGGCGTCTCGGGGAACTGCTCTCGCGCGTCGGTCATCGTCGGGCCTCCTGTCCGCCCCGCGGTGGCCGGCATGCCGCCGCTGGACCGGATGGTAGGCGTGTCGCGGGCGGTCGGGAAGGGGCGGGTGACGCCGAAGCACTCGCGTTTCCTCCCCGGTTGGGGGACACTGGCGGAGGGTCGTACCCGTGACCCGTGCAGAAGAGAAGGCAGAGAACGATGGCAACAGGCACCGTCAAGTGGTTCAACTCGGAGAAGGGGTTCGGCTTCATCGCCCCGGACGACGGGTCGCCCGACGTGTTCGCCCACTTCAGCGAGATCGCCGGGGACGGATACCGCAACCTCACCGAGAACCAGCGCGTGGAATACGAGGTGACGCAGGGGCCGAAGGGTCTCCAGGCGTCGAACATCCGTCCCGCCTGACGCGCGTCTCCTGCACATAGGAAGTGCGCAGGAGACGCATGAGCCGCCCATAGTCCCGCGAAAGGTCACGGGAATGTAACAGGGCGAGGGTGGTGCGCATGTCGTACGAAACCGCCACCCTCTCGCTCGACATCGTCGTGCCCGTCTACAACGAGCAGGCGACGCTCGAGTCGTCCATCCGCCGGCTCCACGCCTATCTGACCGACGCCGTCGAGCAGGCCTGGCGGATCACCATCGCGGACAACGCCAGCACCGACGAGACGGCCGCCCTCGCGGACCGCCTCGCCGGGGAGCTCGCCGGCGTCGTCGCGGTGCACCTCCCCCTGAAGGGCCGCGGTCGCGCGCTCAAGCAGGTGTGGGGGGCCTCCGAAGCCGAGGTGCTCGTCTATCTGGACGAGGACCTCTCCACCGATCTCGCGGCGCTTCCCCCGCTGGTCGCCCCGCTGCTCTCCGGGCACTCCGACCTCGCGATCGGCACGCGGCTCGGCCGATCGTCGCGCGTCACGCGCGGCGGCAGACGCGAGTTCATCTCGCGCAGCTACAACCTGCTGCTGCGGCGGACGATGTCCGTCGGCTTCAGCGACGCCCAGTGCGGGTTCAAGGCGATCAGGAGGGATGTCGCGCAGCGGCTGCTCCCGCTCGTGGAGGACGACGCCTGGTTCTTCGACACCGAGCTCCTGATCCTCGCCGAGCGATCCGGGCTGCGCATCCATGAGATCCCCGTCGACTGGGTCGATGACCCGCACAGCTCCGTGGACGTCGTGAGCACCGCTCTGGAGGACGTGAAGGGCATGGTGCGCGTCGGCACGAACATCGCCCGCGGCCGGATCCCGATCGAGTCGGTGTACGCGGAGCTCGGGAGGCGGCCGTTCGAGCCGCCCCGGCCGCCGAGCTTCTTCGGCCAGGTGGTGCGGTTCGGCGTCGTGGGGGTGCTCTCCACCGTGGCCTACGCGCTGCTGTACCTGCTGCTGCAGACGCTCGTGCCCGCGCAGGTCGCCAACTTCGCCGCGCTGCTCATCACAGCCGTCGCGAACACATGGGCCAACCGGCGCTTCACCTTCGGGGTGCGCGGGCCCGGGATGGTGCGGCATCAGTTCCAGGGGCTCATCGTCTTCGGGATCGCGTGGGCGCTGACCAGCGGATCGCTGCTCACCTTGCACGCGCTGGCACCCACGGCCTCCGCCCGGTGGCAGCTGATCGTGCTCACCGCGGCCAACCTCGTCGCAACGCTGATCCGCTTCGTGCTCCTGCGGCTCTGGGTCTTCCGGGCATCGCGCCGGGCGATCGCGCCGTCCGCCGATGCGGCTGCCTCCCGCCCCCTCTCCTTCACCACCAGCGAAAGCGAGTGACACCATGACCACCACGACGACCACTGCGTCCACCCCGGCCGCCCCCGTCGCGGCGCATCCCGAACGGGCGGCCGCGCCCGGCCGCATGCGCGCCGCCCTCCGCCGGCTCGTCCGAGGCAGGGAGGACGCCGCCGCCTGGGAGCGGCCGGCGCTGCTCGGCCTCCTCGCCGTCACGGCGTTCCTCTACATCTGGGACCTCGCAGCCAGCGGCTGGGCCAACTCCTTCTACTCCGCGGCCGTGCAGGCCGGATCGGTCGACGGGGAGGCGTTCTTCTACGGATCCAGCGACGCGGCGAACTCGATCACGGTCGACAAGCCGCCCGCGAGCCTGTGGATCATGGCGCTCTCGGTGCGCATCTTCGGGTTGAGCTCGTGGAGCATCCTGGTTCCCGAGGCGCTCATGGGGGTCGCGACCGTCGCGCTCGTCTACGTGACGGTGCGCCGCCACTTCTCGGCGCGCACCGCGCTGCTCGCGGGAGGCGTGCTGGCCATCACCCCCGTGGCCGCCCTGATGTTCCGGTTCAACAACCCGGACGCGCTGCTCGTGCTCCTGCTCACGCTTGCGACCTCCCTGACCCTGCGCGGCATCGAATCCGGCCGCATCCGCTGGGTGGTCTGGGCGGGCGTCGCGATCGGCTTCGGCTTCCTCACCAAGCAGCTGCAGGCCTTCCTCATCCTCCCGGTCCTCGCCGGGGTCTACCTGGCCGCGGCACCGCTCTCCTGGAAGAAGCGGTTCGGGCACTTGTTCGCCGCGCTCGGCGCGGTCATCGTGGCCGCCGGCTGGTGGGTCGCGGTCGTCGAGCTGGTGCCGGCCTCGTGGCGTCCGTACATCGGCGGCTCGCAGACCAACAGCTTCCTCGAGCTGACCTTCGGCTACAACGGGCTCGGCCGCCTCACCGGCGACGAGACCGGCAGTGTCACCGGAGGCGGCGGCACGACGGGCGGCGGGATGTGGGGCTCCACCGGCATCACGCGTCTTTTCGAGAACGAGATCGGCGGTCAGATCACCTGGCTCCTGCCCGCGGCCCTCGTCCTCTTCGTGCTCGCCCTCGTGCTGGGGCGGCGGAGTGCGCGGACCGACGCCCGCCGTGCGACCCTCCTGCTCTTCGGCGGCTGGCTCGTCGTGACCGCGCTCGCGTTCAGCTTCATGGCCGGCATCTTCCACGCCTATTACACCGTGGCCCTCGCCCCGGCGCTCGCGGGCGTCGTCGCGATCGGCGCCGCAGCGGCCTGGGAGGCACGCGACCGGCTCTGGGTTCGCATCGTCTCGGGGGCTGTCATGCTCGGCACCGGAGGGTGGGCCTGGGTACTGCTGGACCGCGCGACCGACTGGCTGCCCTGGCTGAAGGTCCTCGTGGTGCTGCTCTCGATCATCTCCGCCGGTCTGCTCCTGCTCCCGCAGCGCGGCCGGGCGCTGCGCACCGCGACCATCGCCGCCACCCTGGTCGCCGGCCTGCTCGCCCCGTTCGCATACACGATCCAGACCGTCACGACCCCCCACACCGGGTCGATCGTGACCGCGGGCCCGACCGTGTCCGGCTCGATGGGCGGACCGGGCGGGGGAGGCGGCTTCGGCGGCTTCGGCGGAAACGGCGGCCAGGGCGGACCCGGCGGGCCGGGCGGCACGCCGCCGAACGGGTTCGGCGGGAACACCGGCGGGACCGGAGCCCCCGGCGGCGGGACCGCGACGCAGACCGCGCAGGGCGGCGGTGGAGCGGGCTCCCTGCTCTCCTCCGGCAGCGTGGGCTCCCGGCTCGCATCGATGCTGAAGGCCGACGCCGCGAAGTACACCTGGGTCGCGGCCGCGATCGGCTCCAACTCGGCTGCCGGATACCAGCTCGCGACGCAGGAGGCGGTGATGCCGATCGGCGGGTTCAACGGCTCCGATCCGTCGCCCACGCTCGCGCAGTTCGAGCAGTATGTGGCCGAGGGGAAGATCCACTACTTCATCGGCGGCGGTGTCGGGCGGTCGAACGGCGGGAGCAGCGCCTCCAGCGAGATCGCCGGCTGGGTGGAGCAGAACTACACCGCCCAGACCGTCGACGGTGTGACGGTGTACGACCTGACCGAGTAGGCGGAGGGAGGAACGTCGGGGGCCCGGGCCATCATGGGGACATGACGGACGGGCCCCCTCGCACACGCACGCCCGCTGACCCGATCGACGGGTCGCACGGCAGGCTCGGCGTCGCCGGCGGCACAGCGCTCTATGTCGCCGCGGTGCTCGGGACGGGCATCCTCGTGCTCCCGGCGCTCGCGGCCTCCGTCGCCGGCCCCGGGGCGATCCTCGCGGTGGCGGCGCTCGCGCTGATCTCCGTCCCGCTCGCCGCGACCTTCGCCGCCCTCGCGCGCCGGCATCCGGACGCGGGAGGCGTCGCGACGTTCGTGCGGCGTGCCTTCGGGGCGACGGCGGCGCGCATCGTCTCGTACTGGTTCTTCTTCGGCACGCCGATCGGGGCCCCGATCGCGGCACTCATGACGGCGCGCTACGTCGTCGCCGTGATCGGCGGGGACGCCGTGAGCACGACCATGATCGCAGTGGCGCTCATGGTCGTGCCGGTCACCGTCACCGCGTTCGGCGTCCGGTTCGCCGCATCGGTGCAGCTCGTGCTGTCGGGCGCGCTCATCGCGGTGCTGGTGTTCGTGCTCGCCGCTGCCGCTCCGCACGGCGATCCCGCGCGCCTCGAGCCGCTCCTCCCGCACGGCTGGGCCGGAGTGGGTCTCGCCATGAGCCTCTACATCTGGGCGTTCGCCGGGTGGGAGGCGGTGGCCGGCATCGGCGGAGAGTTCCGCGACCCGCGACGCGACATCCCGCGCGCCACGGCGCTCGCGCTCGTCATCGTGTCGGTCGCCTACCTCGCGATCCAGACGGTGACCGTGCTCGTGCTGGGCGACGCGGCGGCCACCAGTGAAGTGCCGCTCCTCGATCTGGTGTCGGTGGCGACCGGGACGGGCGGCGGAGTCGTCGTCGCCGTGATCGCGGCGATCGTCGTCACCGGGGTGTTCAACGCGTACCTCGCCGCGTTCTCCAAGCTGGGCGCGGCGATGGGACGTGACGGAGACCTCCCGCGCTGGTTCGGTCGCGGTGTCGAGAACGGCGCGGTCGCCCGGCGCGGGCTGCTGCTCTCGACCGTGGTCATGGCCGCGTACTCGGTCGTGGTGCTGGCGAGCGGCGACCTCGAACCCTTCATCCTGGTGCACACGAGCATCGCGGCGGCGGTCTACGGTCTCGGCGTCGCGGCGGCCGTGGTCCTGCTGCCGCGCGGATCCGTCGGTTGGTGGATGGCGGTGCTGTCGTGCGTGTTCGCGGCGGGGCTGCTGCTCCTCGCCGGCTGGCATCTGGTGTTCCCGGCCGGCGTCGCACTCGTCGCCGTCCTGGTCGGCCTGCTGTCGGCGCGCGCGGCGCGGGCGCGGCGGGCGGTGACGGGCGGGGTGTGACGCGTCCGCCGGTCGCCCGCGGCACCATGACGCATAATTGGGGAAGCCGCGCCGGACCGGCGCACGTCCGAAGGGGGAGGCCGTGGCTGCTGACGCTGACGTGCCCGCCGACCGGCCGCACCCGCCGCGGGCCGCGAGCATGCGCGACGTCGCCGCGCTCGCCGGGGTGTCGCACCAGACGGTCTCGCGCGTGCTCAACGGGCACGAGAGCATCCGTGACGCGACCCGGGAGCGCGTGCAGCGCGCGATGGATGAGCTGAACTACCGGCCGAACCGTGCCGCGCGCGCCCTGGTCACCGCACGCTCGCGCACGATCGGCGTGCTCTCGACCTCCGCGGCGGCACTCTACGGGCCGGTCTCCAGCATCAACGCGATCCAGGACGCCGGGCGCGAGGCCGGGTACTACATCGCCGTCGCCCAGCTGGCCGACCTGACGCCCGCCGGGATCGAGGCGGGAATCGACCACCTCCTCGCGCAGGCGGTCGAGGGCGTCATCGTGATCGCGCCGCAGGAGGTCGTGCTCGAGCAGGTCGCCGCCGCGCGGATCGGCGTGCCGTACATCACCCTCCAGAGCGGCACGGCGAGCATCGATCGCGAGCTCTCGGTCGACCAGGTGGCGGGCGCGCGGGCGGCGACGCGCCACCTCATCGATCTCGGCCATCGCACGATCGCCCACCTCGCAGGGCCGCTCGAATGGTTCGAGGCGCAGGCGCGTCGCGCCGGCTACGAGCAGGAGCTCGCCGCGGCCGGGCTGCCGGTCCCGGTGGTGCTGCACGGCGACTGGACGGCTGAGTTCGGCTACCGGTCGTCCCTGCAGCTGCTCGCCGGTCGCGAGGTCACGGCGGTGTTCACCTCCAACGATCAGATGGCGCTCGGCGTGTACCACGCGGCGCACGAGCTCGGCCGTACCATCCCGGGCGACCTGAGCGTGGTCGGCTTCGACGATATCCCCGAGGCGGCGCACTTCTGGCCGCCGCTGACCACCGTGCTTCAGGACTTCACCGTGCTCGGCCGGGGAAGCGTCGAACGGCTGGTCGCCGAGATCGAGGGCGGTGCGGAGGCGACCGGGACGAGCATCCAGCCCGACCTGGTGGTGCGGGCCTCGACGGCGGCACCGCGCTGAGGGATCAACCCCCGGTCGCGTCGGCGTCGCCGTCCATCCAGCGGCGCGGCCCCGCGCCTTCGGCCGCCAGCTCATCGGACGGGTTCTGCAGCGCACACGTGCGCAGGCTGAGGCAGCCGCAGCCCATGCAGCCGGTGAGGTCGTCGCGGAGGTGCTGGAGGTCGCGGATGCGCTGGTCGAGTTCCGTGCGCCAGAGGCGGGACAGCCGCGCCCAGTCCTTCTTGGTGGGAGTCCGGCCCTCCGGGAGAGAGTCGAGGGCGGCCCGGATGTCGGCCAACGGCACGCCGACACGCTGCGAGACGCGCACGAACGCGATGCGCCGCAGGACGTCGCGACGGTAGCGGCGCTGGTTGCCCGCGGTGCGCTCGCTGGCGATGAGGCCCTGACGTTCGTAGAAGTGCAGGGTCGAGACGGCGACGCCGCTGCGGGAGGCGACGTCGCCGACGCTCAGGATGGGTTCGGCGGGAGTCATTGACCTCAACAATAGTTGAGGTTCTAAGCTCGGACCATGACCTCCCGCGACACGGACGCCGAACCCTTCGGCGCCCCGACTCACCCTGACACCACCGTCGTCGAGACGCCCGTCGACCGCTCTCCCCCCGGCGGTGTGCTCAGCGCGCACTACCGCTGGGTCAGCATCGGCATGTGCCTGCTCATCATGCTGGCCGCCTTCGAGGCGCTCGCGGTGACGACCATCATGCCGACGGTGAGCCGGGAACTGGACGGCGCGTCCCTCTACGCCTTCGCGTTCGCCGGTCCGCTGGCGGTGAGCGTCGTCGGCATGGTGCTTGCGGGAGCGTGGTCCGACCGGGCAACCCGCGCTCGGCGATGTTCGCATCCGTCGTGTTCTTCTCCGTCGGCCTGCTCGTGGCCGGGACGGCGACGGCGATGCCGCTCTTCGTCGCCGGCCGCCTGATCCACGGACTCGGCGGGGGCGGCCTCACCGTGTCGCTGTACGTGATCGTCGCGCGCGTCTACCCGCCGCGGCTGCATCCCCGTATCTTCGCCGGCTTCGCCGCCGCGTGGGTCGTCCCGTCGCTCATCGGGCCGCTGATCGCGGGGCTGCTCGCCGAGACGGTGGGCTGGCGGTGGGTCTTCCTCGGCGTCGTCGCGCTCGTCGTGCTGGCGATGCTGATGGTGGTCCCCGCCATGCGCGGCGTGCACGGTCCCGACGACGAGGCGGACCTGCCTCCGCGCGACCTCGGCCGCATCGGCTGGGCGGTGCTGGTCGCCGCGGCGGTGCTCGTGCTGACGCTCTCGGCCGAGGCGACCGGGCCCGTCCAGTGGATCCTGCCGCCCCTGGCCGCGGCCGTCGCCATCGTCGCCATCCGGCCACTGCTCCCGCGCCGGACGCTGCGTGCCGCCCGGGGTCTCCCGAGCGTCATCCTGACCCGTTCGCTGGTGGCCGGGACCTTCTTCGCTGCCGAGGTGTACGTCCCGCTGCTGCTGGTGACGCAGTACGGGATGTCGGCGGCCCTCGCCGGGCTCGCGCTCACGGCCGCCGGGCTCAGCTGGGCGGCCGCCTCCTGGGCGCAAGGGCGCTTCGAAGGGATCTCCAACGGCACGGCGGCGTGGCTCGGCGCGCTCGGTCTGTCCATCGCGATCGGCTCATTGATCGCGACGGCCGCCCTCCACCTCCCGCCCGCGGTGGTCGTGGTCGGCTGGGCGTTCGCCGGGGCGGGGATGGGTGTGCTCTACCCGCGTCTCGGCGTGCTGACCCTCGAGTACTCGTCGCGCGACGACCAGGGGTTCAACAGCTCGGCCCTCTCGATCGCCGATTCGATCGGCTCCGCGATCTCGCTGGCGGCGACCGCGATCGTGTTCGCCGCGCTCGGAGCAGCGGCAGGCGGGGCGGTGCCGTTCGTCGGAGCGTTCGCCTTCACCGGCGTGCTGTGCGCACTGGCGTGGATGGTGGGGCCGCGCATCCTGCGGCGCTGACGACCCGCGTTCCGCTGGTATTGTTTTGGTACTAGTGGTACGCATGTTGTCTGGAGGCGCGGATGGAGACGGTCGCGGGACCCGCTGTGCTGGTGAGCCAGCTCGGCTACAACGGGCGGGCGGACAAGGCGGCCGTCATCGTCGGACGCCGGGTCGCCGAGGCGCGGGTGGAGACCGTCGACGGCGACCCGGTCGACGTTCCGGTGCATATCGCCGGCGCTCCGGAGCCGGTCGCGCACTGGTCGGGCGCCCGCTACACGCGGGTGGAGTTCAGCGGTCTCACCAGGCCGGGCCACTACCGCGTGATCGCCGAGGTCGACGGAGCGGACGTCGCGTCCGAACCGTTCGCCGTCGCGGCCGACCGCCTGCCGGGCCTCGTCGTCGCCGATATCACGGCGATGTTCCGTGCCCAGCGGTCGAGCGGCGAGATCGAGCGCAAAGACGCCGCCGCCCGCTTCTACGACGACGACTCCGGGCGCACGGTCGACGCGCGCGGCGGCTGGCTCGACGCCTCCGGCGACTACAGCAAGTTCCTCAGCCACCTGACCTACACGCGCATGATGAGCCCGCAGCAGATCCCGCTCTGCGCCTGGGCGCTGCTGACCGCGGGCCGGGAGCTGCGCACGGCGCATCCCGCGTTCCGGACGAGCCAGTATCCGCGGCTGCGGGACGAGGGGCTCTTCGGCGCGGACTTCCTCGTGCGGTTCCAGGACCCGGCCGGGTTCTTCTACACCGGGATCTTCGACGCGCTGACCAAGCGGCTGGAGGAGCGGGTCATCACCGCCCCGCTGCAGGACAGCGTGCGGACACAGCGCTGGCAGGCGGCGTACCGGCACGGCGGCGGGCTCGCCATCGCGGCACTGGCCCTCGCCTCGACGGCGGACGAGGACGGCGACTACTCGCGCGACGCGTACTTCGACGCCGCCGAGCGCGGGTTCGACCACCTCGAGCGGCACAATCGCGAGTACCTCTTCGACGGCGAGGAGTCGGCGATCGACGACTACTGCGCCCTGCTGGCCGCGGCCGAGCTCGCGCACGCGGCTTGGACGCGCGGCGGCGATGCGTCGCGGTTCGTCGCGGCGGCGCACGGGCGCGCGGCCGCGCTCGCCGGCCGCGTGCGGGCGGGGGAGACCGGTGCGTGGCTGGTCGGAGACGTGGAAGGGCGGCCGTTCTTCCACGCCGCCGAGCCCGGGCTCCCGGCCGTCGCGCTGCTGCGCTGGGCCGAGGTGCTGCGCGCCGGGGCTGCGGGCGACGTCGCGGGCGATCGCCTGACGGATGCGCCTGAGCAGGCGGCACGCGCCGAGGAGGTCGCGCTCACCGTCCTGAGCGGGTTGCTCGAACGCACCGACGCGGTCGCGAACCCGTTCGGGTATCCCCGCCAGCGCGTCCGACCGCTCAGCGGCGCCGACCGGGACGCGTTCTTCTTCCCGCACGAGAACGAGACCGGCTACTGGTGGCAGGGCGAGAACGCGGGCATCTCGTCCCTCGCGTACGCGGCAACGGTCGCCTCCCGGCTCCCCGGGGGCGACGACGCGGCGCGCGAACGGCTGCGACGCCTCCACGCGGACGTGATCGGCTGGGTGGGCGGCCTGAACCCGTTCGACGCGTGCATGCTCCAGGGCCGCGGACGCAACGGGGTCGAGTACTCGGCGGAGTATCAGAACACACCGGGCGGCATCGTCAACGGGATCACCTCCGGCTGGGGGGACGAGGAGTCCATCGCCTTCCTGCCGGCCGAGGCGCCGGACGGCGAGGAGTGGCGCTGGGCGGAGCAGTGGATCCCGCACTCGGGATGGTTCCTCCTCGCCGTCTGCGCGGGCTGAGCGGGCACGCCGGCCGGGCGCGATCGGGCGCCCGCCCGGTGATGTGGACCAAATGTCGCGAAAAGCGGCGTTGTCCAACACATTTGGCCCGAATCGGCGGAGGAAGGGGGCGGGGAGAAGCGGGACTGCGTGGGGTCAGGGCTCGATGACGGCCTTGACGAAGCCGGGAGCGTGGGCGGCCATGAGGGCGTAGGCGGCGTCGACGCCGTCGAGGCCGAAGCGATGGGTCACGAGCGGGGCGAAGGTGAACCGGCGGTCGGCGACGTGGCGCAGCGCGTCGGTCATCGCCTGCATCACGCGGGGATGGTCGGGGCAGAAGCCGTTGACGACGGTGGCGCCCTTGTACCAGAGCTCCATGTCGAAGGGGGCCGTCCCGGCGTGGTGGTAGCCGACGACGCACAGGGTTCCGAACGGGCGGACCAGCGGGGAGGCGGTGGCGAGCCCGGGGGTGACTCCGGTGGCCTCGAGGACGACGTCGGCGCGCGGGTCGGCCGCGCCGTCCGCCGCCGCTGCGCCGCCGGAGCCCTCCGCTCGTCCGGTCTCCGCGTACGCCGCGACGTCGTCGGGGTGCAGCGCCACGTGTGCTCCGAGCGCCAGAGCGCGCTCCCGCGCCTCGGGATTGGGATCGACGGCGATGATCGTGCGCGGGGCGCGGGTGCGCACGAGCTGCAGCAGGCCGAGGCCCATGAAGCCGAGGCCGATGATCGCGACGCGCGACCCGGCGGTGACCGGCGTGCGCGAGATCGCCTCCTCCAGGGTGGCGATGGGCTCGCCGATCGCGTGGGCGGGCTCGACGCCGGCAGGAACGGGGAGCAGCAGGTCGGCCTCCAGTACGGCGTGCGTGGCGAAGCCGGGACCGCCGAGCCCCGTGACCAGCTCGCCGTCCCGCCATCGGGACGCTCCCGGACCGGTGGCGACGACGCGGCCGGCGATCTCGTGTCCGAGGGCGATCGGGCCGCCGCCTGGGGTGGGTCCGTCACGCCAGGGCGTCAGGTCGGAGGTGCACACCCCGCTGGCGAGGATCTCGACGAGCACCTGCCCGGCGCCGGGCGCGGGGGTGGGGATCTCATCGATGCGGGAGGTGCGGGCGGAGACGACGCGGCTGATCAGCATGCGGTCAGTGTAGCCCTCGTGGTCGATTGTGGTTCTATGTGGATCGCTCCCGTATCCGGCGTGACCGCGCGATTCCGGCTTCCGCTTCGGCCTCCGGCATGTTTCGTCCGTGTGAAACCTCCTCCGCGCTCTTGTTACCGTGCACTTTTCGTCTTAGTCTGGCATCGGGTGGTATTGATTTGGGATACCGTTCGGTTCACCCGCCCGGCGCCGCACAGGGTGCCGGACGGCGCATTTCAAGGGAGAGTGTGTGGTGCAGACGTATTCCGCGGCGGTGGTCGCCGCCGGCGGCCAGGGCAGGGTCCATGCGGCCGCCTACCTCGCCGATCCCCGCGTGCGCCTGGCCGGGGTAGCCGACCTGGATCTCCCGGCGGCCGAGCGCCTGGCCGCCGAGCTCGACATCCCGCACGCCGTCGCCGATGCCGCGGCCATGATCGCCGCGGTGCGGCCCGACATCGTGAGCGTCTGCACGCCGCCGCAGCACCGCCGCGCGGTGGTGGAGGCCGCGATCGATGCGGGTGTCCTCGCCGTCCACTGCGAGAAGCCGTTCGCCCTCACCTACGGGGACGCTGTCGCGATGACCCAGCGTGCGGCGGACGCGGGTGTCCAGCTGACCGTCAACCTGCAGCGTCGATTCGAGCCCGTGCACCGCTTCGCCCGCGCCCAGCTGGACGAAGGGATGATCGGCGAGCTGGTGACCATCGAGGGCTACTGCCCGAACCTTTTCGACTGGGGCAGCCACATCGTGGACCTCGCCCTGTTCTACCGCCACGACGCGCCGGCCGAATGGGTGCTCGCGCAGCACGACGTGAGCATCAACCGCTACGTCTACGGCGCGTTCGTCGAGACCTCCTCGGTCACGCAGATCGCATGGGCCGACGGCGTCCGCGCGACGATCGCGACCGGCCGCGAGCCGGCCACGCCCGTCCTCAACCGTGAGAACAACCTCGGGCTCATCCTGCAGGGCACCCGCGGGCGCATCGTCGTCAACGGCCAGGAGTGCGTCGTGCAGCGGTTCGGCGCCGACGGGATGCGCTTCGCCTCCCCGTACGCCTCCGACCCCGCGGGCTGGGACCACGGGATCGACCCGGCCATCTTCGCGTGCACCGCGGAGGCGGTGGCCGACCTGGTGGATGCGCTGGAGACCGGCGCGGAACCCGTACTCGCGGGCCGCCACGCCCTCGCCGGGGCCGAGATCGTGTTCGCCAGCTACGAGAGCGCACGATCCCGCGGTCGCGTGACGCTGCCGCTCCGGGTCTACGACAACGCCCTGACCGCAGGACTCGACGAAGGACTGTGGTCGCCGGTGGGCGAACTGCGGTCGACGTGGTGAGGGAGGGCGTCATGACGACGGCGACGGTCGTGCTCACGGGGGACGACGTGTACGAGGACCTCTTCGGCGCAGGCGTCGAGCTGCAGGGGCTGCTGGCCGCGGAGGGGCTCGCGACCCGCGTCAGGATCGGCACCGGATCCCTCGGCCGGGACGAGACCACCACCGACGTGCTGATCGCCCTCTACCGGGCGGCGGGCGACCTGGGCCCGCGGGAGCGCGCCGGACTGCGGGAGGCCGTGGCCGCCGGGGCCGGTCTGCTCGCGGTGCACTCCACCGCCTACTTCGACGACGGCGCCACCGCCGACGCGGAGCTCGCCGAGTTGATCGGCGCCCGCTACCTCGACCACGGCCCCCAGCCGCACGAGAGCCGGTACACCGTGCGGCTCGCGGAGCATCCCATCACCGCGGGCGTCGAGCCGTTCGATCTGCAGCACGAGCACTACCGGCTGGCCGTGCGGCCCGGCTCCGACGTGCTCGCCTGGCGGGACGCTCCCTACGGGCGCGAGCCTCTCGTGACGGCGCACCGCTACGGGCAGGGCCGGGTCTGCTACCTCCAGTTCGGCCACGACCTGCGCGCCTGGGCGTCGAGCGGCGTCCGCGCGCTCGTCGCCGGCGCGGCCCGCTGGCTCGTCGCCCCGCCCGCCGCCGAACCGGTGCCCGCCGCCGTCCCGGCGGCCGCCGCACGCGGCCCCGGTGGCGCGCCCGGCACCGCCCCCACCCGTCCGACCGAGACCGAGAGCAGCGACACCCCATGAGAGTGCTCCTGAGACGAGCCGTCTTCTACCTGATCACCGCCTGGGCGGCGATCAGCCTCAACTTCCTGCTTCCGCGCATCATGCCAGGGAGCCCGGCCGACGCGTTGATCGCCAAGTTCCACGGCAAGCTGTCGCCGCAGGCGATCGAGGCGTTGCGCGTGCTGTTCGGGCAGAGCGACGCGAGCCTCTGGCAGCAGTATCTCGACTACTGGAAGAACCTGTTCAGCGGCAACTTCGGCATCTCCTACGCGTACTACCCGACCCCTGTCGCCGACGTGCTCGCGAGCAGCATCGGCTGGACGCTGGTGCTCATCACGGTCTGCACCGTCCTCGGCTTCGTCATCGGCACCGGGCTCGGGATGATCGTCGGCTGGAGGCGCGGCAGCTGGCTCGACGGCCTCATCCCCGTGACCACGCTGCTGTCGAGCATCCCGTACTTCTGGTTCGCGATCTGTGTCGTGCTGGTCTTCTCGATCATCCTGCACTGGTTCCCGCTCTCCGGCGGCTACGCGGTGACCGAGACGATCGGCTGGAATCTCGGCTTCATCGGCAGCGCGACCTACTACGCGATCCTCCCGGCGCTCACGATCGTCGTCGCCTCCATCGGCGGCTGGCTGATCGGAATGCGCAACATGATGGTGACCACGCTGAGTGAGGACTACGTGCGGCTCGCCGAGGCGAAGGGGCTGCCGAAACGGCGCGTGATGTTCACCTACGCGGCGCGCAACGCCATCCTGCCGTCGTTCTCGAGCTTCGCGATGTCGCTCGGCTTCGTGGTCGGCGGCTCCATCGTGACCGAGGTCGTCTTCAACTATCCGGGCATCGGCACCGTGCTGTTCAAGGCGGCGCAGGCGCAGGACTACCCGCTGATGCAGGGCATCTTCCTGGTCATCACCATCACGGTCCTGATCGCGAACATGCTCGCCGACCTCATGTACGTCTTCCTCGACCCCCGCACCCGAGAGAGCTGAGAGCGCAACCCATGGCCATCACCACCGCCACCGTCGCCGAGGCCGAGTCCGGCGAGACGGACACCCCCACCTCCCGCTTCGCCTGGATGCGCGCCTTCCGGCGCCCCTGGACCCTAACGGGCGTCGTCATCGTCGCCGTGTTCTGCGTGCTCGCCATCATCGGCCCCTGGATCGCTCCGTACGACCCGTCGGCCGTCAGCAAGCAGACACTGCAGCCGCCGAGCCCCGAGCATTGGCTGGGCACGACCCAGACCGGCCAGGACGTCTTCTCGCAGATGCTCTACGGCACGCAGATCTCGCTGCTCGTCGGCGTCGGCGCCGCGATCGTCGCCACCGTGCTGTCGGTGATCGTCGGCCTGGCCGCCGGGTATCTGGGCGGGCTGTCCGACGAGCTGCTGTCGCTGCTCGCCAACGTCTTCCTCGTCATCCCGGCGTTGCCGCTGACCGTCATCCTCGCCGCGTATCTGCCGAAGTCGGGTTCGATCGGGATCATCCTGGTCATCTCGATCACGGGATGGGCGTGGGGCGCGCGCGTGCTGCGCGCGCAGACCCTGTCGCTGCGCAAACGCGACTTCGTCGAGGCCGCCCGAGCGACCGGCGAGCGCACGTCGAGCATCATCTTCCGCGACATCTTCCCGAACCAGATCGCCGTGATCGCCGCCAGCTTCCTCGGCACGGTCACCGGCGCGATCCTGACCCAGGCCAGCCTGGCCTTCCTCGGGCTGACGAACGTGACCGAGTGGTCCTGGGGCACCATCCTGTACTGGGCGCAGGTGTCGAGCGCAATGCTCACCGGGTCGTGGTGGTGGTTCGTGCCGGCCGGCCTCGCGATCGCGTTGCTGGGCACGGGGCTGTCGCTGGTCAACTTCGGCATCGACGAATTCATCAACCCCCGGCTGCGCCAGGCGGGAATCGGAACGAAGAAGGCCCAGAAGGCGCAGGCGCGGGCACAGCGCGCGAAGACCGTCCGACGCCCGGCGCGCGTGCGCGGAGAGCGCCCGCCGCACCGGCCGTTCGACCCGGCGACCAGCGACGTGATCCTCCGGGTCGAGAACCTGCACGTGGACTATGTGGGGGAGTCGTCGGTGACGCCCGCGGTCAACGACGTCACACTGACGCTGCGCCGCGGCGAGGTGCTCGGCGTCGCCGGCGAGTCCGGCTCGGGCAAGTCGACCCTGGCCTACGCCATCACCCGTCTGCACAAGCCGCCGGCGCAGATCACGAGCGGCCGGATGCTCTACACGAACCCGGACGGTTCGGTCACGGACATCCTCGCGATGAGCGACAACGACCTGCGGGACTTCCGTTGGGAGGAGCTGTCGATCGTCTTCCAGTCGGCGATGCACGCCCTGAACCCGGTGCTCACCGTGGGCGCCCAGATCGACGACGTGCTCCGCGCCCACCGGCCCGGGATGTCGCCGGCCGAGCGCGCGGCGCGGGTCGTGGAGCTGCTCGGGCTGGTCGGCATCCAGACGGATCGCGTGAACGCGTACCCGCACGAGCTCTCCGGCGGCATGCGCCAGCGCGCCATGATCGCCGTCGGCCTCGCGCTCGATCCCGAGATCATCGTGATGGACGAGCCCACCACCGCGCTCGACGTCGTGATCCAGCGCCAGATCATCGAGAAGATCATCGAGCTGAAGGACCGCCTCGGTTTCGCGGTCGTGTTCATCACGCACGACCTGTCGCTGCTGATCGAGCTCTCGGACACCATCGCCGTCATGTACGCCGGGCGCGTGGTCGAGCTCGCGGACGCCGACGAGTTCTACCGCAACCCGCGGCACCCGTACAGCCAGGGTCTGCTCGGGTCGTTCCCGACGCTCTCGGGCCCGAAGCGCGAGCTCGCGGGCATCCCGGGATCGCCGCCCGACCTGCGCCGGCTGCCCGCGGGATGCGCGTTCGCCGACCGTTGCCCGCTCGCGTTCGACCGCTGCCACGAGGTGGTGCCCGAGCTGCTGACGCTCGCCGGCCCCGCCGAGTGGCGGCAGACCGAGGCCGCGTGCCTTCTCTACGAGGGCGACGGCAGCGCCCCCGACCGCCCGGCCGACGCCGACACCCTGATGGAGGACGCCCGATGACCACGATCGAGACCGCACCGGCGGCCGCCGACGAGCGGGCGGACGTCCCCGTGCTCGAGGCGCTCCACGTCACCAAGCACTTCCCCGCTCGCGGACGGCTCTTCGCACGCGGCCCCAAGCGCGTGGTGCACGCGGCGGACGACGTGTCCCTCGCGCTGCACGCCGGCCGGATCATGGCGCTCGTGGGCGAGTCCGGTTCGGGCAAGTCGACCTTCGCGCGCCTCCTGGCCCAGTTGCACCCGGTGACGAGCGGCGAGATCCGCTACCGCGGCACGCCCGTGCGTGTGAAGGGCGGCCGCTCGCTGCGGGAGCACGTGAGCCACGTGCAGCTGATCCTGCAGGATCCGTTCGGCTCCTTCAACCCCGTCGCGACCATCGCCAGGACGCTGACGCGGGCCGTCCGCATCCACCATCCGAAAGCGTCGCCGAAGGAGCAGACGGCCCTCATCGACGACCTGCTGGGGCAGGTGAGCCTCCGGCCCGCACGACAGTTCACCGAGAAGTATCCGCACGAGCTCTCCGGGGGCCAGCTGCAGCGCATCTCCATCGCGCGGGCGCTCGCGGCGAACCCCGACGTGTTCCTCGCGGACGAGCCGGTGTCGAGCCTCGACGTCTCCATCCGCCTCGGCGTGCTGAACCTGCTGCGGCGGCTGGTGGAGGAGCGCGGGGTCGCCCTCCTCTATGTGACGCACGACATCGCCTCCGCCCGCTACTTCGCCGAGGACACCAGCGTGATGTATGCCGGGCAGCTGGTGGAGGCCGGGCCCAGCGAGACGGTGACCCAGAAGGCCGCGCACCCGTATACCCAGCTGCTCATCGCCTCCGCGCCCGACCCGTCCCGTCCGGACGACGAGCGTCCGCGCGACATCGGGCAGCCGCCGAGCCTTATCGATCCGCCCGCGGGCTGCCGGTTCCACCCCCGCTGCCCGTTCGCCATGGACCGGTGCCACACCCAGGCCCCGCCCGCGTTCTCGCTCGAGGACGGCCAGTGGGCGAAGTGCTGGCTGTACGCCGACGACGCCGAGGCCGTGGTCAAGCGCACCGAGAACGCGGCCGCCTACGGCCTGGGCCCCGTGCGCCCGGCCGGCCGCCGCCTCACCACCGGGCCGCACGCGGCCCCCGCAGACGCTCCACGCACAACCGAAACCAAGGGAGACCAGCAATGAATCGCAGAAGGTCCGTGCGCCGCGCCCTCATCGGCGCGACGCTCGCCGCCTCGCTCGTCGTACCGCTCGCCGCCTGCTCGTCGAACGGTTCGAACTCGGGCGACGGACTGATCCTCAACGTGGCGAGTCAGTCCGACAGCCTCACCCAGTCCTTCAACCCGTACCTGCCGAACACCGCGCAGGGCGCGACCTACACCAACCAGGGCGCCGGCGGCTTCATCTACGAGCCGCTCGTGCAGATCAACAACGTCGACATCGGCAAGGACATCCCGTGGCTCGCCAAGTCGTGGGAGTGGTCGAACGAGAACAAGACGCTGACCCTGCACCTGCAGAGCGGCGTGAAGTGGACGGACGGGCAGAAGTTCTCCGCCGACGACGTCGTCTTCACCTACGAGATGCTGAAGAAGTACCCGGCCCTGAACGTGGGCGGCGTCGACTTCGACACCATCACCGCGCCCGACGCGGACACCGTGGTGATGACCTTCACCGCGCCATCGGAGACGAAGTTCACCTCGCTCGTCGGGGCCGCGATCGTCTCGAAGCACATCTGGTCGAAGGTCGGCGACCCGACCACCTACGTGGACAAGGATCCGGTCGGCACCGGACCGTTCGTGCTCGACAGCTTCTCGCCGCAGAGCTTCGTGCTCAAGACGAACAAGGACTACTGGCAGGAGCCGGCCAAGATCGGCGGCATCCGGTTCATCCCCTACAAGGACAACCAGGGTCAGACGAACGCGCTCGTGCAGGGACAGGCCGACTGGTCGGGCACGTACATCGCCGACGCCGAGAAGACCTATCTCTCCAAGAGCAAGGACAACCACTACTGGGCCCCGGTCGTGGGCTCGGACGGTCTCATCCCGAACCTGGAGAAGTGGCCGCTCAGCGACATCGCCGTGCGCCGCGCGATCAGCCTCGGCGTCGACCGTGCCCAGATCGGCGCCGCGACCGACTCGCCGCCGGCGACCAGCCAGACGGGTCTCCCGATGCCGGCCTTCGCGAGCGAGGTCGCACCCAAATACAAAGACCTCGTCTTCACGCAGGACAAGCCGGCCGCCGAGAAGCAGCTGACCGATGCCGGCTACACGAAGGGCTCCGACGGCTACTACGAGAAGGACGGCAAGAAGGTCGAGTTCTCGGTCAGCTTCCCCGCCTCCTACACCGACATCGCGGCCCGTGCCCAGGTACTGGTCTCGCAGCTGAAGGACATCGGTATCAAGCTCGACATCGACACCACCTCGGTGAACGACATCAACAAGATCACCGCAGACGGCACCTTCCAGTCCACGATCGGCTACCCGGTGGGTCCGGCGCCGCGCGCGTTCAACATCTACGACTCGATGATGAACCCGAACAAGTACTACCCCCTGGGGCAGGCGACGCCGACCTTCGAGAACATCGAGCGCTTCAACGACCCGACCGCCAAGGCGCTGTTCGCGCAGTACCCGCTGGCGACCACGGACGAGGAGCGCGCCGCGATCCTCGAGAAGCTCCAGGGCATCTGGATCGACCAGCTGCCGATGATCGTGATGTTCTACTGGGGAAACTACGGCGACTGGAGCAGCGCGAAGGTCACCGGCTGGCCGAGCGAGGACAACCCCTACTTCGCGCCCTACCCCAACCCGGTGGTGGCACTGAAGCTGAAGCCGGTCTCCTGACCCAGGAGCACCCGGAACGAGCGACCGCGGGCGGGCCGGAGCGACCGGTCCGCCCGCGGGCGCGGACAATGAGAAGACGAGATGAGCCGAAACAGATCAGCACTCGTCGTCGTGAACGGCGACGACATCCACCACGACCTCCTCACCGCCTCGCAGGTGTACCAGCAGCTGGGCATCGAGGCGGGCCTCGTGACGCGGCGCGGGATGGGCATGAACCGCTTCATCGACGCGCGCCCCGAGACAGCAGACGCCGACACCTACCTGCTCTACACGTCCGGCGGCCAGTTCCCGACCGGGCAGCAGGAGGCGCTCGCCGCCGCCGTGCGCGCAGGCAAGGGCGTCGTGGGCATCCACGGCGCCAACATCCTCGGCTGGGAAGGCGACGGGCTCGACCCTGCCGATCGGCCGATGTTCGAGCTGCTCGGCAACCGGTACCTCTCCCACGGGCCGGGCCACCACGAGGGGCGGCACACGGTGGAGATCGTGGGCGAGCACCCGATCACCGCAGGGATCGGAGACTTCGAGCTCTTCGACGAGTACTACGAGTTCGAGCTCGCGGACGACGACGTGCAGGTCATCGCTCAGCGCCATCGTGCCGACGGCGAGGTGATCCCCGTCATGTACGCGCGGGAGGTCGGCGAGGGGCGGGTCGTCTACCTCGCCCTGGGCCACGACCTGCGGGCGTGGGGAGAGCCTCCTGTGCGCGAGCTGGTGCGCCGGGCACTCCTGTGGACGGCGGGGGCCCTGTGAGCGCGCCGATCGCCGTGATGGGGTACACGATCCTGGAGCAGGCGCGGGCGGATCTGGAGGGGACCTTCGCCCGTGTCGCAGGCATCGGCTACCTCGGCGTCGAGACCTACGGGCTCGTGGAGGAGTACGGACCCGAACGGGTGCGCGCCGCCGCCGACGCGGCGGGACTCGCGATCACGAGCGCGCACACGCCGTTCCCGGCGGGAGAGGACGCCGAACGCCTGCTCGACGCGGCCGGGGCGCTCGGTGCCGGAACGCTGGTCTGGTCGATGGAGCGCGAGGAGTTCGACTCGCCCGAGACCATCGCGGCGGGGGTGCGCCGCGTCAACGAGGCGGCGGCGAACGCCGCCGAGCGCGGGATGGTCGTCGGCTACCACAATCACTTCGCCGAGTTCGCGAACCGCTTCGACGGGCGGCAGGCGTACGACCTCCTGCTCGACCTGCTCGACCCCCGCGTCGTGATCGAGCTCGACGCCTACTGGGCGCGGATGGGCGGCGCCGACCCCGCCGAGGTGCTCACGCGTCTCGGCGACCGGGCGCGGCTCATCCACATCAAGGACGGCCCGGCGCAGAGCTACGAGGACGACGTGATGGTCCCCATCGGGGCGGGAGCGATGGATTGGCGGGGCATCCTCACCGCGCCCTCCGGACTCCGCTGGCACATCGTCGAGCTGGAGCGCCTCAGCGTCGACACGTTCGACGCCCTCGAGGAGTCGTACCGCCACCTCGTCGGCTCCGGGCTCTCCGACGGGAGGACCGCATGAGCGGCCGTATCCTGTTCCTCGGCGGCAACGGCATGATCGGCTCGGCCGCCGCGCGCGAGGCGGTCGCGCAGGGCGCCGAGCTGACGATCATCACGCGCTCGGCACCGCGGCGGCCCGTGCCCGACGGCGTCCGGCTGCTCACCGGCGACGTGCGAGACCCTGCGGCGCTGGCCGGGCTTCTCGGCGACGAGCGCTGGGACGCGGTGGTCAACTGGGTCGCCTTCACCCCGGCCGACCTGGACGGACACGTCGAGTACTTCGGCGACCGCACCGGGCAGTACGTGTTCATCTCGACCTGCTCGGTGTTCGGCCGCCCCATCCCGCTGCTGCCGATCACGGAGTCGAGCCCGCGTCGTCAGCCCGTGTTCGGCTACGCCCGCGACAAGATCGCGTGCGAGCTGCTCCTCGAGCAGGCCCATCGCGAGAGCGGCTTCCCGCTGACGATCGTGCGTCCCTTCCACACCTACGACGAGACCACGGTGCCGCTCCTGTCGGGCTGGACCGCCGTCGAGCGGATGCGCGCGGGGGAGCCGGTCGTCGTGCACGGCGACGGCACCTCGCTGTGGACGCTCATGCACTCCGCCGACTTCGCGCGGGCGTTCGTGCCGCTGCTGGGGGAGGGGCACGCGATCGGCGAGAGTGTCAATGTCGTGAGCGGCGACGTGCTGACATGGGACCAGATCCACCTCGAGCTCGCGCGGGCGGCCGGGGTGCGCGAGCCACTGCTCGTGCACCGGTCGAGCGAGTCGATCGCCGAGGAGATCCCCGGCTGGCGCGAGGTGCTCGAGCACGACTTCCGGCACACGATGCTCTTCGACACCACGAAGCTGCAGCGTCTCGTGCCCGGGTTCGCGCCACGGGTGTCGTTCGCCGAGGGAGCGCGCCGGGTCGTCCGCCACCACGATGCGCACGACGGCGCGCGCGGGGTCGACGCCGAGCTCGGTGCGGCGTTCGACCGGCTCTCCGCCCGGGTCGCCGCTGAGCCTGACCGGTCACAAGTGGTATGAATGAGGCACGCGATCGGCAAGGGGAGGGTATCGACTGTGACGCAGCCGGAGACGCTCGGGGGTAACGCGGTCGCCGCGATCAGGCCGGACTACCCCGAGCCACTGTGGATCCAGGTGATCACCCTGATCAACAACGAGATCGCTTCGGGCGTGCTCAAACCGGGGATGCGCCTCCCCCCGGAGCGGGAGCTCTGCCAGCAGCTGTCGATCTCCCGGGTGACGCTGCGCAAGGCGCTGAGCCAGCTTGTCGAGGACGGCGTGCTGAGCGCCTCCCACGGCCGCGGCTGGTACGTCGCCCAGGCGCCCGCCGTCGGCAAGGACTTCCCGAACAGCCTGGAGTCGTTCACCGAGACCGCCGCCCGGATGGGGCTCGCCGCGTCCTCGCGCGTGCTCCGCGCCGAGGCGAAGCCCGCCACCCTCGACGAGGCCGAGGAGCTGGGCGTCGCCCCGGGCACCCCCCTGTTCCACCTGGAGCGGGTGCGTCTGCTCGACGACGTGCCGATCGCGGTCGACGTGACGAGGATGCCCGCCGCGCTCGCCCCCTCGCTCGAATCGGTCGACTTCTCGACGGCGTCGTTCTACGAGGCGCTCGCGGAGGCCGGGGTGGAGCCCCTGCGGGCGGACGCGACGATCGAGGCGCGCGAGAGCACGGCCTCCATCGGGGAGCACCTCGGGCTGGAGGTCGGCAAGCCCGTGCTGGTGATGCGCCAGGTCGCCGTCGACGACAGCGAGCATCCTCTGTTCGTCTCGACGATCACGTACGCGGGCGAGCGCTACCGTCTGCGCACCAACTTCGCGCGCGCCCGCTAGCCTCCTGCGCGATTCGGCCCGAATGTCGCGTCTGGGCGACGCTGACGCGACATTCGGTCCAAATCGCGAGCAGTAGTGTCGACACGTCGTCGAGAGGAGACATCATGTCCGGACCAGCCGAGGCGAAGACCGCTCACCGCAACGTCCTGATCATCGGAGCCTCGCGCGGTCTCGGGGAGGCGATCGTCGAGACCTACGTGGAGCGGGGCGCCCGGGTCGTCGCGACGGTCAGGAACGACGCCCCGTCGCCCCTCCGCGACTTCGTCGACTCCACCGACGGGGGCGTCACGATCGAGCAGGTCGACATCGCGGAGCCGGAACAGATCGACGCGCTCCGGGCCCGGCTGTCCGGCGAGGTATTCGACCTGCTCTTCGTGGTCGCCGGCCTGTCGCTTGCCCCGGCCGACGCCGTCGGTGCGGACATCGATGTGCGGGACTTCGACAGGATGATGGAGACCAACGTCCTGGGGGTCATGCGCGCGGTCGAGCGACTGCAGGACCTCGTGGACCCGGGAGGCACGATCGCTGTGATGTCCTCGGGTCAGGGCAGCGTCTCCAACAACACCACGGGAGGCTTCGACGTCTACCGGGCGACGAAGGCGGCGCTCAACCAGATGTTCCGGAGCTATGCGGCCCGCCACGCGGATGAGCGGCGGTCACTGCTGCTGCTGGCGCCGGGGTGGGTCAGAACCAGCCTGGGCGGGGAGAACGCCATGCTCGAGATCGGCGAGAGCATCCCCCCGCTCGTCGACACGATCGATGCGCAGCGCGGCACACCCGGCCTTCGATTCCTGGACCGTCACGGCAACGACGTGCCGTGGTGACCCGTCACGCGGCGGCGAACGGGGGCACCGGCTCGGCGGATGCTGCTTTCGCCGCGCGGGACATGTCGTCGATGAGCACCTCTTGGGCGCCCGAGGCGATGGCGGACAGGGCGTGCGCGGCGACCTCGCGCGGGCTGAGCTTCCGACCAGGGAAGGCCGCCATCATGTCGGTGTCGATGAAGCCGGCGTGGATGGCGGTCACCTGGACGCCGCGCGGGCCGAGCTCGGCCCGCATGTTGTTCGTCAGAGAGAGCGCGGCGGCCTTCGAGACCGCGTAGGCCAGGTTGCCCGGGCCGGCGAGCCACGAGCCGGCCGAGAGCATGTTGGCGATGATCCCGCCTCCGTTCTCGACGAGCCGGGGCGCGAAGGCGGCGCTCACCGTGAGCGTCCCCACGAGGTTCGTCCGGAGCACGGAGTCGACGACGTCGACGACGCCCTCGTCGAAGAGGGAGGCCCGCCGGTGGATGCCGGCGTTGTTGATCACCATCGTCACGTCGGACAGCCGCTCCGCGAGAGCGGCGGCCTGGTCGCGGTCCGTCACGTCCAGCCGCACGGGCGTGACGCCGCGACTCCGCACGGTCTCGGGGTCGCGTGCCGCGGCGTACACCTTCTTCGCCCCGAGCTCCACGAGCGCATCCGCGAACGCCGCGCCCACCCCCCGATTCGCTCCCGTGACGAGCACGGTCGTGCCGTCGTAGACGTCTCTCATCGTGCCTCCTCGGCTCTGTCTCGATGATGACGCCGGCCGCTGTCAGGGCGCTTGCGTGGCTCTTACACGGTTCTGTCGCTGACCGGACAGCGTCCTCGTCACACGCCCGCCAGCAGCTCGTGCAGGGCGGCGTCCTCCGCGCGCGCCCGCGCCCAGTGCCGGCAGCAACGCGCATCTTCATCGACGCGCGTGGTTGCACTGCAGTTCTCCTCGGTGTTCGGGGACCCCGGTGTTCGGGGGATGGATCGAGCGAGAGCATACATAGAGGTACTTTGAGGTAGCAAGAGGTATTTTTGCTCTGCAAGTAATCCGCGATTGATATAGACCAAATGCGTACCACATGGCTACTATGGCTAACACCACCGCCCACAGGAGGAAATGTGATTCGAGTCGGTCTTCTCGGTTCCGGTTTCATCGCCGACACCTACGCGGACGCCCTGCAAGACGTCCGCGGAGCCGAGATCGTCGCCGCCTACTCCCGTGATCTCGGCCGCGCCGAAGCCTTCGCGGAGAAGTGGGGCCCCATCGCCCGGCAGTACGACGACATGGCGGCGCTCTGCGCCGACCCGGAGATCGACCTCGTCGTGATCGCACTCCCGAACGAGGCGCACGTGGAGGCGGTGCGGATCGCCGCCGAGGCAGGCAAGGGCATCGTGTGCACCAAGCCGCTCGCCCGCACGGGAGCCGAAGCCGCCGAGATCGTCCGCATCGTGCGAGAGGCCGGCGTCTGGCACGGCTACGCGGAGAGCTCCGTCTTCTCTCCCAACATCGCGAAGGCGCACCAGATGGTCACCGCCGGCGCCATCGGCGAGCCACTGACCATGCGGGCCCGGGAGGCACACTCCGGCCCGCATGCCCCGCACTTCTGGGACGCCGAGACGGCGGGAGGCGGCGCCCTGCTCGACATGGGCTGCCACACCGTCGAGTCGGCCCGCCATTTCTTCGGCAAGGACAACCCGGTCACCGAGGTCTTCGCCTGGGGCGCGACCATGGTCCACTCCGACAAGACCGCGGGCGAGGACACCGCCATCGCACTCCTGAAGTTCGCCGGCGGCCAGCTGGCCCAGATCGAGTCCTCGTGGATCGAGAAGGGCGGCATGCAACTGCGCCACGAACTGGTCGGGACGGCCGGGCGCCTGGTCACCGACACCTCCCACACCCCGGTGTGGGGCTTCATCGAGAACCCGGCCGGCTACCTCGTCGAGAAGGCCGACGCCGAGACCGGCTGGGTGTACCCGGTTCCGGAGGAGGCCCGCGCCTACGGCTTCAGCCAGGAGATGCGCCACTTCGTCGAGCGCTTCGCCGCCGGCGCGACTCCGGACGAGACCTTCGACGACGGTTTCGTCGTCAACTGCATCCTCGACGCCTGCTACACCTCGATGCGCACCGGCGTCTGGGAGACGGTGAGCCTCGAGCGATGACGCAGACACCAGAGGCGGCGGCGCCCGGACTGGCCCTCGGCCAGCCGGGCGTCCGCACGGACCATCCCGAGCCGTTGTGGGTGCAGGCGGCCGACTCCGTGCGCGAGCGGATCGCGAGCGGTGAGCTGCGCTCCGGCAGCCGGCTCCCTCCCGAGCGCGAGCTCTGCCGGCTGCTCGGCATCAGCCGCGTGACCCTCCGCAAGGCGCTCCAGGCGCTGCTCGAAGACGGCGCGCTCGCCTCCTCGCACGGGCGCGGCTGGTATGTCTCGGGCGGCGCGGACACGCGCAACGAGTGGCCGAACAGCCTCGAGTCGTTCAGCGAGACGGCCGAGCGGATGGGGCTGGAGGCCACCTCGCGCGTGCTCCAGGCGCGCATCGCGCCCTCGACCATCGACGACGCCGAGCTGCTCGGCATCGCACCCGGCCTCCCGCTGTTCCGGCTCGGCCGGGTGCGGATGCTCGGCGGCGTGCCGATCGCCCTCGACTGGGCGCTCATCCCGGCCGCGCTGCTCCCGGACGCCGACGCGCACGACTTCTCGACCGCCTCCCTCTACGAGGCGCTGACCGCGGCGGGCAACGAGCTCGCCAACGCCGAGACCACCATCGAGGCTCGGGAGGCCGGATCTGACATCGCCGCGCAGCTCGGCGTCGAGGCGGGCACTCCCACGCTCGTCATGCACCAGGTGGTGCGCAACCGCTCGGAGCGCGCCGTGCTCGTCTCCACCGTGCAGTACGCGGGAGACCGCTACCGCCTGCGCACCTACTTCGCCCGCCACAACCGAACGGAGACACCGTGACCGCCACCGCCACGCCCGCGACGACGACCGTCGCCGCCGCCCTCGCCTCCCTCCGCCCGGAGGAGGTGGACGCCGCGCGGGCGATCCTCCAGCGCGAGGGTCTGCTCGGGCCCGACACGCACGTGTCGTACTTCGGTCTGCTGGAGCAGGACAAGCGGACGCTGCTCGCTCCGGGCACCGCGCCCGCGCCGCGCCGCTTCCGCGCCATGCTCGTCGACCTGGCCTCCGGCGCCTCCCACGACGCCGTCGTCTGCCCGGCGGAGGACCGCCTGGTCTCGGCCGTCGAGCTCGACCCCGCCGACGGGCAGGTGCCGGTCGTGCTCGCCGAGTTCGGCCTGGTCGAGGAGATCGTGCACCAGGACGAGCGCTGGCTCGCCGCGATGGCCAAGCGCGGCCTCACCGACCTCTCGACGCTGCGGGTCAACCCCCTCTCGGCGGGCGTGCTCGCACCGGAGGAGGCCGGGCGCCGCATCCAGCGCTGCTTCACCTTCGTGCAGAAGACCCCGGACGACCTCGGCTGGGCGCACCCCGTGGACGGCGTCACCGCGATGGTCGACGTCGTCACGCGGGAGGTGCTCGACGTGATCGACTACGTCGAGTTCCCGGTGCCGGAGGAGGACGGCAACTTCCACCTCCCGGAGTGGGTCGGCAAGCCGCCGCGCGCGGGGCTGAAGCCGATCGAGATCACCCAGCCGGAGGGGCCGAGCTTCACCATCGACGAGGACGGCGTGCTGTCCTGGGCGGGCTGGGAGCTCCAGGTGTCGTTCGACCAGCGCGAAGGACTCGTCTTCCACAACGTCTCGATCGACGACGATGGCGTGCAGCGCCCGGTGCTCTATCGCGCCTCCATCGCCGAGATGATGGTGCCGTACGGCGATCCGAGCCCGCAGCGCTGGTTCCAGAACTTCTTCGACTGCGGCGAGTACCTGCTCGGCGGCTTCGCCAACTCGCTGGAGCTGGGCTGCGACTGCGTCGGAGATATCACCTACCTGGATGCCACGCTGGCCGACAACGCGGGGAACGTGCGCGTGATCCCGCAGGCCATCTGCATCCACGAGGAGGACACCGGGATCCTCTGGAAGCACTTCGACAACTGGAACGGTTCGAGCGACTCCCGCCGCAACCGGCGCCTCGTCGTCAGCTTCTTCGTCACCGTCGGCAACTACGACTACGGCTTCTACTGGTACTTCTCCCTCGACGGCGCGATCGAGCTGGAGGTCAAGGCGACGGGCGTCGTCTTCACCTCGGCGTACCCCGGGCCGGGCTACGCGTACGCCTCCGAGCTCGCGCCGGGCCTCGGTGCTCCGTACCACCAGCACCTGTTCTCCGCCCGCCTCGACATGATGGTCGACGGGCTCGGCAACAGCGTCGACGAGCTGGAGGCGGCTCTCGTGCCGCGGGGGCCCGCCAACCCGACCGGCACGGGCATCACCCAGACCGTCACCCGGCTGCGCACCGAGAAGGAGGCGCAGCGGATGGCCGACAACGCCCGCGGCCGCGTCTGGCTGGTCTCGAACCCGCACAGGCAGAACCGGCTCGGGCGCGACGTCGGCTACGTGCTCTTCCCGGAAGGACAGCCGGCGCTGCTCGCGGACGAGGAGTCCGACATCCACGCCCGCGCGACCTACTCGGCCAAGCACCTGTGGGTCACGCCCTACGAGCCCGCCGAACTGTACCCGGCCGGCGACTTCGTGAACATGCACCCGGGAGGCGCCGGACTGCCCGCCTGGACCGCCGCCGACCGCCCGGTCGAGGACGCCGACATCGTGCTCTGGCACACCTTCGGCCTCACGCACTTCCCCCGCATCGAGGACTGGCCGATCATGCCCGTCGACACGGCCGGCTTCGTGCTGAAGCCGCACGGGTTCTTCGGCGCGAACCCGACGATGGACATCCCGGAATCGGTGGGCGACCACTGCGCGCCCGGCCACTACGAGCACGGCGGCCACCACGATCACGCCGGGCACGACGCCCCCGGCGCGCACGAGGCCCCCGGCGCGCACGAGGCGCCGGTCGGCCACGAGAGCGAAGGGCACGGAGCATGAGCCTCGGCATCCAGCTGTACAGCGTCCGCGACGACATCGGGCCGGAGGCGCTCCCCGGCACCCTGGCGAGACTCGCCGGCTACGGCTTCACCCACGCGGAGCCCTACGACATCCTGAGCGACACCGAGGGACTGAACGCCGCCCTCGACGCGGCCGGTCTCCAGGCGGACACTGCGCACGCCAAGATCACGGAGCTCGACCGCGACCGGGTGCTCGACGCCGCCGAGCGGCTCGGGATCGGGACGGTCATCGTGCCCTTCGTGCCGCCCGCGAGCATCGCGGAGCGCGACGGCGTGCTCGCCCTGGCCGACGCGATCAACGCCATCGTGCCGGTCGCCGCGGATCGGGGGATCCGCCTCGGCTACCACAACCACGACTTCGAGTTCGCGCAGCGTATCGGCGAGCGGACGGCCTACGACGTGCTCGTCGACGCCCTCGACCCGGCCGTCGTGCTGGAGCTCGACACGTACTGGGCCGCCGTCGGCGGTGAGGATGTGCCGGCCCTTCTGCCGAAGCTCGGCGATCGCGTGCGCTACCTGCACGTGAAGGAGGACGGCACGAACCCGTTCGACGTCGCCGAGGCGGTCGGGCTCGCGGGCTCGTTGGAGCTGCCGGTGGTGGAGGTGGTCGTGCACGAAGGCGACGTCTTCCCGCTGATCGAGCGGAACGCCGCCTTCTTCCGCGGGCTGGTGCGCGCATGAGCGGCGCCGTGGCCCCCACCGGTGTCGGGATCGTCGGAGCCGGCACCATCTCCGACGAGTACCTGCGCTCCCTGGCGACGTACCCGGACGTGCGCGTCGTCGCCATCGCCGATCTGGACCCGGATCGGGCGCGAGCGCAGGCCGAGCGTTTCGGCGTGCCGGTCGCGACGACGGTCGACGCGCTCCTCGCCCGCGAGGACGTGGAGATCGTGGTCAACCTGACGATCCCCGCCGCGCACGCGGAGGTGGCCCTCGCGGCCATCGCGGCCGGCAAGCATGTATGGGGCGAGAAGCCGCTCACGCTCGATCTGGCGAGCGCCCGCGAGGTGCTCGATGCGGCCCGTGCCGCCGGGGTCGTGGTCGCGAACGCGCCCGACACCATCCTGGGCGAGGGCATCCAGAACGCGCACCGTCTGCTCGCGGACGGCGCCGTCGGCGCGCCGCGCACGTTGCTCACGCTGATGCAGGGCCCGGGACCGGACTCCTGGCACCCTCGACCGCAGTTCCTGTTCGCGCGCGGGGCCGGGCCGCTGTTCGACATCGGCCCGTACTACGTGAGCACCATGATCCAGCTGCTCGGCCCGATCGCCTCGGTCCAGGCCGTCGGACAGCGACCGCGCGCCGAACGCGTCGTCGGCTCCGGGCCGGACGCGGGAGCGCGGTTCCCGGTCGAGGTGGATACGCACCTCAGCGTGCTGACGCGTTTCGCCTCCGGCGTGGTCGGGACCTCCGTCTACAGCTTCGACTCGCCGCGCCGCCGTCAGGCCTTCGAGATCACCGGCGCCGACGGCGTGCTGGAGGTCCC
Organism: Leifsonia sp. LS1; assembly: GCF_020521355.1. Taxonomy (NCBI): domain Bacteria; kingdom Bacillati; phylum Actinomycetota; class Actinomycetes; order Micrococcales; family Microbacteriaceae; genus Leifsonia; species Leifsonia sp. LS1. Next base: position 159,699 of record NZ_BPER01000006.1, read on the forward strand.
GGTCAGCGGCTTCGACGGCCCGACCCGCGTGCTCGCCGGCGACGACCGGGAGACCGACTGGGTCGAGGTCGCGCCTCCCGGCGTGCACCGCGAACGGGGCGTCGGAGTGCTCGAGCTCGCCCGCGCTCTGCGTGCGGGACGGCCGCCTCGCGCGTCGGGGGAGCTGGCATTCCACGCCCTGGAGGTCATGCTCGCCATCGAACGGTCGGCGGCCACCGGCGCCGCCGTCGCGATCGGGAGCACCGCCCCCACCGTCGAGCCACTGCCGGCCGACTGGGATCCGACGGCATCGACGGCCGGCGGGTCCGCACCATCCACGCCGGAGGGCGACCTCCCGGCATCAGCAAGGGGAGTCCGATGAACGGGTACATCGCTTTCGCGTCCGCCCGCGCGACGCAGGCCGAGGAGCTGGGGCGCGCGATCCCGCTGATCGCCGACCAGGTGGGCGCACGCGCCGGGCTCGGGCAGCTCACCGGCCCCGGCCCGATCTTCGTCGGCATCGGTGCCAGCCTCGCCGCGGCCTGCGCCCCGGTGTGGGCGCTGCGTTCGCGCGGCATCCACTCGTGGCGGCTGGGCGCGGGGGACTACCCGCTGCCGTTCCCCGAGAGCGTGCACCCGATCGTCGGGATCTCGCAGAGCGGGCGCAGCGCCGAGACGCTCGCCGTGCTCGAATCGGTGCCGGAGGAGCTGCGGTTCGCAGTCGTGAACAGCGAGCCGTCGCCGATCGGTCGCATCGCCTCCACCCTCACCCTGGGCAACCTGGCCGACAGCTACGCCTCGACCCTCGGTTACACGGCCACGGTCGCCGCACTCGGCATGCTCGCCGACAGCTGGCAGGGCGGCGCGCCCGACGCCGGCTGGTCCACCCTCTCCGCCCGGTTCGCGGAGGCGGAGGACCGCCTCGCCGCGCCGGTCACGGCCCTGGCCGAGCTGTTCGCGACCGTCTCGTCGAGCGACTTCGTCGGTGCCGGCCCCGCGGTCGGCTCCGCGGAGGCGGGAGCCCTGCTCTTCCGTGAAGTGGCGCGCATCCCCGCCACCGGCATGAGCACCCGCCAGTACCTGCACGGCTCGATGGAGTCGGCGGGCGACGGCGTGCACGTGGTCTTCGGCGACAGCCGCGAGCTCGACCTCGCAACGACGCTCGCCGACGCCGGCCATCACGTCGTCCTGATCACGGGCGAGGAGATCACCGGCTCGCGCACGCTCCACCCGGTGCGGCTGCCCAAGCTGCCCGCCCCGCAGCGCGCCATCCTCGAAGCGCTCGTGATGCAGCTCCTCGTCGGCGCTGTCGCGGACGTGCGCGGCGTGGACATCGAGGAGTTCGTGTTCCACAACGCGGACACGAAGGTCCCCGTGGATGCCGGAGGGGCGGCGTGACGGGGGCGGAATTGATCGTGGGCTTGGATGCCGGAGGCACCAAGCTCGGCGTGCGCGCGGAGGCCCTTGATGGCTCGCGCGTCGCCGACGTCGCCCTGCCGGCGGAGGAATGGAGCGCTTCGCCGGCGGGCGATGCCGCTCGGTGGTTGCACGCGCGCATCCGGCGCGTGCTCCCCGAGGGGTCGACCGTGGTCGCTCTCGGCGTCGGGGCCCAGGGTCTCGACACCGTGGAGCATGCCGACGAGTTGGGCGACGAGCTCGGCGCGCTCGGCTACCGGGCCGCCGTGGTGAATGACGCGCAGCTGCTCGTCCCGGCCGCCGGTCTGCGTTCCGGCATCGGGGTGATCGCGGGCACGGGCTCCATCGCCGTCGGCTCGGACGCCTCCGGTCGCACCCTCTTCGCGGGGGGATGGGGCTGGGTGCTCGGCGACGAGGGCGGCGCTCCCGCCATCGTGCGCGAGGCCACCATCGCCGCCCTGCGCGCAGACGACGAGGGGGCACCGGACGACGGGTTGCTCTCCGGGCTCGTCCGCGCCTTCGGGGTCGATGCGGCTCCCGCGTTGGCGCGTGCCGTCAATGACGACCCGACGCCGGAGAACTGGGGGCCGCGCGCCATCGCCGTTTTCGCTGCCGCGGATGCGGGCTCGGTGCTGGCGACCGGGGTGATCGAGAGTGCCGGGCAGAGCCTTGCGGCACTGGTGGACCGCCTCGTCGCGCGCGGCGCCACCGGGTCCGATGTCGTCGTGGCCGGGAGCGTCTTCGTCCATCAGCCGCGACTGCTCGCCGCCTTCACCCGGACGCTCGGCACGACCCGGCCGGCGCTCGCCGTCGTGCCGTTGTCGGACGCCCCCGTCGCCGGGGCCGTCGAGCTGGCGCGCCGTCTGGTGTCCTGAGCGCCCCCCGGCGGCCGAGCGCCGCCTCCCGAACCGTCCCGATCCCGCCACGCAGAACAAAGGAGTCAGCACATGGCCATCGCCACCGTCAATCCCGCCACCGGCGAGACCCTGAAGACGTTCGAGCCGCACACGCCCGAGCAGCTGGAGGGCATCCTCACCGCGGCCGAGGCCGCCTACCGGCAGCTCGCGGGCACCACGTTCGAGCAGCGTGCCGCGTGGATGCACGCCGCCGCGGACCTGCTGGACGCCGAGCTCGACGAGGTCGCCGCCCTCGTGACCACCGAGATGGGCAAGACCATCGGCACCGCGAAGTACGAGGTCGCCAAGTCGGCCCGCGGCATGCGCTGGTACGCCGACCACGCCGCCGAGTATCTGGCGGACGAGCACCCCGTCGCGGCGGGGGACGTCGGAGCGTCCGCGGTGAGCGTGCGCTACCAGCCGATCGGCACCGTGCTCGCGGTGATGCCGTGGAACTACCCGTTCTGGCAGGTCGTCCGGTTCGCCGCGCCCGCGCTCATGGCCGGCAACACCGGCATCCTGAAGCACGCGTCGAGCGTGCCGCAGAGCGCCCTCTACCTGGGCTCGCTGTTCGAGCGCGCCGGCTTCCCCGTGGGCGCGTTCCAGACGGTGCTGGTCGAGGGCGGTGCGGTCGCTCCGTTGATCGACGACCGCCGCATCCGCGCCGTGACACTGACCGGCTCGGTGGGCGCGGGCTCCGCGGTGGCGGAGGCGGCCGGGCGCAACATCAAGAAGTCGGTGCTGGAGCTGGGCGGCACGGACGTCTTCGTCGTCATGCCGACCGCCGACATCGCGGCCGCCGCGGCCGCGGGCGTGAACGCGCGCGTGCAGAACTCCGGACAGAGCTGCATCGCGGCCAAGCGCTTCTACGTGCACGCGGACGTCTACGACGCCTTCGAGGAGGCGTTCGTCGCCGGGATGCGCGCCCAGGTGACCGGCGACCCGTTCGACGAGGCGACCTCGTTCGGGCCTCTCGCGACCGAGCAGGTGCGCCGAGACACGCACGAGCTGGTGGCCGACGCCGTCGCCAAGGGTGCGACCGTGCTGACCGGCGGCGAGCTGCCGGACGGGCCCGGCTGGTTCTATCCCGCGACCGTGCTGCGCGATGTGACCCCCGAGATGCGCATCTTCCGCGAGGAGTGCTTCGGACCCGTCGCCTGCCTGTACACGGTCTTCTCGGCCGAGGAGGCGATCGAGCGCTCCAACGACTCCGAGTTCGGTCTGAGCTCGAGCGTGTGGACGAACGACGACGCCGAGGCCGACGCCTTCCAGAACGGCATCGAGGCGGGCGGCGTCTTCGTCAACGGGCTGACGGCCTCGTTCCCGCAGCTGCCGTTCGGCGGAGTGAAGGACTCCGGCTACGGCCGCGAGCTGTCCGCGCTGGGCATCCGCGAGTTCACCAACGTGAAGACGGTCTGGCGGGCGTGACCGCGGTAGCGGGATGGGAGGGCGGAGCGCGTGCCCCGCACCTCCCGCTCGGCAGGCGTCTCCTCATCGGACGGCACGGTCTGCTCCTCGCGCTGGCGCACGAGGTGCCACCCGCGGCGGCGATGGTGTGGGCGTGCGCGGCGGGGAGCGCGGCCGCTCTGTGCGGCGCGGCGATCGCGCTCGCCGTGCTGTCCTGCGTGTACGCCCGGGCGGCGCGGACGTCGGCGTGGGCGCGCGAGCACGTCGTCGACCTGTGGGCCATGCTGCTGGTGATGGTCGGAGCGGCTTTCGCCGGGACGGGAGCCGCGCACACGCCGGGCTCGCACCCGCCGGGCCTCGGACGGGGCGCCTCCTCCCTCGCCCACCACCACCTCGCCGGGAGCCTCGCCGCCGCTCCGCTCGCCGGAGCGCTCATCGCCGGAGCCGTGTGCGGCTGGTTCGTCACGCGCATCCTGCTCGCCCGTCGGGTCGTGCGCCCGCACACGGTCGTCTCGGCGGTCGTCTGCGGCGGGATGCTCGCCGTCATGGCCGTGATGTGACCGTGTCGCGCTGCGCCTGACGACATGCGGGGATGCGCATTCCCGGGTGCTCTCGATGCCGGTAAGGTGACTCCGTGGTCGATGCACAGAGCGAGACGGCGCCACGCCGCCCGGTGACGCTGACCGATGTCGCGCGGCATGCGGGCGTCTCGCAGCCGACCGCCTCGCGGGTGCTCAACGGCAGCGCCCGCACCGTTGCCGAGACCTACCGCGTGCGCGTGCTCGAGGCCGCCCGTGAACTCGGCTACACACCGAACCTCGCCGCGCAGGCGATCGCGCGCGGCACCTCCCGCACCATCGCCCTGGTGATCGGCGGCATCTCGGACCCGTACTTCTCGGCGATGGCGGCGGCCCTGATGAAACAGGCCGAGACCTACGGCCTGCGCGTCTCGATCGCAGTGACCGACCGCCGGCCCGATCGCGAACTGGAGCTGGTGCGCGAGCTGCGCGGGCAGCAGCCCCGCGCGATCGTCCTGGCCGGGACGGGCTACGTCGACCCGCCCGACCGCGACGAGTTGATCGCCGAGCTGCGCCGCTACGAGGAGACGGGCGGGAAGGTGGTGCTGATCAGCCGCACCGACCTCCCCTTCGAGACCGTCACGTTCGACACGCACGAGGGCTCGCGCGAGCTCGCAGCCGAACTCACCACCCTCGGCTACCGTCGCGCGCTCGTGCTCGGGAGCGGCACCCCCCTCCTGTCGATGCAGCAGCGCGTCGACGGCTTCGTCACGGGGTTCGGCGGGGAGTCCGCGGTCGCCTACCCGGAGTTCTCGTGGGATGGCGCGCGCGCGTTCATCCGCTCGCTTCCCGACGACGAGCTCGTGGCCCTCGAACTCGTCTTCGCGATCACGGACGACATGGCGCTGGGCGCGATCGCGGGCCTCCGCGATCGCGGGCGCCGCATCCCGCAGGACGTCGCCGTCGCCGGATTCGACGACATCACGACGTTGCGCGATGTCGTCCCGCCGCTCACCACCGTCCACGTTCCGCTCGACCAGGTCGCGGAGGAGGCGGTGCGTCGCGCGCTCGACGCCGACGGGGGAGGACGCACAGTGCCGGCCCACCCGGTCATCCGCGCCTCCACCCCGCCGGTCCGCCGGTAGGTTGGGCGTGTGAGCGAGAACGCCCCCACCCTGTCCGATGTCGCCGCGCACGCGGGGGTCTCGCTCGCGACCGCGTCCCGCGCCCTCAACGGCAGCGCGCGCAAGGTGAACCCGGAGCTGCAGGAGCGCGTCCTCGCCTCCGCCCGGCACCTCGGCTACAGCGCCAACGTGCAGGCGCAGGCCGTCGCCCGGGGCACCAGCAACCTCGTCGCGCTCGTGGTGGGCGACATCGCCGACCCGTACTTCGCCTCCATCTCGTCCGGTGTCGTTCGGGTGGCGGACGAGCGCGGGCTGGTGGTGACGATCACCGCGACCGGTCCCTACGCAGGCCCGGACTCGACGGCGCGCGAGGAGGCCGCGCTCGACGCCCTGCGTGGACAGCGACCGCGTGCCGTCGTCCTCGCGGGCAGTCGCGTCGCGGGTGCGGAGACGCGGGTCGGCGACCCCGGACGCGTGGCCGTCATCGGGTCCGGTGCGCCCGGGCTTCGGACCGTCGACGTGGACAACCGCGGCGGTGCGGCGGCGCTCGCGACATCGCTGCGCGGGCTCGGCTACGCGGATGTCGCCATCCTCGCCGGCCCCGGGGAGCTCATCACGGTGCGCGACCGCGTCGAGGGCTTCCGCTCGGTGCTCCCCGCCGCGTCGGTCGTGCACACCACGTTCACGCGTGAGGGCGGACACCGGGCCATGACGGAACTCCTCGCATCGGGCGCGCGCCCCGAGTGCGTCTTCGCCGTGAGCGATGTCATGGCCATCGGGGCCATGGCCGCGCTCCGGGCGGCCGGGATCACGCCCGGTGCCGACATCGGCGTCGCCGGCTTCGACGACATCCCCCTCGTGGCGGACGTGACGCCGGCCCTCACCTCGGTGTCCCTCCCGCTCGCCGACCTCGGCGCCCGGGCGCTCGAGCTCGCCCTCGCCGACGCGCCCCTCCCCGCGGCGCCCGTCCCCGCCGAAGTCCGCCTCCGCGCCTCCACGCCGCGCCGCTGACCCGGCCGTCGCACGGTCGCGCCGGGTCGTCGGCTGCAATCCCGGGGTCGCAAAACGCCGTTCCGGCTGGGCCGAAACGGCGTTTCGCGACCCCTGAGCGGGGTAGCGGCTACAGCTTCACGCCTCCGGAGATGAGGTCGATCTTCCAGTAGCGCTGCAGCGACAGGAAGAGGACGGCGAGCGGCAGGATCGAGACGAGCACGCCGGCGATGACGATCGAGTACTGCGCGGCCTGACCGCCGGTGATGATCATCAGCCCGTACAGCCCGAGGGTCAACGGGTACAGCTGGTCGTTGTTGAGCATGACGAACGGGAGCAGGAAGTTGTTCCAGATGCCGATGAACTGCAGGAGGAACACCGTGACGAGGGCGGGCATCATCAGCCGCGAGCCGACCGACCAGAAGATCCGCCACTCGCTGCCGCCGTCGATGCGCGCGGCCTCCATGATCTCGTCGGGAACGGAAGCCTCGGCGTAGATCTTGCAGAGGTAGATCGCGAAGGGCGACACCAGCTGCGGGAGGATGACAGACGCGTAGTTGTTGGTCATCCCGAACTTGGCCATGAGCAGGAACTGCGGTATCGCGAGCATGATCTGCGGGAGCAGTACGGCCGCGACGATGAGACGGAAGATCCACTTCGAGCCGGTGAAGCGGTATTTGCCGAGCGCGTAGCCCGCGGCGCCCGCGATGACCGTCGAGAGGATGCCTCCGCCGATCGCGTACACGACCGAGTTGAGCGCCCACCGGCCGAAGATGCCGTCGTTATAGGTGAAGAGCGCCTCCATGTTGGTCCAGAAGCCGCCGGTGAAGGAGGGTACGAACGGGGGAGTGGAGAACAGCTCGTCGTTGGTCTTGGTCGCCGCGATGACGATCCACAGCACCGGCAGCACGCAGTACAGCGCGCCGACGATGAGGATGAGGGTGGGCACGATACGCACGCCGGTGCGAGTGCGCAGCGGCGCTTTGCCCGTGCGCGGGCCGGCAGCGCGGTCGGCGGTCAGGGTGGTCATCGGGTCTCCCTCCGGGCGATGCGCCGGCCGATCACGTTGACGAGCACCGTGGCGGCGACCGTCATGACGATGAGGATGAACGAGGTCGCGGCGCCTTCGTAGATGCTGTTGTTGACGAAGGCGTCCGTGTAGACGCGCATGAGCGGCACCCAGGTCGACGAGATCGCGTTGGCGAGCGGCTTGAGCGTCGTCGGCTCGTTGAACAGCTGCAGCGCGCCGATCACCGAGAACAGCGCGACCATGGTGATGGCCGGGGCGATCAGGGGCAGCTTGATGCGGAGGGCGATCTGCAGTTCGGAGGCGCCGTCGAGCTCCGCCGCCTCGAAGAGGTCCTTCGGGAGGCTGCGGACGGCCGTGTAGAGGATGACCATGTTGAACCCGACGACGCCCCACACCGCCACATTGGCGACGGAGAAGAAGATCCCCGTGGCGCCGAAGTAGTCGATGACGCGACCGCCGATCGGGCTGGTCGCCGGCAGGTACATGAAGCCCCAGAGCAGCGAGGCGACGACGCCCGGCACGGCGTACGGCAGGAAGATCGCGAGCCGGGTGAACCCGACGAGGCGGGCGCGCTTGGCATCCAGGCAGAGCGCGAAGACGGTGGCGAGCACGATGGTGAGCGGCACGCCGATGAGGGCGACGATGAGCATCCGGCCGAGGCTCGCCCAGAACTCGGGGTCGACGAGGGTGCTGACGTAGTTGGCGAAGCCGGCGAAGACCTCGGTCGGTTCGCCGCCGCCGAGCAGGCCGCCGCCGACCTTCAGCTGCAGGAAGCTGAGCACGACCGCGTAGATGCCGGGCGCCACGGTGAACAGAAGCAGCAGGACGACCGCCGGTGCGACCAGCAGCACGGGCAGGAGGGTGGGGCCCCGCCGCGGTCGGCGCCCGGACGACGGGGCGGTGGAAGTCCGCCGGCCGGCGCGTGCCGGTGCCGGCGGTGCGGTGCTGTCTCCGATGACGGCCATGTGCGGACTCTCCTCGGGAGGGTGGATGGGAGCGGGGTGGAGATGGTGGTGCCGGGCGAGGGCGGCGGATGACGCGCCGCCCCCGCCCGGGGTCGTGACGGGGGTCAGCCGGCGACTGTGAACCCGATCTTCTTCATGTCGGTCACGGTGTCCGTCTGCATCGTGCCGAGTGCTGCGGAGAGCGGCGTCTTGTTCTGCAGGGCCGCGCCGAAGGCATTCGAGTAGGAGTCGAACGTGACGTTGGCGTTCGGTCCCCAGATGTCGAACGTGCGCACGCCCTTGGCGACGGTCGCCATCAGCGTGTTGTAGTCCGGCTGGTTCGACATGAACGGCGGCGGGGTCTGCAGCTCCGGCGCCGACTGGTTCGAGAGGCTCGCCGGGAAGACCTGTACGTTCGTGATCAGCGACGCGACGCCCTCCTTGGAGGAGTTCATCCACTTCACGAACTTCGCGGCCTCGGCGGGGTGCTTCGAGTTGGCCGTGACCGCCTCGGTCTCGCCGCCCCAGATGCCGACCGTGGTGTCGCCGGCGGTCCAGGCGGGGAGCGCGACGGCCTCCCACTTGCCCGCGGTGTCCTTCGCGATCGACGGGAGCTGGTTGGGCGCCCACTGCGCGCCGACCCAGCCGACCAGGGTGCCGTTGTTCATGTCGGTGTTCCACTGTGCGGACCAGTTCGGCTCGGGGCTGACGACGCCCTGGTCGACGAGTCCGCTCCAGTAGTCGGCGACCTTCTTGCTGGCCGCGTCGTTGATGTTCACGCTCCAGGTGTCGCCGGAGGCGCTCCACCAGTTGGCGCCCGCCTGCTGCGCGAGCCCCGCGAACCAGCCCGGGTCGGCGGCGGTGAAGTTGCCGATGTACTTGGACGGGTCGGCGGCGTGGATCGTGGCCGCGTCCGCCGCGTACTCGTCCCAGGTCTTCGGCGGGGTCAGACCCAGCGAGTCCCAGATGTCCTTGCGGTAGAAGAACACCATCGGGCAGACGTTCTGCGGCACACCGTACGTCTTGCCCTCGAACTGCACCTGCGCGAGCGTGGACTTCGAGAAGTCGCCCGAGAGGTCGCCGACGTACTCGTCGATCGGGATGACCACCTTGTTGGCGATGAGCGCCGGGAGCGCCTGGTACTCCACCTCGGTGACGTCCGGGTTGGTCCCGGCCTTGTTGTTGGTGATGAGCTTGTTGTAGAGCGTGTACCCGGTGCCCGACGGTTTGGTCAGCTTGACCTGGATGTCCGGGTTGGCCTTGTTCCACTCGTCGACGACGGCCTGCATGCCGCCGTCCCAGTTGACGTAGGACAGGGTGACCTTGCCGCCCGACGTCGAGCTTCCGCTCGGCGAGCTGGAGCAGCCGGTCAGGACCGTGGCGGTCGCGGCGGCGACGCCGACGATCGCGCCGATGGTCCTCAGCGTTGACTTCCTCACTGTGTGCATCTCCTTCGATGGTTTCGTGGTGCGGTGGGGTCCGTGCGGGTTCGGGGATCCGCGCGGAGTGCGGGGATCCGTGGGGTGCGGTCGGCTGCGCCGGGCGATTCAGCCCTCCGCCCAGGCGGGGTAGCGCACGGGAGCGGTCTGGAGGCCGATCCACTGCCGGCGGGTGAAGCCGGCGAGCTGTCCCTCGCCGCCATGGCGGGCGTAGCCGTCGTTCACGTGCACCTCGTTGCTGCGCACCTGCTCGGCGAAGGCGTACCCGCGCATCGGGTCGCCGGTGAAGACCGAGTTCATGAGCGTGCGGTGCCGGTTGACGAGGGCGAGCGCCTCCGCCTCGCTGTCGACGACGGTGATCGGCATCACCGGGCCGAAGGTCTCCTCCGCGAACACAGGCATGTCGGGGGTGACGCCGGTGAGAACGGTGGGGCGGTAGAAGAGGCCGTCGTGCGTGGCGCCCGTCGCGACCGACGCCCCTGCCGCGATCGACGGCGCGACCAGACCGTCGGAGAACCGGCGCAGCTGGGTCTCGCTGATGATGGGGCCGAGGTCGACCTCCTCGCGGAGCGGGTCCCCGACACGGAGGGCGCGCACGCGCTCGACGACCGCCTCGGTGAATGCGCCAGCGGCCTCCCGCAGCACGATGTGCCGGCCGGCGCTGATGCACGTCTGGCCCTGATACCAGAGCGCGGACCAGACGGCGCAGCTGGCGGCCTGGTCGATGTCGGCGTCGTCGAGCACCACGAACGCGTTGTCGCCGCCGAGCTCGGTGGCGACCGGTGTGAAGGAGCGGGCCGCGAAGTTCGCGATCTGGTGGCCGACCTCGAACGAGCCGGTGAAGTGGATGAGGTCGAGGGCGGGGTGCTCGCTGAGCGTGCGTCCCGTGGTCGGACCGTCGCCGGGGACCACGGCGAAGACACCGGCCGGCACACCTGCGGCGAGGGCCGCCTCCGCCAGGATCTGGCCTCCCGCGACCGGCGTCAGCTCGGCGGGCTTGAGCACGACTGCGTTGCCGTAGGCGAGTCCGGGAGCGAGCGCGCGCATCGCGAGGCTCATCGGGTAGTTCCACGGCACGATCAGGCCGATCACGCCGAGCGGCACCGCGCGCGACAGCGAGAGCTTGCCCGGCTTGTAGGGCGGCAGGATGCTGCCGGCGTTCTCGGTGAGCTGCGTCGCGGAGTTGTTCAGCTGAGTGATCGACTGGTCGAGCTCCTCCTCCGCCTTCTCGAGCGTGCCTCCGGTCTCGCGGATCAGCAGGGTGAGGAGCTCATCGCGACGGTTCTCGAGCTCGTCGGCGAAGCGGCGGATGATCGCCGAGCGTGTGTTGGCGTCGACCTCGCCCCACGCGGGCTGGGCGCGGCGGGCCGTCTCCACGGCGCGGTCGACCTGGGCGGCCGACGCGTTGCCGTACGTGGCGAACGGAGTGCCGGCGGCCTTGTCGAGCACGGGCAGGCCGTCGCCCGCTTCCGGGCGCTCGAACCGGCCGTCGATGAACACCTGGACGTCGTAGTCGCGGAGCTCGCGCATGGGGTGTGCCTCCTGGGTGGGGGAAGTGGGCGGAGTGGATACGGTGACAGTCTCAGGCAACGGCGGTCAGCGCTTCTTTCGTCACAGGATGCTCGGCGGGCTCTCCCGCGGAGAACCGCTCGACCTCGTGCAGCGCGCACTCGCCGAGGCGGCGCAGCTCCGTCCCGAGCGCACCGGCGACGTGCGGTGTGAGCACGACGCCGGGGAAGGTCCGCAGCGGGTGGCCTGCGGGGAGCGGCTCCGGGTCGGTGACGTCGAGCACCGCGCGCAGGCCACGGTCGCGGACGGCGGCGGTGAGCGCCTCCTGGTCGACGATGGGTGCCCGCGCCGTGTTGATGAGCGTGGCGCCGTCGGGCAGGAGGTCGAGCTGGGCTGCGCCGATCATGCCGATCGTCTCCGGCAGCAGTGGGGCGTGGACGCTGACGATGGTCGAGCGGTCGAACAGCTCGTCGAGGGAGACGGGCTGCGCGCTGCGGAGCACCGGGTCGCCGGGCGCGAGGTACGGGTCGTAGAGCAACACGTCGATGTCGAACGGCTGGAGCAGCTCGATCACCCGGCGGCCGACCCGGGAGGCGCCGACGATCCCGACGGTCCGGCCGAAGTTGCCGATAGCGGGATCGGGCTCCTGCGCGTACGCGCTCGGATCGGCGGCGTAACCGCGGATGTAGTCGGGGACGCGCTTGCCCGCGAGGAGGATCATCGCGAGGGTGTACTCGGCGACGGGGTACGCGTTCGCGCTCGCCGCGCTGGTGACGAGCAGTCCGCGCTCCCAGACCGCGTCGTCGATGTGCCCCTTCACGGTGCCGGCGGCGTGGACGATCGCGCGCAGGCGGGGCATCCGTTCGAGCTCGGCGGCGCCGATCCGGGGTGCGCCCCACCCGGTGATGAGGACCTCCACCGCGTCGAGGAGGGCGGCGGGCGCGGTGCCGAAGTCGGTGATGGTGAGACCGGTGTCGATGTCGGCGACGCGGGCGAGCGCGGCGAGCTCGTCTGCCCCGAACAGCTGCTCCGGCAGGTCCGGCCGCATGGCGAATGCGGCGACGGGCGTGCGTCGTGCGGTCATCGTCGACTCCTCGGGGTGCGGGATTGCGCATTCCCAGAATGCGCATTCCCGAGTATGCGACCTCCTGCGCCCGCCGTCAAGCGGCAATTTCTGCGACGACCACCACACGTGCACAGAGGGGCCGCATTCCGTCGTTCCGACGACGCCGAAGCGGCAGAATGCGACCCCCCTGCGGCGCCGGACGCGTGTCGGCGCCCGGTCGGCTCAGGAGATGAGCCAGCCGGTGGCGCGGGCGAGGATCTCGCGGTGGGTCGGCGCGTCGTACGACGCCGCGTCGTGACCGAGGGCGTCGTAGAAGACTTTCGCGTCGCCGTACCGCCGCGTCCACATCAGGGGATGCTCCCGGCCGTCGTGCTCGTGGGAGGCCAGGGCGACGACCGCGGGGTCGACGCGGAGATTCGTGTACCGCTCGTCATCGACGGTGAAGTCGTCCAGCCCGGCGACGATCGCGTCCCGCTCCGGATGCACCAGGATCGTCGCGCGCCCGTACTCCGGGTGGAAGGTCGTGCCGCGAACCCACACCCCGCCGAGGATCGCCTCCCACTCGGGCACGCCCCGCAGCGACGTCGAGCTGACGTGCGAGACGAGCAGCGGCCGCCCGCGGCCCAGGTGAGCGAGCAGCCCCTCGCGTCCCGCGGCCTCCGCTTCGGGGTCCGGGGTGCCGGTGTGCGCGGGATCCCCGATGTTGAGCACCAGGAGGTCGGGGTCGCGCTCGGGGGCGACGAGGGCGGCCATGCGCGCGTCGACCTCGCCCGAGATCTCCACGTCCAGGCCCTGCCCGCGCAGGATGTCGGCCAGTCGGGCCGACGTCTCGGCAAAGGGGTGCCAGGGGTCGGCGTAGCGGCCGGAGCCGGTCAGGATGAGTGCGCGCATGGAGTCCTCTCGGTCACCGCGATGGTAAGCGCTCTCCGCCGCGGATGCCAACGCCGCGCGCGCCCGGGAACCGGGAGCCGGGTCGGGTTGACACGCGCGTTCTCAGGTCTACGGTGACCCTCCGGCAAGCGCTTTCTCGTGCATTGCCGCCGATCACCGACGATCGTGAGGAGAAACCGTGTCCGACGCCGCCGTCGCCTCCACCCGCCTGAGCCCCGATCAGCGCAACGCGTTCGCCGCGTCCCTGCTGGGCTGGATGATGGACGCCTTCGACTACTTCATCATCGTGCTCGTCTACGCCGACATCGGCGCCGAATTCGGTGTCCCGCTCGAGCGGATGGCCTTCCTGACCACCATCACGCTCGTCATGCGGCCGGTCGGCGCGTACCTCTTCGGCCTGTGGGCCGACCGGGTCGGCAGACGCATCCCGCTGATCGCGGACGTCTGCTTCTACTCGGTGGTCGGCTTCCTCTGCGCGTTCGCGCCGAACTTCACGGTGCTGTTCATCCTGCGCCTGCTCTACGGCATCGGGATGGGCGGCGAGTGGGGTCTCGGCGCCGCCCTCACGATGGAGAAGGTCCCGCGCACCCGGCGCGGGCTGTACTCGGGCATCCTCCAGGCCGGCTACTCGGCCGGGTACCTGCTCGCCGCGCTCGCCTTCCTGCTGGTCCACTCCGTCTTCGGTCTGAGCTGGCGCTGGCTCTTCGCGCTCAGCATCCTGCCGGCGCTCATCTCCCTCATCATCCGGTCGCGGGTGCGCGAGTCCGAGGTGTGGGAGACGACGCGTGACAAGCTGCGGGCGAGCGGGAGCTCGATCCGCCGGGTGTTCTTCGACGGGAAGGTGCTTCGCCGGTTCGTCTACCTCGTGCTCCTGATGGCGGCCTTCAACTGGATGAGTCACGGCACGCAGGACATCTACCCGACCTTCCTCAAGGCGACCGACAACGGCGGGGCGGGCCTGGATGCCGCGGCGGCCGGGTGGATCGCCGTCGTGTACAACGTGGGTGCGATCATCGGGTGCATCGTGCTCGGCTCGCTGTCGGATCGCTGGGGGCGCAAGGCGACCATCATTCTCGGGGCAGCGCTGACGCTCCCGATCATCCCGATCTTCGCGTTCTCGACGACGGCCGGGATGCTGTGCCTGGGCTCCGCGCTCATCCAGTTCACGACGCAGGGGGCGTGGGGCGCGATCCCGGCGCACCTCAACGAGATGTCGCCGAACGCGATCCGCGGCTTCTACCCGGGCGTGACGTACCAGCTGGGCAATGTCATCGCGGCCTTCAACCTGCCGATCCAGCAGGCGCTCGCGCCGCAGTGGGGCTACCCGTGGGCGATGGCCTCCACCGTCGGGATGGCGGCGGTCGCGGTCATCCTGCTCACGGCATTCGGCAAACAGGCGCACGCCGTCTCGTTCACCGCCGAGAGTGCGCAGGAGGCCCCGGCGGCCGCGTGAGTCGCTGCGCGACGCCGAGGTTCACGTCGTTGCGTCCATTCTCCGCCCGTGACCGCAACCACGTGAACCTCGAGGGCCGAGCGGAAAGGGGAGTGGAGGGTTGCGCGGTGGCGGGGGTGCGAAGTACTGTCGGGTAAGCGCTTTCCCGATGGGTCGGGCGGGCACCTCGCATGAGCACAAAGGAGTACACGTGTCGTCGATCGGCATCATCATGAACGGCGTCTCCGGGCGCATGGGCTACCGGCAGCACCTGGTGCGGTCGATCCTCGCCATCCGGGAACAGGGCGGCATGCTGCTCTCCGACGGCACGCGCGTGCAGGTCGAGCCGATCCTGGTCGGGCGCAGCGAGGAGAAGCTGGCCGAGCTGGCGCGGCGCCACGGCATCGAGCACTACACGACCGACCTCGACGCGGCACTGGCGGACGACCGCTGGCAGATCTACGCCGACTTCCTCGTCACCAAGGCGCGCAGCACGGCGATCCGCAAGGCCATCGCGGCCGGCAAGGCGATCTACACCGAGAAGCCGACCGCCGAGTCGTTCGAGGAGGCGCTCGAACTCGCCCGTCTGGCGGAGGAGGCCGGCATCAAGAACGGCGTCGTGCACGACAAGCTCTACCTGCCCGGGATGCGCAAGCTCAAGCGACTCGTCGACTCCGGCTTCTTCGGCCGCATCCTCTCGGTGCGCGGCGAGTTCGGCTACTGGGTGTTCGAGGGGGACTGGCAGGCGGCGCAGCGCCCCAGCTGGAACTATCGCGCCGAGGACGGCGGCGGGATCGTCGTCGACATGTTCCCGCACTGGAGCTACGTGCTCGAGAACCTCTTCGGCCGCGTGGAGTCGGTGTATGCGCAGGCGGTGACCGAGATCCCCGAGCGCGTCGACGAGCAGGGGCGCCCGTACGCGGCGACCGCGGACGACGCGGCCTATGCGATCTTCCAGCTCGCGGGCGGTGTGACCGCGCAGCTCAACTCCAGCTGGACCACGCGCGTCAACCGCGACGAGCTGGTCGAGTTCCAGGTCGACGGTACCCACGGCAGCGCGGTCGTCGGACTGTTCGGCTGCAAGATCCAGCCGCGCAACGCCACCCCCAAGCCGGTGTGGAATCCCGACCTCGCCGACGAGCACGACTACGACGGGGACTGGATCGAGTCGCCGGCCAACGAGGTGTTCGAGAACGGCTTCAAGACGCAGTGGGAGGAGTTTCTCCGCCACGTGCTCGAGGACGCCCCGAACCGCTTCGACTTCCTCGCCGGCGCGCGCGGCGTGCAGCTGGCCGAGGAGGGCCTCCGCTCGTCGCGCGAGGGGCGACGCATCGACCTCGCCCCGGTGCGCTTGCCCGAGGTGGCCCGATGACGGTCGGCGCCGAGACGACCGCCGACATCGCTGTGCGCGCTGTCCCCCTCCTGCACGCCGATGGCACGACCTCCACCACCGACGTCCGAGCGCCGGGTGGCACCGCGCGTCCGGACGCCCCGCTGCGGTCCCGCGTCGCCTACGCCGCCGCGCACGTCATCCCGAAGCCCTGGGCCGACAACGTTCCCGGCGCCCCCGCCGAGATCGACTGGGACGCGACGCTCGCCTTCCGCCGTCACGTCTACGGGTGGGGCCTCGGGGTCGCCGATGCGATGGACACCGCCCAGCGCAACATGGGCCTCGATGCGGCGGCGACGCGCGAGCTCATCACGCGCAGCGCGGCCGAGGCACGCGCGGTCGGTGGAGCCGTGGTCGCGGGCGTCAACACCGACCATGTGGACGAGCCGGTCATCCCGCTCGACGCCGTGATCGACGCGTACATCGAGCAGCTCCACTTCACCGAGGATGCGGGGGCCGGGGTCGTGCTCATGGCGAGCCGTCATCTCGCCCGGGCAGCGCAGTCCCCGGCGGACTACGAGCACGTCTACCGGAAGGTGCTCGCCGCAGCCGGCGCCCCCGTCGTGCTGCACTGGCTCGGCGAGGCGTTCGATCCGGCGCTCGCCGGCTACTTCGGCGACGCGGACACCGTGCTGCGCATCATCGAGGCCGGCGGCGAGAAGGTCGCGGGCATCAAGATGAGCCTCCTCGACGCCGACGCCGAGGTCGCGCTGCGCTCCCGCCTGCCCGAGGGCGTGCGGATGTTCACCGGAGACGACTTCAACTACGTCGGCCTGATCGAGGGCGACGGCGACGTGCACTCGGACGCGCTGCTCGGCGCGTTCGCGGCTCTTGCCCCGAGCGCGTCCGCCGCGATCCGTGCCCTCGACGCCGGGGATGCGGCCCGCTACCGGAGCATCCTCGGGCCGACGGAGGCACTCTCCCGGCAGATCTTCGCGGCGCCGACCTACTACTACAAGACCGGCGTCGCGTTCCTCTCCTGGCTCAACGGCCACCAGGACTCCTTCTCGATGGTGGGCGGCCTCCACGCGGCGCGCAGCCTCCCGCACCTGTCGGAGATCGTGCGGCTGGCGGCGGCGTGCGGCGCCCTCGAACGGCCGGACCTGGCCGCGCAGCGCTGGACGGACCTCCTGCACCTGAACGGGGTGGACGCGTGAACGCTCCCGGGCGCGCCGTGCCGTCGCGGCTGTCGATCAACCAGGCGACCATCAAATACACGAGCCTGGCCGACGCCCTGCGGATCACGGCGGACGCGGGCGTCGAAGCGATCGGCCTGTGGCGAGAACCGGTGGCGGAGGTGGGGCTCGCGGAGGCGGAGCGGATGGTCGGCGGCAGCGGCCTCCGCGTGTCGAGCCTCTGCCGGGGCGGGTTCTTCACCGTGCCCGAGGGCCCGGACCGGCGTGCCGCCCTGGACGAGAACCGCCGCGCGATCGAGGAGACGGCGGCGCTCGCCGCGGCCGGCGCTCCCGGATCCGCCCCGGTGCTCGTGCTCGTCGCCGGCGGCCTTCCCGCCGGGTCGACCGACCTCGTCGGCGCACGCGCCCGCGTCGCCGACGCGCTCGCCGAGCTCGAGTCCGACGCCCGCGCCGCCGGGGTGACTCTCGCGATCGAGCCGCTGCACCCGATGTACGCGGCCGATCGTGCGGTCGTCTCGACGCTCGGCCAGGCGCTCGACCTCGCCGAGCCGTTTCCGACGGCCTCCGTCGGCGTGGTGGTGGACACGTTCCACGTCTGGTGGGACCCGCAGGCGCTCGACCAGATCGCGCGCGCCGGGGCGGCGGGACGCATCGCGAGCTACCAGGTCTGCGACTTCCTCACGCCGATCCCTGCGGACGCCCTCCTCGCCCGCGGAATGATGGGGGACGGTCACGTCGACTTCGCCTCGCTCACCGCGGCCGTGGACGCCGCGGGCTACGCCGGCGATGTCGAAGTCGAGATCTTCAACGCCGAGATCTGGGCGGCCGACCCCGTGAAGGTCGTCGACCGCACCGTGCGGGCGTTCGAGCGCAGCATCCCGGTGCGGGATGCGCCGGCGCGATCGCGGTGATCGTTCGGGCGGCTGTCCTCCCGCGGCAGCCTGTGACAGGGTGGGCGACGTGACCGCCCTGACCGTCGTCATCGCCCCCGACTCGTTCAAGGGCTCCGCGTCGGCCGCCGAGGTCGCCGAGGCGCTCGCCGCCGGATGGGCGGAGGTGCGGCCCGGCGACGAGGTCGTCCTCGCCCCGACCGCGGACGGAGGCGAGGGGACGTCGGACGCGTTCGCCGCGGCCGTCCCCGGCTCCGTCCGACACCCGGTGCGCGTGCTCGGCCCGTCCGGCGACCTCGTGGACGCCTCCTGGCTGGAGCTGCCCGACGGCAGCGCCGTGGTCGAGCTCGCCGAGACCAGCGGCCTCGGGCTTCTGCACGCTCCCGCGCCGTTCGACGCCCACACGATCGGGTTCGGCCAGGCGATCGCCGCCGCCGTGGACGCGGGCACCACCTCCCTGCTGCTGGCGATCGGCGGCAGTGCCTCGACCGACGGGGGAGCGGGGGTGCTCACGGCCCTCGGCGCCCGCCTCCTCGACGGTGCGGGGACGGACATCGCCCCCGGCAATCGCGGCCTGGCCGCCCTGGTGCGCGCGGACCTGACCGGGATGCGTCCGCTTCCTCCCGGCGGCGCGCGCATCCTCAGCGACGTCTCGAACCCGCTGCTCGGTCCGCGGGGTGCAGCCGCGGTCTTCGGCCCGCAGAAGGGTGCGAACCTGCAGGACGTCCCGCAGCTCGATGCGGGGCTGGCGAGGTTCGCGGAGGTGCTCGACGCGGCAGCGGTGCCGGGTGCGCGTGCGAGTGGCCGGCCGAGCGATGTCGGCCGTGGCGCCGCCGGGGTCGGTGCGAGGGAGGTCTCGGCCGACGACCCGGGCACCGGCGCGGCGGGAGGCACCGGTTTCGGCCTCCGCATCTGGGGCGCCGACATGACCGCGGGAGCGCCGGCCGTCGCGGAGGCGCTCGGCCTGCCCGCGCGCATCGCCTCTGCCGACCTCGTCATCACGGGCGAGGGACGCTACGACAGCCAGTCCGCGTCCGGCAAGGCGCCCGAGCATGTGGCCGAGCTGGCGCGCCGGGCCGGTGTCCCCGTGCTGCTCGCGGCCGGTGCGATCGCGGCCGAACCGACCAGCTTCGCCGACTCGGTCGCGCTCGCCGACCTCGCCGGAGGCTCCGCCGCCGCGATCGCGGACCCGCTCCGCTGGGCCCGTGCCGCCGGCGCCGCCCTCGCCTCCCGCACCTGAGCCGCTCGCTCCGACCCGGGCCGCCGCAGCAATTCCGGAGATCTGCGCGAGTCAGCCCACATCCACCGTTCGAACGGACAACTGAGCGGCGTGCCGCAGATCAGCTCCGGAGTTGCCCTGCGGCACCCGCTACGGCCGCGCCGCCGCGTACTGCTCGCGGATCACCGCACGCGTGTCGACCGGCAGCGGCGCTGCGGCCTCCACCGGCCACGTGGGGCGCGCGCCGGTCAGCACCCATGCCGCCTGCACCGCGCCGCCGTCGGCGACGTACTCGCCAGGGGCCGGGACGACGACGGGGGCGTCGAAGACCTGCGCGGCGACGGCGGCCACGGCCGGGTTCTGGGCCGCACCCCCGATCAGCAGGATGCGCTGCTCGGTCACTCCGACCCCGCGCACGGCGTCGAGGCCGTCGGCGAGTCCGCACAGCATCCCCTCGATGGCCGCGCGGGCGAGGTTGGCGGGGGTGGTGGAGGCGAGGGTGAGCCCGTGGATGCCCGCCGTCGCGTCCGGGAGGTTGGGGGTGCGTTCGCCTTCGAAGTACGGGACGAGCACCACGCCTCCCGCACCCGGCTCGGCCGTGAGGGCCAGCTCGGCGAGCCCGTCGTGGTCGACGCCGAGGAGGCGGGCGATGGCGTCGAGCACGCGGGCCGCGTTGAGAGTCGCGATGAGGGGGAGGGAGAGTCCGCTCGCGTCGGCGAAGCCGGCGACCGTGCCCGAGTCGTCGGAGACGGGTGCGTCGGTGACGGCGAAGACGGTGCCGCTGGTGCCGATGGAGACGACGACGTCGCCGTCCGCCGCGCCCAGCCCCAGCGCCGCCCCCGCGTTGTCTCCGGCTCCGGGCCCGACGAGCACACCGGACGGGGTCCGTCCCGCAGCCTCGCCCGGCCCCAGCACCCGCGGCAGCACGACCGCATCGGCGGACCCGGGCGTCCCCGCCTCGCGGCCCGGCCGGCCGAGCGCCCGCTCGAACAGCTCGAGGTCGTAGGCGCCGTGGGCCGCGCTCCAGTAGGCCGTCCCGCTCGCGTCGGAGCGGTCGGTGGTCAGAGACTCCAGGTCCGGTCCCAGCGGGCTCTCGTCCGCGGGCCCGTAGCCGCGCAGCCGCCAGGTCAGCCAGTCGTGGGGGAGGGCGATGGCGGCGACGCGCGCGGCGTTCTCCGGTTCGGCGTCCCGCAGCCAGCGGAGCTTCGTCGCGGTGAAGGATGCGACCGGCACGACGCCCACGCGCGACGCGTAGGCGGGGGCCCCGACCTCCGCGATCAGGTCCCGGGCGGCCTGCGCCGACCGGGTGTCGTTCCAGAGCAGGGCGTCGCGCACCACCCGGCCGGAGGCATCCAGCGCCACCATCCCGTGCTGCTGGCCGGCGACCGAGATCGCGGCGACGTCGTCGAGCCCGCCTGCGGCCTCCAGGGCGACGGTCAGCGCCTCCCACCACGCGGCTGGCGCGACCTCGGTGCCGTCGGGATGCGCGGCCCGGCCGCTGCGCACGAGGGCGCCGGTCTCCAGGTCGCGCACGACCACCTTGCAGCTCTGGGTCGAGGAGTCGACGCCGGCGACGAGAGTCACGTCACTGTGTCCTAACGATCGATCGAGGTGCACGTCGTGGTCGTCATCCGCGGGGAATGAGCGCCACGACGTGCACCTCGGTGGTCAAACGAGGGGGGTCAGCGGGCGTTGAGGAGGTGCTCCAGCGCCAGCTGCTGCAGGCGCACGAAGCCGAAGCCCTTGCCGCCGAAGTAGGCGCCCGCGTCGAAGTCCTCGTACGCGCTGCGGTCGGCGAGCAGGTCGTCGTAGCTCTCGCCGGCGCCGAGTGTCGTCTCCGACAGCTCCGTCACACGCGCGGCCTGCAGCGCCTCCTGCACCTCGGGGTCGGCGCGGAAGGCCGCGGCCCGCTCCTTGAGCAGGAGGTACGTGCGCATGTTGGCGGCGGCGGAGTCCCACACGCCCGAGGCGTCCTCGGTGCGCGACGGCTTGTAGTCGAAGTGGCGGGGGCCGTCGTAGGCCTGGCCGCCGTTCGGGCCGCCGTTCTCGAGCAGGTCGACGAGCGCGAAGGCGTTCTGGAGGTCGCCGTGGCCGAACACGAGGTCCTGGTCGTACTTGATGCCGCGCTGGCCGTTGAGGTCGATGTGGTAGAGCTTGCCGTGGTACAGCGCCTGCGCGATGCCGGCGGCGAAGTTCAGGCCCGCCATCTGCTCGTGGCCGACCTCGGGGTTGAGGCCGACGAGCTCCGGACGCTCCAGCGAGTTGATGAAGGCGAGGGCGTGGCCGACGGTCGGCAGCAGGATGTCGCCACGCGGTTCGTTCGGCTTCGGCTCGATGGCGAAGCGGATGTCGTAGCCCTTGTCGGTGACGTAGTCGCCGAGCAGGTTGACGGCCTCGCGGTAGCGCTCGAGAGCGGCGCCGATGTTCTTGGCCGAGTCGTACTCGGCGCCCTCGCGGCCTCCCCACATCACGAACGTCTTGGCGCCCAGCTCGGCGGCGAGGTCGAGGTTGCGGAGCACCTTGCGCAGCGCGAAGCGGCGCACGGCGCGGTCGTTGGAGGTGAAGCCGCCGTCCTTGAACACCGGCGCGCTGAAGAGGTTGGTGGTGACCATCGGCACGATCACGCCGGTGTCGGCGAGGACCTGCTTCAGGCGGTCGATCTGCTTCTGGCGCTCGGCGTCGGTGGAGCCGAAGGCGAAGAGGTCGTCGTCGTGGAACGTGAGGCCGTAGGCGCCGAGCTCGCTGAGCTTGGTCACCGCCTCGACCACGTCGAGCTGGGGGCGGGTGGGTCCGCCGAACGGGTCGGTGCCGTTGTAGCCGATCGTCCACAGTCCGAACGAGAACTTGTCGGCGCGGGTGGGGGTGAGGCTCATGGT
Source organism: Leifsonia sp. LS1 (assembly GCF_020521355.1). Lineage (NCBI taxonomy): Bacteria > Bacillati > Actinomycetota > Actinomycetes > Micrococcales > Microbacteriaceae > Leifsonia > Leifsonia sp. LS1. The sequence goes on from NZ_BPER01000006.1 coordinate 181,851, forward strand.
TCTGCTTTCCTTCAACGTCGTCGGTGATTTGTTGTTTCGATAAACTTATATCAGGAGATCGCGTCGGCCGCGACCCCGATGCGCTCGATCGTGACCGGCACGATCCGGGCATCGGCCGCGGAGACGACGTGGAGGTCGCCTGTGATCGCGAGAGTAGCGCTCGTCTCGCGCTCAGCACAGGAGGGACCGACCCACAGCTCGATCGCCCCCGGCTCGACGACGCGCCGGAGCGACCGGTCGCTGAACGCGAGGCGGGCGGTCGGAACGTCGAACCGCACCTCCGCCTCCTCGCCCGCATCGAGATCGACGCGGGCGTACGCGAGCAGCTGCGCCACCGGCCGGGTCACGCTCGCCTGCACGTCGCGGGCGTAGAGCTGCACCACATCCGACCCGCCCCGGTCACCGGTATTGGCGACGCGGACGCGTGCGGTGAACGTGCCTCCCGCCTCCACGCCGGCGTCGACGACCAGCTCCGTGCGGGAGAACGACGTGTACGAGAGCCCGTGGCCGAACGGCAGCACCGGCGTGCTGTCGGCACTCGTGATCTCGTTCGGGCCGCCGAGCAGCGGGTGGAGATAGGAGTAGGGCTGGGCGCCGGCGGAGCGCGGCAGCGAGACCGGCAGCCGGCCGCTGGGCGAGACCGCGCCGGACAGGACGCGGGCGAGCGCGGCGGCCCCCTCCTCGCCCGGGAAGAACGACTGCAGCAGCGCCGACGGCGCCGTCGGGCCGTCGACCGCCCACGCGAGGGCGTACGGTCGGCCGGAGAGCACGACCACGATCACGGGGGTCCCGGTGCGCACGACCTCCTCGACCAGCTCGCGCTGCACGCCGGGGAGCTCGAGGCTCTCCACGTCGTTGCCTTCGCCGACCGTGCCGCGCCCGAAGAGCCCAGCACGGTCTCCGACCACCACGATCGCGACGTCGGCGGTCTGCGCGGCGGCGACCGCGGCCGGGATGCCGGTGCGGTCGTCGCCCTCGACAGCGCAGCCGCTCTCGTGCACGATCCGGGCGTCGGGGAACTCCGCGCGCAGGCCCGCGAGCACCGACGGGATCTCGAACCCGAGCGGGAACTCGGGGTGGTGGGCGAGGACGTGGTTGGCGAACGAGTAGCAGCCCATGAGGGCTTCCGGCGCGTCCGCGTTGGGGCCGACGACGGCGATCCGGGCGGGGGCCGGCGCGAGCGGCAGCGTCCCGTCGTTGGTCAGCAGCACCAGCGACTCCTCCGCCAGGCGGCGGGCGACGGCGCGGTGGCCGGGGCTGTCGATGTCGATCGCGGTGGGAGGCGTGTCGAACGTGGCGTCGAGCAGTCCGAGCTCCTCCTTCTGGGACAGCACGCGCAGCACGGCCCGGTCGACGAGGCCCTCGTCGACCGCACCGGAGCGCACCGCAGCCGCAAGCGGTTCGAGGTAGGCGTCACCGGTCGGCAGCTCGACGTCGATGCCCGCCGCGAGGGCGAGCGCCGCCGCCTCGCCCAGGTCGCCGGCGACGCCGTGCATCGTGTGGAGGAAGGCGACGGAGAAGTAGTCGGCGACGACGACGCCGTCGAAGCCCCACTCCTCGCGCAGCACGCCGGTCAGGTAGTCGGGGTTCGCCGCGGTGGGGATGCCGTCGATCTCGGCATACGAGTTCATGACCGAGCGCACGCCGCCGTCCCGCACCGCCATCTCGAACGGGGGGAGCAGCACATCGCGCAGCTCGCGCGGCCCGGCGTGCACGGGGGCGTGGTTGCGGCCCGACTGGGAGGCGGAGTACCCGACGAAGTGCTTCAGCGTCGCGTGCACGCCGGCATCCTGCAGCCCCCGGACGAACGCGGTCCCGATCGTGCCGACCACGTACGGGTCCTCGGAGATGCACTCGTCGACCCGGCCCCAGCGCGGGTCCCGCACCACGTCGAGCACCGGCGCGAGGCCCTGGTGGATGCCGAGGGAGCGCATCGACCCGCCGATCAGCCCGGCCATCTCCTCCACCAGCTCGGGGTCGAACGCCGCGCCCCAGGCGAGCGGTGTCGGGAAGGTCGCCGCCTTCCACGCGGCGAGGCCGGTGAGGCACTCCTCGTGCACGAGCGCCGGGATGCCGAGGCGGGTGCCCTGCACCAGCCGCCGCTGCTCGTTCCACAGCCACGCGGCACGCTCGGCCGGGTCGACCGGCCGCGTGCCGTAGACGCGCGTGAGGTGGCCGATGCCGTGCGCGGTGACGTCCTCGTAGCGGCCGGGATTCCCCATCTCGCCCGCCATCGGCGCGACGAGCTCGTCTCCCTTGTCGACCCAGTACCCCACCAGCTGTGCGAGCTTCTCGTCGAGGGTCATCTCCGCGTGCAGCAGACGGACCCGCTCCGACACGGTCGGGAGCGTGGTTTCGCTCATGGAATCACTCACAGTTTCTCTCGCAGGCGAGGGGTCAGCCCTTGACCGCGCCGGTCAGGCCGCCGACGATCCGGCGTTCGAACAGGCTGAAGAAGATCAGGGCCGGGATCATGGACAGGGAGGTGAAGGCGAGCACCTTCGCGGTGTCGACGGAGTATTGCGACGAGAACGCCTGCACTCCGAGGGGCAGCGTGAACGTCGCCTCGTTGTTGAGGATGAACAGGGGGAGGAGGTAGCTGTTCCAACTGCCGATGAAGGCCAGGATGCCGGTCGTGATCACGCCGGGCAGCGACAGCCGCAGCACCATCCGGAAGAAGAAGCCGAGCCGGCTGCAGCCGTCGATGAACGCGGCCTCCTGGATCTCGTCGGGGATCGCGCGCAGGAACGGCACCAGGATGATGATCGTCGTGGGCAGGGCGAACGCGATCTGGGGGATGATGACGCCCCCGAGCGAGTTCATCAGCCCGAGGTTGCGCACCACGATGTACAGCGGGGTGATGGCGACCGTGATCGGGAACATCAGTCCGGCGGCGAACAGGGCGTAGAGCACCCCGCGCCCGCGGAAGCTGTAGCGGGCGAGGACGTAGCTCGCCATCAGCCCCAGCGCGACCGCGCCGATCGTCGTCGCCAGGGCGGCGATCGTGGAATTGAGCACCTGGCCCCAGAAGACGCTGCCGCCGAGCACGCCGAGGTAGTTCTGGGCGTTCCACGGGTTCGGGAAGCCGGCCGGGTCGACTGTGATCTGGGAGTTGGTCCGGAAGCCGCCGAGGATGATGTAGACGATCGGCACCAGCATCAGCGCGATCACGACCAGCGCGATGAAGTACACCGCGGGCGAGCCCCAGGGGAGCGCCTGCCGCTGCGCCTTGCGCCGGGTGCGGGAGGGTCGGGTCGGGCGGGGTGCGGTGAGCGCGGTCATCGCGCCTTCCTTCCGGTTCGGGGGGCCTTCGCCGGCTCCGTGAGCGCGCCGGCGGTGTCGCGGCGGAGCACGAAGCGCTGGTAGACCAGGGCGACGATGAGCGAGATGAGGAAGATCACGACAGCGACCGCGTTGCCGTAGCCGTAGTTGCCGGCGTTGCGGCCGTTGGCCACCATGTAGGTCGCCATCGTCGAGGTGCCCGCGGTGGAGGCCACGTACTGTCCCCAGATGATGTAGACGAGGTCGAAGAGCTGCAGCGCGCCGATGATCGAGAGGAACGCCCAGATGCGCAGGGTCGGTCCGAGCAGCGGCAGGGTGATCCGGCGCTGGATCTGCCAGTACGACGCGCCGTCGAGCGCCGCCGCCTCGTAGAGCTCTTCCGGAACGCCCTGCAGGCCGGCCAGGAAGAGGATGACGGCGAAGCCCACGTACTTCCAGGTCAGGATGCCCATCAGGGTCCAGATGGCGATGTTCGGGTCGGACAGCCAGTCGTGGGCGAGGGCGCCGAGCCCCAGGTTCTTGAGCGCTCCGTTGAGTGCGCCGTTGGTCTGGAGCATGAGGCTCCATCCCGTCCCAACCACCACCTCCGAGATGACGTAGGGCACGAAGATCAGCACGCGGATGAGGGACTGCCCGCGCATCCGGCGATTCAACAGCAGGGCGAGCAGGATGGCGATCGGCCCCTGCAGGACGAGCGACATGACGACGATGAAGGCGTTGTGCCCGAGGGCCTGGAGGAACGCCGGGTCGGTCAGGATGACGACGTAGTTCTGGAGGCCGACGAAGTCCGTCGGCGGCCCGTAGCCCGCCCAGCGGTAGAAGCCGTAATACGCCGCCATCACGACCGGGAAGATCACGAAGGCGAGGAAGACGAGGACGGCCGGGCCGGCCAGCAGGGCGATCTCCGCCCGGCCGGCCCAGCCCAGTCCGCGGCGGCGGCGGCGCGGCGACAGCGGGGGCGCCGCGATCGCGTCGCCCCCGCTGTGCTGCGCGAGATCCGCCTGCGGCAGGACTGCCGAGGGTGTCTCGCGGGTGTTGCTCACGGGTCGGTCCTCAGCCCTTCTTGGCGGCGTCGTTCGCGGCCTGGATGAGGCCCTTCGCGTCGCTCTTGCCTGCAAGCATGTCGACGACCGCCACGTTGAGCGCGTTGCCGATGTTCTGGCCCAGGACCGTGTCCAGCCACTGCGAGACGAACGGGGCCTTGTTGTAGACGGCGAGCACGTCCTGCAGGTAGGGCTCGGTGACCGCCTTCTGCGCCTCGGTGTTGACGGGCGGAGCGTTGAACGCCTTGTAGTAGTCGGTCTGGACCGGGGTGGTCGCCAGGTAGTTCAGGAAGTCGGCGCACTCCTTCGGGGCCTTGACCGAGCAGGAGTAGCCGTCGACGCCGCCCATGATCGATCCCGGCTCGCCCTTTCCGCCCTGCACCTCGGGGAACGGGTAGAAACCGAGGTCGGGAAGCGGCTTCTGGTCCGGGGTGAGCGAGGCGATCACTCCCGGGTCCCAGGCGCCCATGAGCTCCATGCCCGCCTTGTGGTTGGCGAGCAGGCCCGCCGAGCTGGAGGCCCCCTGCTGGGCGGAGGTCGTCAGGAAGCCGTCGTTGAACGGCTTGGTGTCGGAGAAGTTCTGCAGGTCCTCGGCGGCCTTCAGCCAGCACGAGTCCGAGAAGCTCTTCGAGTCGGCCGTCTTCTCCATCGTCGCCGGGGCGCACTCGCGCAGCGCGAACCAGTAGAACCAGTGGGCGGCGGGCCAGGCGTCCTTCGCGCCGAGGGCGATCGGGGCCACACCGGTCGCCTTGAGCTTGCTGACGTCGCTGTTGAGGTCGTCGATCGTGGCGGGAGCCTCGGTGATCCCGGCCGCGGTGAAGAGGTCCTTGCTGTACCAGAGGCCGCCGGGCAGGACGGCGATGGGCATGGCCCACACCTTGTCCTGGTACGTCTCCGACTTGAACGACCCCTCGGAGATGACCTTCTTGGTGTCGGCCGACACCTTGTCGGTGATGTCCATCAGCTGGCCGGCCTGGACCATGGCCGCCATCTTGCCGCCGCCGCGCTGCAGGAAGATGTCCGGCGCGTCACCCGAGTTGAGCGCGGTCTGCAGCTTGCCGTCGAGGTCCTCGTTCTGGATGGCCTGGATCTTGATGGTGACGTTGGGGTTCTCCTTCTCGAACCCGGCGACCGCGGTCTTCCAGAACTCCTGACCGGGACCGGTCGTCGAGTTCTGCCAGAGGGTCATGCTGACCTTGCCGCCGCCGGCGTCGTCGGACGTGCCGCTGCAGCCGCTCAGCGCGAGCGCGCCGACCGCGACGACCGAAGCCCCGATGAGGAGTCTCTTCGCTTTCATGTGATTCCAACCCGTTCTCTTCGTTGAGTGACGCCGCAGGGAGGGCGCCGTGGTGGTGTCAGGGGTCCGGGAGAGCATCCCGGCGGTCCTCAGTGTGACAATCGGCCGGAGGGGTGTCAAACGTTTTCAATATCGTTTTCAAGCGCCGTTTCCGATGCTAGGCTCGCGCTCCATGAGCCGACCAACGATCAACGACGTCGCCGCTGCGGCGGGCGTCTCGGTCGCGACGGTGTCCAAGGCGGTGAACGGCCGGTACGGCGTGGCCGTGGCCACTGTCGAGCGCGTCCTGCAGGTGGTCGAGGAGCTCGGCTACGAGTCCAGCCTGGTCGCGAGCAGCATGCGCTCGCGGCAGACCGGCGTCATCGGCGTCCTCGTGGCGGACTTCGAGCCGTTCAGCGCGGAGATCCTCAAAGGGGTCGGCGCGGCTCTGCACGACTCGCGTTACGACCTCCTGGCGTACAGCGGATCGCGTCAGCTCTCGCCCGAGGGATGGGAGCGCCGTTCGCTCAGCCGGCTGAGCGGCACGCTGATCGACGGGGTCATCATGGTGACGCCGACGGTGGTGAACGTCTCGGCCGACGTCCCGATCGTCGCGATCGACCCGCACACGGGCCGGGCGGACCTCCCGACCGTGGAGTCGGACAGCTTCGGCGGCGCGCGGCACGCGACCCGCTTCCTCGCCGGGCTCGGGCACCGGCGCATCGGCTTCGTCGCCGGCCGGCCCGACCTGCGCTCCTCGAGTCTGCGCGACGCCGGCTACCGCCACGCTCTGGCGGAGTCCGGCATCCCGTTCGACCCGGAGCTCGTGGCCGTGGGGCGCTACGAGCAGGACACGGGTCGCGGCGCCGCGAAGCGCCTCCTCACCGGACCCGACCGGCCGACGGCCGTCTTCGCGGCCAACGACCTGTCGGCGATCGCCGTGCTGGACGTCGCCGCCGAACTCGGCCTCAGCGTCCCGGGAGACCTCTCGGTCGTCGGCTTCGACGATGTCCCGGAGGCCGCCCAGTCGTCGCCGCCGCTCACCACTGTGCGCCAGCCCATCCAGCAGCTCGGCGCGGCCGCGGTATCGCTGCTGACCGCCCTGCTCGCGGGCGAGGAGCCGGAGAAGACCCACCTGGTGCTGCCGACCCGCCTGATCGAACGGGGCACGACCGCGCCGCCGCGCTGACCCGCCCCCTTTCCGCCTTGCGACCGTGCGACCGCGGCGCCTTGGGACGTTCGCGGTGCGGCGCCGCGGCGCGTTCGTCCCGAACCGCAGCGGTCACGGCTGCGGGTGTCCCGATCGCGAACGACCGCCGTCGCGTCCGTCGCTCAGCCGCGACGCACCCGGTCGGGGCGCCTCGCCCGCTCCCGCGCACGCGGGTGCCGGCGACCGCGGCGTCTTGGGACGTTTGCGGTGCGGCGCTGCGGCGCGTTCGTCCCGAACCGCAGCCGTAGCGGCCACCGTCGCCGCGCGCGAGGCGCGTCAGCGCGCGAAGCGCTCCGCGAGCCAGCGGGCCTGCTTCTCCCAGTGGCGGGTGCCGCCCCCCTCGTGGTCGTTGAAGGCGTACACCTCGATCGTGCGGTCCGCCGAGGCGAGGTGGTTGTAGGCGGCGAACGTCGTCGAGGGCGGCACGATCGTGTCCATCAGGCCGACCGAGAAGAGGGCGGGCGCGTGGATGCGGCGGGCGAAGTTGACTCCGTCGAAATACGACAGCGTGCGGAAGACATCGTTCACGCGGTCGCGATGCACCGACAGATACTGCGCCAGCTCGACGAACGGTCCGTCGGCCGCGACGTCCGCACCGCGACGGTACGCGCAGAGGAAGGCGACGTCCGGCAGCACCGCGTTCACGCCCTCCGCGAGCGCCCCGGCCGCGATCGCGATTCCCCCGCCCTGGCTACCGCCGGTCACGGCGAGGAGCGACCGGTCGACGAACGGCAGCTCGCGGGCGGCGTCGACGGCCCGCACCGCGTCGATGAACACGCGCCGGTAGTAGTAGTCGTCGGGGTTCTCGACGCCCCGGGTCATGAAGCCGGGGACGGCCGGTCCGGCGCCGTGCGGGTCGGCGGTCGTGCCTCCCGAGCCCCAGCGGCTGCCCTGGCCGCGCGTGTCCACCATCACGTGGACGTATCCCGCGAGCGCCCACAGGGTGTTGTCGCCGGGCAGCCCGCGGCCGCCGCCGTAGCCCTGATACTGCACGACGGCAGGGAGCGGGCCGTCGGCCTCCTTCGGACGCGTCACCCAGGCCTTCACCGGCTCCCCGCCGAAGCCCGGGAAGGTGAAGTCCTCGACGATCAGCTGCGTGATGGGCGTCTCGGCGGGCACGAGCACGGCCTCTCCGCCTGCGGCCCGCGCCTCCGCCAGAGTCTTCGTCCAGAACGCGTCGAAGTCGGCCGGCTGCTCGACCTCCGGGCGATAGGCGAGCAGCTCGGCATGGGTGAGGTCGGTGAGAGGCATGGCCGACATTGTGGCACAGTGACGGCATGCCCGATCGCACGTCCCCCGCCTCCGCGCGTCCCACCCTCGAGGCGATCGCGCAGGAGGCGTCCGTCTCGCTCTCGACCGTCTCGAAAGTGCTGAACGGCCGCCCCGGGGTCTCCGCCGCGACCCGGGATCGCGTCGAGCGCCTCCTGCATCGCTCCGGCTACGCCCGCCGCGGTCTCGACCCCGAGCGCGGAGGGATGGTGGAGGTGGTGGTCGAGGACATCCAGAGCGAGTGGTCCATCGAGATCCTCCGCGGGGTGGAGCGCATCACCCGCGAGAACGGGCTGGTGCTCGCGCTCAGCGTGCTCGGCGACCACCACGGCGTCGGCGACGAGTGGATCGCGGGCGTCCTGCAGCGCAAGCCGCTCGCGGTCGTGCTGCAGTTCTCCCACCTCACTGCGACGCACCGCCGGCAGCTGCGCACCCGCAACATCCCCGTGGTCGTCGTCGATCCCGCGGGCGACCCGCCCGCGGACATGGCGGCCGTCGGCGCGACCAACTGGGCGGGCGGTGTCGCCGCCACCCGGCACCTCCTCGCCCTCGGCCACACCCGCATCGCGTGCGTCTCCGGCCCGACGGAGCTGATGTGCTCGCGCGCGAGGACCGCCGGGTACCAGTCGGCGCTCGCCGAGGCCGGGATCGCGTTCGACCCGGCCCTGACCGCGGTCGGCCGGTTCGGCCAGGCCGACGGAGAGCGAGCGGGCAGTCGTCTGTTGAGCCTCCCGGACCGCCCGACGGCCGTCGTCGCCGCCAACGACATGCAGGCGCTCGGCGTCTACGACGCGGCCGCGGCGCTCGGGCTCCGTATCCCGGAAGACGTCTCCGTCGTCGGCTTCGACGACGTGCGGCCGGCGCTCTGGGCGCGTCCGCCTCTCACGACGGTGCGGCAGCCGCTGCAGGAGATGGCCGAGGAGGCGACCCGGCTGGCGCTGCGGATGCGCACAGGCGAGGCCGAGGCCACACGGATCGAGCTCGCGACCTCGTTCGTGGAGCGCAGTTCGACCGCGACTCCCGCGGGCCGCCCCGCGGCGTGATCCGCGAAAGTTTTCCAATCGGTCCGCGGTAACTTGCGGGCCCGATCCGCCCGCCGTTAGCGTCGCCACGACGGAGCGAAGGAGCAGCGCGATGACGGACGCGGCGGGCCGCCTGCGGGTGGCGATGGTCGGCTACGGGTTCATGGGAGCCGCCCATTCGCAGGGTTGGCGGGTCGCTCCGCGCTTCTTCGACCTGCCCGTCGAGCCGGTCATGCGCACCATCGTCGGGCGCGATGCCGGGCGGGTGGAGGCGGCCCGGCAGCGGTTCGGCTGGGAGCGGTCGGAGACCGACTGGCGCCGGGTGATCGACGACCCGGAGATCGACGTCGTCGACATCTGCTCGCCCGGCGCCTCGCACGCGCAGATCGCGATCGCCGCCCTCGACGCCGGCAAGCACGTGCTGTGCGAGAAGCCGCTGGCCAACACCGTCGGCGAGGCGGAGGCCATGGTCGCCGCCGCCGAGCGTGCGGCCCTTCGCGGCGTGCGCTCGATGGTGGGCTTCAGCTACCGCCGCGTCCCGGCCATCGGCTTCGCCCGGCGTCTGATCGCCGACGGCCGCCTCGGCGACATCCGGCAGCTGCGCGCCCTCTACCTGCAGGACTGGCTCACCGACGAGGAGGGCCCGATGACCTGGCGGCTCGACAAGGAGCAGGCGGGCTCGGGGTCGCTCGGCGACATCGGCGCGCACGCGATCGACCTGGTCGAGCACGTGACGGGCTCGCGGGTCGCGAGCGTCTCCGGTACGCTCGCGACCTTCGTGGAGGAGCGCCCGCTCCTGGGCGAGACCGTCGGGCTGTCGGGCACGGCGTCGGAGGAGCGCGGGCGGGTGACCGTCGACGACGCCGCCTGGTTCACGGCACGCCTGGAGGGCGGGGCCGCCGCGGGGGCGATCGGCGCGTTCGAGGCGACCCGGTACGCCACCGGGCGCAAGAACGCGCTGCGGATCGAGCTCTCCGGCTCGCGCGGTGCGATCGCGTTCGACCTGGAGGCGATGAACGAGCTGCAGTTCTACGACGCGACCGCGCCGGCCGGCGAGCAGGGCTTCACCCGCATCCTCGTGACGGAGCCCGAGCACCCGTACATGGCGAACTGGTGGCCGACCGGGCACGCGATCGGGTACGAGCACGCCTTCACCCACCAGGTCGTCGACGTCGTCACCGCCATAGCCACGGGCAGGGATCCCGAACCGTCGTTCGCGGACGGCCTCCGCATCCAGCGCGTCCTCGACGCCGTCACCCGCAGCGCCGCCTCCGGCAGCGCCTGGACCCCGACCGCGTGACCCGCGGCGGACGGAAGGAACCATGACCAAGCAGGCCCTCGTCGTCCGCGGCGGCTGGGACGGGCACATGCCCGTCGAGACCACGGACCTCTTCCTCCCCTTCCTGGAGACGAACGGGTTCACCGTGCGCGTCGAGGAGGCGCCCGCCGTGTACGCCGACGCGGCGTTCATGGACACCGTCGACCTCGTCCTCCAGATCAACACCATGAGCACGATCGAGCCCGCGGAGCTGGCCGGGCTGCAGCGCGCGGTGCTGAACGGCACGGGCCTGGCGGGGTGGCACGGCGGCATCGCCGACAGCTATCGCGACAGCGCCGACTACCTCCACATGATCGGCGGCCAGTTCGCCCACCACGCGGGCAAGGATCCGGCCGAGCGCACCGGCGCCCAGGACGACAACTACATCCCCTACACCGTGCACATCACGGAGCTCGGGCGCACGCATCCCATCACCGCGGGCATCGACGACTTCGATCTGGTCACCGAGCAGTACTGGGTGCTCTCCGACGAGTACAACGATGTGCTGGCCACGACCACGCAGGAGGTGCGGCCGTGGGACGCGTGGAACCGTCCGGTGACCGCGCCCGCGATCTGGACCCGCCAGTGGGGCGAGGGACGCGTGTTCGTCTCCGCGCCCGGGCACCGGTTGGAGGTCGTCGCGAGCGAGCCCGTCCGCACCATCATCGAGAGGGGCCTGCTGTGGGCCGCCCGCTGACCGTCGGCGTCATCGGCGTCGGGAACATCAGCGCCCAGTACTTCGCCGAGTTCCCGAAGCTCCCCGGCCTGCGGCTGGCGGCGGTCGCCGACCTCGACGTCGCCCGCGCCGCAGCCGTGGGGGAGGCGCAGGGCGTCCGCGGCGTCTCCGTCGACGATCTGCTCGCGGATCCGCGCATCGACGCCGTGCTCAACCTGACCGTCCCGCAGGCGCATGCCGAGGTCGCCCTCCGCGTGCTCGACGCCGGCAAGCACGTCTACGGTGAGAAACCCCTCGCCCTCACGACCGCCGAGGCCGCGCCCGTGCTCGCGCGCGCGGCCGAGCGCGGGCTGCGCGTCGGCAGCGCACCGGACACCGTGCTCGGCACCGGCATCCAGACGGCGCGCGCCGTCATCGATGCGGGTCGCATCGGTGACCCCGTCGCGGCCGCGGTCGCCTGGAGCGCACCCGGCCACGAGCTCTGGCATCCCGCCCCCGCGTTCTACTACCAGCCGGGCGGCGGCCCGCTGTTCGACATGGGCCCGTACTACCTGACCAGCCTGGTCACGTTCTTCGGCCCGGTCGTGCGCGTCTCCGGCGTCACCGGCCGTTCCGCCCGCGAGCGCACCGTCGCGACCGGCCCCCTCGCAGGAACACCCGTCCCGGTGGATGTCGACACCCATGTGACCGCCATCCTGGAGCACGCTTCCGGGGCCGTCTCGACCGTCACGGTCTCGTTCGAGGTGTGGGCGACCCGCCTGCCGCTGTTCGAGGTGCACGGCACTGCCGGGAGCATCGCCGTGCCGGACCCCAACCGGTTCTCCGACCCGGTGCTCGTCGCGACCGCCGACGACCGCACGTTCCGGGAGGTGTCCGTCGCCGCCGGCTATCCCGACGCGGGACGCGGCGTCGGCCTGGCGGACATGGCCCGCGCGATCGACACCGACCGCCCGCACCGGGCCTCCGGCGACCTGGCCTTCCACGTGCTCGACATCATGGAATCCATCCTGACCGCCGGCCGCGCGCACGCGGTCGTGGAGGTGACGTCGACGGTGGAGCGGCCGGAGGCCGTGCCGCCGGGGGAGCGTCCGGACACCTGGTGACGACTCCCGTCGGACCAACGCGGCTGATCAGTCGCCTCCGATGCGGGCATGCTCCCGGATCCACTGTCCGACGTCCCCGCCGACACCGTCGAGCACCGACAGATGGGTGGCACCCGGGACGATCGAGGTCGTCAGAAGGCGCTGCGGGGCGGCGTGCGCGAAGGCGGCCACCCGCGCCGGGTCGAAGACCTCGTCGCGTGAGCCGATCCACACGCCGACGGGGTGGCGGAGACGGCTCAGGATCCCGCGCGCGTCGGTGACGTTCTGGCCGATCGCCATGGCCGCGGTGTAGCGGGGGATGAGCCCGGAGCGCACCTGTGCGGGCGTGTAGGCGAACGCGACGGCGTCCCGGTGTGCGTCGACCAGCCCGTTGCTGAGGGTGGCCGCGACGAGCGGGGGCTGGCAGACCGTGGCGAAGTTCGACGCGTCGGCGACCGACTCCGTGTCGGAGTGGAGGCCGAAGTCGGGTGCGACGAGCACATATCCACGCACCCGGGAGCCGAGTGACGCCGCGCTGTTGAGCACGATCCCCGCGCCGGCCGAGTGCCCGCCGACGAACACCGGCAGGCCGGGATGCGCCCGGGACGCCACGCCGACCGCGGTCGAGGTGTCCGAGACCAGCTGACCGGGGGACGGGGTGTCGCCGCGCGGGCCACCGGAGGCGCCGTGGCCGCGGACGTCGAACAGGTAGGCGGCGACGCCGCTCTCGGCCAGAGCGTGTCCGAAGCCCAGGTATCCGAGCGTGCTGTTCGCACCCGAGCCGTGGAAGAAGACGAGCGAGGCGATCGGATGGGCGGGTGCGAACGCGTAGTAGGCCAGCCGTGTGCCGTCGGTCGCCCGCGCGGTCCCGGACGGTCGCATCCCTGCGCCGCTGCTCGGACCGGTCGACGAGACGTCCAGCCCGCTCGCGCTGACACGGGGGAAGGAGCAGGGGGCGCTCACGGCCGCTGCGCCCGCTGCGGTCATGCCGGCGAGCACGATGACGGTGACCCCGACCGCCCCGCCGAGGCGCCGGGCACCGAAGGCGGGCGGTGTCCACCGGCGGCCGGCTGCGGGAATCAGCGCGAGAATCGCCGACGCCACTCCGAGGGCGGCGGGGACGGATCCCGCCGCGCCGCCGCCGACGGCCAGGTGGATGACTCCTGCCGTGAGGGCGGAGACGGCGGCCGAGCCGATCCACCACCGCCCGGACCGCCCGGGACGGCGCTGCAGGATCACCCCGACCCAGAACAGCACTGCGGCCCCGAGCAGGATCCCGCCGGCGACGGGCAGGCCGGCGGAGGCCCAGGGACCGACATCGGCGATACCGACGGCAAGGGCGACGGCGCCGGCGACGGTGGCGAGAACGCGGGAGGCGGAGACGGAAACGGGAATGCGGGAGGACATGCCTTCACGCTAAGAACGCCCGGCCGCGATCGGATCGACCCGTGAGTGGACCCGAGGTGGAGATCGATGGCGGATCTTCACCGGCGCAGCCCAGCGCGCACGACGACGTCGCATCTGCGACCTCCGCGCGGGGCTATTGTCGGATCATGTCGTCGCCCTCCGAGCTCAGCACCGTGCGGCATGCCACGGGCGGCGCGACGGACGCGCTGCGGCGGAACAATCTGGCGACCGTGCTCGGGCTCGTGCATCGGGATGGGGCGCTCTCGCGCAGCGACCTGACGCGCCTGACCGGGCTCAACCGGTCGACCGTCGGCGACCTGGTCGGTGAGCTGGCGGCGCTCGGGCTGGTGGTCGTGGACGAGTCACCCGCCTCCGTCGCCGAGCCGGGTGTGCGTGCGGCCCGCGGGCGGCCGAGCCCGCTCGTCCGCGTCTCCGACCAGGTGGCGGCGGTGGCCGTGAACCCGGAGGTCGACGCCGTCATCATCGGGCTGGTCGGGCTGGGCGGGCGGGTGCTCAAGCGCATCCGGGTCGAGACTGCGTCCGCGCGGAGCGTGGGGGAGACGGTCGGCCTGGCGTCGGCGGGCATCGCGGGGATGCTCGCGGGGGAGACGGGGATCCGGGTCGCTGGCATCGGCGTCGCCGTGCCCGGTCAGGTGCGGCTCTCCGACGGCATGGTGCGGGAGGCCACCCACTTCGGCTGGGTCGACGAGCCGCTGGCCGCCATGCTGGGGGAGTCGACGGGGCTTCGGGTGTGGGCGGCCAACGCCGCCGTCCTCGGGCTCCGGGCCGAGAGCGCGTTCGGAGCCGGGCGCGGGATCGACGATCTCGTCTACATGATCGGCGGTGCCTCGGGCATCGGCGGGGGCGGGATCAGCGGCGGCCGCTTGCTCACCGGGGCCTCCGGCTACGCGGGCGAGTTCGGTCACACGTTCGTCCGCTCCGACGGGCGCGCGTGCCCCTGCGGTGCGCGCGGGTGCCTCGAGGCGGAGGTCACGCAGGCCGAACTGCTCGCCGCGGTGGGCCTCGACTCCGCGCAGGCCGCAGAGCTGGCCGATCGACTGATCGCGACCGATGACCCTGTCGCGCGCGCGGTCGTGGAACGGCAGTACGAATTCCTCCGCATCGCGACCCGCAGCGCCGTCAACGTCTTCAACCCGTCCGTCGTCGTGCTCGGCGGATTCCTCGCCGCGTTGTACCGGGGAGCTCAGGCGCACGGCGCGCCCGACGTGCTCGGCGACGTGATCCACTCGTCGCGGGACGGCGTCGCCGTGACCGAGGCGTTGCTCGGCACCGACCAGATGCTGATCGGCGCCGCCGAGCTCGTGTTCGCCGAGCTCATCGCGGACCCGGCGCGCGCGCTCGCCGCGTAGTCTCGGCACCTCCCGGCCTAGGCTCACCCGCTGGGCTTCCATTGTTGTGTTCGGAAACTAATCGGTTTCCTTTGTGTTGCTTGGTATCCGGCGAAGAGATCTGCTTGCAATCTCCTGCACCGTCGTTTATGTTGTGTTCGTCAACAAAATGCATCGGAGTGGCTGCGAGACCTGCAGACGCGCGTCCACTCCACTACAAGGAGGTAAACGATGCGCACGAGGCACCTCGCACTGGGCGCCGCTCTCGCCGCCGGTGCACTGCTGCTGGCGGGCTGCTCCGGCACGTCCGACGCCGGCTCGGACAGCACCGACGGAACCGGCAAGACCCTCACCCTCTGGCACTACGAGGGCGAGGACTCCGCGATGGGCAAGGCCTGGAACCAGGCCATCGCCGACTTCGAGAAGGAGACGGGAGCGAAGGTGAAGTTCGAGGCGAAAGCCTTCGAGCAGATCCGCTCCACCGCCTCCCAGGTCCTCAACTCCAACGAGGCCCCGGACATCCTCGAGTACAACAAGGGCAACGCGACCGCCGGCCTGCTGGCCAGCCAGGGCCTGCTCACCAACCTCGACGACGCCGTGAAGAAGTACGGCTGGGACACGAAGCTCGCATCGAGCCTCCAGACCACCGCCAAGTACGACGACAAGGGCATCATGGGGTCGGGTTCCTGGTACGGCATCCCGAACTACGGCGAGTACGTCGAGGTCTACTACAACAAGGACATGTTCGCGAAGTACGGCATCGAGGTGCCGAAGACGCAGGACGAGTTCGTCGCCGCGCTGCAGAAGTTCAAGGACAACGGCATCACCCCGCTCGCGGAGTCGGCGGCCGAATACCCGCTCGGCCAGCTCTGGTACCAGCTCGCGCTGACCAAGGCCGACCGCTCCTTCGTCGACGACTACCAGCTCTACAAAGGCAAGGTCGACTGGCAGGGCAGCGAGCTCGCGTACGCGACGAAGACCGTCGACGACTGGGTGCAGAAGGGCTACATCTCGAAGGACGCCTCCGGGCTGAAGGCGGAGGACGCCGGGACCGCGTTCATCGCGGGCAAGTACCCGATCTTCTTCTCCGGCAGCTGGTGGTACGGCCGGTTCCAGTCCGAGATCACGAACTACGACTGGGGCACCTTCCTCTACCCGGGAACGAAGATGTCGCCCGGCTCGGCCGGCAACATGTGGGTCATCCCCGAGAACGCCAAGAACAAGGGGCTCGCCGAGAAGTTCATCGACATCACGATGAGCGACAAGATCCAGGCCCTCATCGGCAACAACGGCGGCGTGCCCGTCGCGGCGAAGACCAGCGACATCACCGACGAGAAGTCGAAGGAGCTGATCGCCAACTTCAACACCCTCACCGGGGAGGACGGCATCGCCTTCTACCCCGACTGGCCCACCCCGACCTTCTACGACCAGCTGAACGCCGGTCTGCAGGAGCTCATCAACGGGACGAAGGACCCGGCCGCCGTCAACAAGGAGCTCGGCAGCGAGTACCAGGACGGCGTCGACCAGATCGTCAACCAGTAACCCTCCGCGCAGGGCCGGCCGTCGCGACACGGCGGCCGGCCCGCGCGGCCCACAGCAAGGAGCAACGCATGGTCGCAGTCGACGTGCGCGCGGCGTCGCGGAAGCGCGGCGGAGACTCGCTGCTGCCGAGCAGCGGCCGCGGATCGTTCTGGTGGTATCTGCTGCCGGGGTTCGTCCTGCTCGCGGTGATCGTCCTGATCCCGCTGGTCTGGAACGTCTACCTCAGCTTCACGAGCTACCGCGGCATCCGCCCGCCCAAGTTCATCGGCGTCAGCAACTGGGTGCGCCTGTTCGGCGACGACAAGTTCTGGACGTCGTTCGGCAACTCGATCGCCATGATCGTCGCGATGGTGGTCATCCCCACCCTTCTCGGCCTCATCCTGGCCGCGATGCTGTTCGACCTCGTCGGCAAGAAGTTCGGAGGAAGGCTCGCGAGCTTCCTACGGGCGACCTACTACCTGCCGCAGATCCTGCCGGTGGTCATCGCGGCCATCGTGATCGGCTGGATCCTGCGGCCCGACAACGGCGCGCTCAACACCATCCTCGCCGCGATCGGGCTGGGCGACCTCCAGCACAACTGGCTGGGCAGCCCGGACACCGCGCTCGCGTCGATCATGGCCGTCATGGTCTGGGTGCAGCTCGGCTACCCGATCGTCATCTTCATGGCCGCCCTGCAGCGCGTCGACCCCGAGCTGTACGAGGCGGCGGAGCTGGACGGAGCGAACTGGTTCCAGCGGTTCCGCGCCATCACCGTCTCGATCATCCGCCCGGAGATCTTCGTCGTCACCCTCACCTGCACCATCGCGGCGCTGAAGGTGTTCGGCCCGGTCTACACCCTCACCCGCGGCGGCCCGGGCACCGCGACCATGGTGCCGAGCTACTACTCCTACAGCGAGTTCTTCCAGAGCCAGCAGGTGGGATACGGCGCCACGATCGCGACAGCACTGACGGTCGTCATCGTCGCCGTCGCCATCCTCTTCATCATCGCCCAGAACCGGGCGGAGCGCCGGGAGAACGAGAGCTGATGTCCACCGCCATCGAACGCCGCCGCACGGATGCACCAGCCCCGGCCGCACCCCGCCGGCTCAAACGGCAGAAGCCCAAGAAGACCGTGACCGACTGGGTGATCCTCGTGGTCGCCATCCTCATCGGCATCGGGATCGCCTTCCCGTTCCTGCTGATCGTGATCAACTCGTTCAAGAGCCCGGCCGACTACAATTCCGGCGGCCCCCTCCAGCTCCCGACGTCGTTCTACACGGACGGCATCGTGAACTTCTGGAACCGCGTCAACTTCCCCGAGAAGCTCTGGAACTCGATCTTCATCTCGGGCGTGGTCTCGATCCTCGCCGTGGTCATCTCGGTGCTCAACGCCTACGCGCTCGGCATCGGCCGGGTGAAGGCGCGCACCTGGATCATCGTGCTCTTCCTGCTCGCGAACATGCTGCCCCAGGAGGCGCTGCTCTACCCGCTCTACTACATGTTCAAGCAGGTCGGCCTCTACGACAACGTGTGGAGCGTCATCGTCATCTTCACGGTGATCCAGAGCGCGTTCGGAACCTACTTGCTCTCCAGCGTCTACGGCACGTTCCCCAAGGAGGTTCTGGAGGCGGCGTCGCTCGACGGCGCCGGACGCTGGCGGATCCTCTGGCGGGTCGTCGTGCCGATCTCGCGGCCGACGCTGAGCGTGCTCCTGATCTTCTTCTTCATCTGGACGTGGAACGAGTTCCTCATCCCGTTGACGTTCCTGGTCTCCAACGACAACCAGACCGTGCCGGTCGCGATCAGCGCGCTGCAGGGCGACCGGCTGATGGACGTGACCACCACCTCCGCGTCGGCGCTCCTCGGCCTCATCCCCACCCTCGTCTTCTTCCTCATCTTCCAGCGCACCCTCACCCGGGGCATCACAGCAGGAGCAGTCAAGTAGCAATGAAGTTCACCGATGGTTTCTGGCAGCTCCGCGACGGCGTCACGCCCGTCTACGCCCAGGAGGCGTACGACGTGACCGCCGGCGACGGAACGGTCACGATCACCGCGCCCGGCAAAGTCATCGAGCGCCGCGGCGACACCCTCAACCGCCCCACTCTCACGGTCACCCTCCACTCGCCGCTGCCGAACGTCATCGGCGTGCGCGTGGAGCACTGGCAGGGCGCGGCGTCCGGCCCGGCGTTCGCGCTCGCCGCCGAGTCGGGCCACGCCGAGGTCGCGGTCGACGACGAGGGCGGGACGCTGCGCAGCGGCGACCTCGTCGCGACGATCCGCCGCGGGGCGCCCTGGTCGCTGACGTTCTCCGCCGGGGACCGGGTGCTCACCTCCAGCGGGCACAAGTCGCTGGCACACATGACCGTCGCCGGTGAGGGCGCATACATGCACGAGCAGCTGGCGCTCGGCGTCGGCGAGCTGGTCTACGGGCTGGGGGAGCGGTTCGGGCCGCTGGTGAAGAACGGGCAGACCGTCGACATCTGGAACGCCGACGGCGGCACCTCCAGCGAGCAGGCCTACAAGAACATCCCGTTCTATCTGACCAACCGCGGCTACGGCGTGCTGGTGAACCACCCCGGGCACGTCTCGTACGAGATCGGATCGGAATCGGTGGAGCGAGTGCAGTTCTCCGTGCCGGGGGAGAGCCTCGAATACTTCGTGATCCACGGTGCGACGCCCAAGGACATCCTGGAGCGCTACACGGCACTGACCGGCCGCCCCGCCTCCGTGCCCGCCTGGTCGTACGGGCTGTGGCTCTCGACGAGCTTCACCACCTCGTACGACGAGGCGACCGTCACCTCCTTCATCGACGGGATGGCCGAGCGCGACCTCCCCCTCTCGGTGTTCCACTTCGACTGCTTCTGGATGCGCGAGTTCAACTGGTGCGACTTCGAGTGGGACCCGCGCACCTTCCCCGACCCGGAGGGGATGCTGGCCCGTCTGCACTCGAAGGATCTGCGCGTCTGCGTGTGGATCAACCCGTACATCGGGCAGCGCTCGCCTCTCTTCGCGGAGGCCGCGGCCGCCGGCTACCTCGTGAAGCGGCCGGACGGCTCCGTCTGGCAGTGGGACCTCTGGCAGGCCGGGATGGGCCTGGTCGACTTCACGAACCCGGAGGCGACCCGCTGGTACCAGGACCACCTGCGCCGGCTCGTCGCCCAGGGCGTCGACTGCTTCAAGACCGACTTCGGCGAGCGCATCCCGGTCGAGGTCGAGTACTTCGACGGCTCCGCGCCCGAGCGCATGCACAACTACTACACGCAGCTCTACAACGAGGCGGTCTTCGCCGTGCTGCAGGAGGCGCGCGGGGCCGGGGACGCGGTGCTGTTCGCCCGGTCGGCGACCACGGGCGGACAGACGATGCCGGTGCACTGGGGCGGCGACAACACGTCCTCGTACGAGTCGATGGCCGAGACCCTCCGTGGCGGGCTCTCGCTCGCGTTCAGCGGGTTCGGCTTCTGGAGCCACGACATCGGCGGCTTCGAGGGGACGCCGGACCCGGGCGTCTTCAAGCGCTGGACCGCGTTCGGGCTCCTGTCGAGCCATTCCCGGCTGCACGGCAGCGACTCGGTGCGGGTGCCGTGGGCCTTCGACGAGGAGGCGGTGGAGGTCACGCGCCGCTTCACGAAGCTGAAGCTGCGCCTCATGCCGTACCTGTACGCCGCGGGGCGGGAGGCCGCGCTGCGGGGCACACCCGTCATGCGGCCGCTGCAGCTCGAGTTCCCCGGCGATCCCGCCGTCGACCACCTCGACCGGCAGTACCTCCTCGGCCCCGATCTCCTCGTCGCGCCTGTGTTCTCGCCGGCCGATGTGGAGTTCTACCTGCCCGCGGGCACGTGGACCTCGCTGCTGACCGGAGAGCGCGTCGAGGGCGGAGCGTGGCGGCGCGAGACCCACGCCTTCGACAGCCTCCCGCTCTATGTGCGCGAAGGGGCCGTGCTGCCGCTCGGCGGCCGCGACGACCGGCCGGACTACGACTACCGGGAGGGCCTGACCCTGGCCGCCTACCCCGGACCGGGCGGCGAGCGCGCGGTCACCGTGACGACTCCCGATGGCGAGACCGCGGAGTACGTCGTCACGCGCGCAGGGGAGGGACTGTGGGCCTCCGGTCCGGCCTCGCACCCGTTCACGCTGAGGGATGTCGGCACCGGCCGCAGCGTCGTGTCCAGCGGGGGTCGCGCCCAGCTGTAATACAGTACTCGGGACCATGAACGGCAAGACGACGGCGGGGACGAACCTCGACACGGTGCGGCGGCACAACCTCGCCGTGGTGCTCGGGATGGTCCACCGTGACGGTCCGCAGGCCCGGTCCGCCCTGACCCAGGCGACGGGCCTGAACCGGTCGACCACCGGGGCGCTCGTCGCGGAGCTGGTCGAGTACGGGCTCGTGCGCGAGCGCGAGCCCGAGACCAGCAACCGCGTCGGGCGGCCGTCGCCGGTCGTCGTCGCGGACGGCCGTGTCGTGGCGCTCGCCGTCAATCCCGAGATCGACGCGGTGACCGTCGGCATCGTCGGGCTCGACGGGGTGGTGCACCGGCGGGTCCGTCTCCCCACCGGGCACGTGCCGACCGCGCAGGAGGCCGTAGCGGTCGCCGCCGCGGTGATCGACGGGCTGCGCCCCGACCTGATCGCAGCCTCCCGTGTCGTCGGCATCGGTGTCGCCGTCCCCGGTCTCGTGCGGGAGGAGGACGGCGTGGTGCGGCTCGCTCCGCACCTCGAGTGGGCGGAGGAGCCGTTCGCCGCGGAGCTCTCCGCCGCCACCGGCTACCCCGTGCTGGCCGCCAACGACGCGAGCCTGGGCGCCAACGCCGAACGCCTGTTCGGCGCCGGGCGCGGAGCCTCCGACCTCGTCTATCTCAACGGCGGAGCCTCCGGCATCGGAGCGGGCGTGATCGTCGGCGGTGTGCCGCTCACCGGCATCAGCGGCTATGCCGGCGAGCTCGGGCACACGCTCGTCAACTCGTCCGGCGTGCGCTGCCACTGCGGCGCGATCGGCTGCCTGGAGACGGAGGTCAGTCAGCGCGCTCTGCTCGCCGTTCTCGGCATGGAGGCCGCGGACGGCGAGGAGCTCGCGCGCGCACTCGCGGGGGCCGTCGCCTCGGGGGATGCCGCGGTGACCGCGGAGGTGGACCGCCAGGTCGGCTACCTCGCCACGGCCCTGCGCAACGCGACCAATGTCTTCGCGCCCGAGCGGATCGTGCTCGGCGGCTTCCTCGGCGCGCTGCACGCTCTCGCACCCGAGCGCCTGGCGGCTCTCGTCGCAGAGCAGGCGCTGGCCGCGTCCGCCGAGCGCCTGCAGATCGTGCGCGCCGGGCTCGGCGGCGACATCCTGATGATCGGCGCCGCCGAGCTCGCCTTCGCGCCCCTCCTCGCCGCCCCTTCTCCGCGCTGATCGGTGGCCGCCCGTCATCGACGCGGCCGATTGTCGGCCGTCTCGCGCCCGCGTACCCCACATTGGGCCGTCTCGGCGGCGGTGGACCCCGGAGTGTGGGGGATGTGCACGGTAACATTCGGCGGCCGACTGCGATAGGATGAGTGGTGTCCCGGAGTCGAATCGATTCGACACTCGGCGCCGATCGGACACCCGGCACCGCGTGAACTCGACGCGGTGCTTCTTCGTGCGGCGCCTCTTCGTGCGGTGCTCCTTCGTCTGGAGAGCGCCGCGTTCGCGCCGCACCCGTGACCCTCCGACCCAGCAAGGACCTTCTTCGTGACCACCGTCGTGCATCCCGGCGACTCGCTCTCCGGCCGCCAGCGCCTGAGCTACATCCTGATCCTCGGCGCCCTCACCGCGCTCGGGCCGTTCACGATCGACACCTACCTGCCCGCCCTGCCCACACTGCAGTCCGACTTCGGTGTCTCGACCGCCGCGATCCAGCTGACGCTGACGGCCACGACGATCGGCTTCGGCCTCGGCCAGCTGCTGGTGGGCCCCTGGTCGGACAAGATCGGGCGGCGCACACCGCTGATCGTGTCGACCGCCGTCCACATCCTGGCGTGTCTGGGTGCGGCCCTCGCTCCCAACGTGGAGCTGCTCGGGGCCGCCCGCGCCCTGCAGGGCATCGGCGCCGCGGCCGGCGGCGTCGTCGCCATGGCGATGGTGCGTGACCTGTTCGGCGGTCGGCCGCTCGTCCGGATGCTCAGCCGTCTCGCCCTCGTCAACGGCCTCGCCCCCGTACTCGCGCCCGTGATCGGCTCGTGGCTGTTGCTCGTCATGCCCTGGCGCGGCATCTTCGTCGTGCTCGCCGTCTACGGTGCGTTCGTCGTCGTCTGCGTCTCGCTCTGGATCGTCGAGACGTTGCCCAAGGCACGTCGTCACGACGCGGGCCACTCGACGGTCGGGCAGCGGTACAAGGCGGTGCTCTCCGACCGCGTGTTCGTCGGGATCGCCATCGTCGGCGCCGCGAACTTCACCGGTCTGTTCGCCTACCTCTCGTCGAGCTCGTTCATCTTCCAGGAGCTCTACCGGTTCAACGCGCAGGAGTACGGCCTCCTTTTCGCCGTGAACTCGATCGGCATCATCATCGGCGTGCAGTCCGCGTCGCGCCTGACGAAGTACTTCGGCCCGCAGTGGATCCTGGCCGTCTCGACCGTCGTGATGTTCGCCGCCTCCGTCGTGATCGTGATCCTCGACCAGGCGCATGTCGGACTCTGGGGAACGGCGATCCCGCTGTGGTTCTTCATCGCCGCCTGCGGCTTCGGATTCCCGTGCGTGCAGGTGCTGGCGCTCGCGAACCACGGTCACGAGGCGGGGACGGCCGCGAGCCTCCTCGGCGCCCTCAACTTCGGGATCGCCGGAATCGTCTCCCCGGTCGTGGGGATACTCGGCGTCGGCAGTGCCGCCCCGATGGGTGCGGTGATGGCCGTCTGCGCCCTCGTCTCCATCGCCTCCCTCTGGCTCATCGTCCGCCCTCGCAGCGTCCCCGCCCTCGCCCACTAGCGGGGCCGAACCCCGCGAGACGTGAGTGGTCGCGGGTCCACTGGGCTCCCGCCCCGCACCGTCTCACGCTTCGCGCATCGGGTGTGGGTACGGTGGGGGGATGGGAGCGGAAGCCGACGAGCGGGCGGTGCACGAGCGGGCGGCACGGATCAGCAGGCGCTGGCCGGTCGTCTCGGCGTTGGTCGCCGTCGCGCTGGTGCTCGGCCTCGGCGCGATCATCGCGTTCCGCCCGACGGAGCCGTTCGCGCTCGACCTCGAGTGGATGGAGGAGGTCGTCGAGCATCGCTCTCCGTTCTGGCTGGCACCCGCCCTGTTCTTCAACTATTCCGGGGGAGGTGTGCTCGGCTCGGTCGTCATCCCGGTGCTGATCGTGCTCCTGCTCCTCGCGTTCCGGCGTCCGTGGGGCGCGCTGTTCTTCGCGTCGGCCAGCATCCTCTCGGTGGTGCTGGTCCAGCTGCTCAAACACACGGTCGGTCGTGCGCGCCCGTCCGAGATCCTGGTGAGCGCCGATCCCGGTTCATTCCCGTCGGGGCATACGGCGAACGCGGCGACGATGGTCGTGGTGCTCGCCCTGCTCTTCCCGCGCGTCTGGGTGTGGTGCCTCGGCATCGCCTGGGCGCTGCTCATGGCCGTCAGTCGCACGTATCTCGGCGCGCACTGGATGAGCGACACGGTCGGCGGGCTGCTGCTCGGCGCCGCGGTCGCCGTGATCGTCTGGGCGCCGCTCGCCTCCCGTCTCGCCCGGGAGCGCAGCCTCCCGCACCCCTTCGTCCTCGCGCGCACTCCCTAGCCGAGGTTCACGTGGATGCGCGAATTCGCGCCGAATGGGCGCAACGTCGTGAACTTCGCAGGCGCGGGGAGGGGCCGCGGGCGCTACCCTGACGGCCATGAGGATTCTGCTGGTCGGCGCCGGAGGCGTCGGGGACGCCATCGCCAAGATCGCCGCACGCCGCACGTTCTACGACACTCTCACCGTGAGCGACTACGACGTTTCGCGCGCCGAGCGCACGGTCGCGTGGATCCGCGACCGCCACGGTGCGGAGGTCGCCGCACGGTTCCGCACCGCGGCGATCGACGCCTCCGACCCGGACTCGGTGGAGGCCGTGGCGCGGGAGCACCGGGCGACGCACGTCATGAACGCCGTCGAGCCGAAGTTCGTCCCGACCATCTTCGCCGGCGCGTTCGCCGCGGGCGCCGATTACCTCGACATGGCGATGAGCCTGTCCGAGCCGCATCCCACGCACCCGTACGAGCAGACGGGCGTCAAGCTCGGCGACGACCAGTTCGCGGTTCGCGGCGATTGGGAGGCGGCAGGGCGGCTCGCGCTGGTCGGCATGGGCGTCGAACCGGGGCTCTCGGACGTGTTCGCCCGCTACGCCGCCGACGAGCTCTTCTCGTCCATCGACGAGCTCGGCACCCGCGACGGTGCGAACCTCGTGGTGCGCGACGAGTCCGGCGCCGAGATCTTCGCACCGTCGTTCTCGATCTGGACGACGATCGAGGAGTGCCTGAACCCGCCGGTGATCTTCGAGAAGGACACGGGATGGTTCACCACGGAGCCCTTCAGCGAGCCGGAGGTCTTCGACTTCCCGGAAGGCATCGGCCCGGTCGAGTGCGTGAACGTCGAGCACGAGGAGGTGCTCTTGATGCCGCGCTGGCTCGACGCGAAACGCGTGACGTTCAAGTACGGGCTTGGGGAGGAGTTCATCGGCGTGCTGAGGACGCTCCACCTGCTGGGCCTGGATGCGACGACCCCGATCCGCGTGCGCAGCGCGTCGGGACCGGTGGAGGTCGCACCGCGCGACGTCGTGGCCGCCGCGCTGCCCGATCCGGCCACGATCGGTCCGCGCATGACGGGCAAGACCTGCGCCGGCGTGAACGTGACCGGGATCGGCGTCGACGGCGCGCCCCGCGAGGTGTACCTGTACCACGTCAGTGACAACGAGTGGACGATGCGCGAGTACGACTGCCAGTGCGTGGTCTGGCAGACCGCCCTCAACCCCGTGATCGCGCTGGAGCTGCTCGCGAAAGGCGCCTGGTCCGGGACGGGTGTGCTCGGCCCGGAGGCGTTTCCGGCCCGGCCCTTCCTCGAGCTCATGGAGCGTCCCGAGCACGCGGGCGGCTACGGCCAGCAGTGGGGGATGCGCGAGGGGCGCTAGGCGACGCAACGCCCCGTCAGTAGGCTGAGCCGCATGACCGACGCTGACGCGCTGGCGGAGACCGCCGCGAAGCTGCAGGCCGAGGCGGACGAGGCGCTGCGCAAGGCGCAGGAGGCCGCGGCCGCGGCGGCCGCTGCACAGCAGGCCGCCGCGGCGCAGGCGCAGGAGGCCGCCGCGGCGCAGGCGCAGGAGGCCGCCGCGGCGCAGGCGCAGGAGGCCGCCGCGCAGGAGGCCGCCGCACAGCAGGCCGCCGCGCAGGAGGCCGCCGCGCAGCAGGCCGCCGCGCAGGAGGCCGCCGCCCCGGCCGCCGCTGCACCCGCTTCCGTGCCCTCCACTGCCGCCGCCCCGCTCACCCCGGACGCCGTCGCCGCCATCCGCGCCGGCTACGCCTTCGACGCTCCCGCGCTGGAGCTCGGCGCGCTGGTCAACGGCGACCCGGTGGCCGACGTGCCCATCCGCATCCCGCTCGCCATGACGAACCGGCACGGTCTCGTCGCGGGCGCGACCGGCACGGGTAAGACCAAGACGCTGCAGGTGCTGGCCGAGCAGCTCGCCGCGGCGGGTGTGCCGGTCTTCGCCGCCGACATCAAGGGCGACCTCTCCGGCATCTCCGTGGCGGGGGAGGCGAGCGACAAGCTCCTCGAGCGCACCCGCGGCATCGGCCAGGACTGGACGCCGCGGGCCGTGACGACCGAGTTCTTCTCGCTCGGCGGCGTGGGGCGCGGTGTGCCGGTCCGGGCGACGGTCGCCGGGTTCGGTCCCCTCCTGCTCTCGAAGGTGCTCGGGCTCAACGACACGCAGGAGTCGAGCCTCGGCCTCGTCTTCCACTATGCCGACCAGGCGGGTCTGCCGCTTCTCGACCTGTCCGATCTGCGCGCCGTGCTCACCTATCTCACGAGCGAGGACGGCAAGCCGGAACTCGCCGGGCTGGGCGGTCTGTCCAGCGCGACCGTCGGCGTCATCCTGCGCGAGCTGATCGCCTTCGCCGACCAGGGCGCCGACGCGTTCTTCGGCGAGCCGGAGATCGACACGGCCGAGTTCCTGCGGGTCGCGCCCGACGGGACCGGGGTGGTGAGCCTCCTGGAGGTGCCGGGCGTGCAGGACAAGCCCGCCGTCTTCTCCACCTTCCTCATGTGGCTGCTCGCCGATCTGTTCAACGATCTTCCCGAGGTCGGCGATCTCGACAAGCCCAAGCTGGTGTTCTTCTTCGACGAGGCGCACCTCCTGTTCAAGGATGCCTCCAAGGACTTCCTCGCGTCGATCACGCAGACCGTGCGCCTCATCCGCTCGAAGGGCGTCGGCATCTTCTTCGTCACGCAGACGCCGAAGGACGTGCCCAGCGACGTGCTGGCCCAACTGGGGTCGCGGGTGCAGCACCAGCTGCGGGCGTTCACCCCCGACGACGCCAAGGCGCTGAAAGCGACCGTCTCCACCTATCCGACCTCCGGCTACGACCTGGCGGCCGTGCTCCAATCGCTCGGTACGGGGGAGGCCGTGGTGACGGTCATGAACGAGAAGGGCGCCCCCAGTCCGGTCGCGTGGACGCGGCTGCGGGCCCCGCAGGGGTCGATGTCCCCGGCACCGGAGGCCCAGGTGGACGCCGCGGTCGCCGCGTCGCCGCTGCAGGCGAAGTACGGCACCCCGATCGACCGCGACTCGGCCCGCGAACTGCTCGCGCGCAAGCTGGACGCGGCGGCGGCAGCGGCGGAGCAGGCGGAGACCCAGGCGAAGGCCGCGGCGGACGCGCAGAAGGCTGCCGAGAGGGCCGCGGCAGCTCAGGCGAAGGCCGACGCGAAGGCGCAGGCCGCCGCTCAGAAGGAGTACGAGCGCATCCTCAAGAGCACGTCGCCCCGCACCACCTCCCGCCGCACCACCAGCAAGCCCGCCCCGAACGTCTTGGAGCAGGTGCTGGGCTCCAAGGCGACCCGTGACATCCTCACCGGCGTCGTGGAGGGCATCTTCGGCACCCGGCGACGGCGCTAGCTCTGCTGAACGGAGAACCCATGTCGAGCGACGTCAGGATCGCTGTGTCCCTTGACGTCGCCGAGTCGTTCGCTCCCCTGCTCGAGGCGGACGTTCGCTACGGCTATGAGCGTGGTCTTCTCCGTTCAGAGGCCGTGGTGGCCTACTGTCTGGGGAGACTTGAACGGGGCGAGAAGCTCTCGGAGGCAGCGGAGTCCCTTGCGCTTCTGTTGTCGGATCAGTTGGAGGACGCCGACGCCTTGATTCGCGGTCTGGACTCACCGGTCGACCAGGAGAGCAGGCGGCTGTGGATCGCTCTCTGTCTCGATCGCGCCCGCCGTCTCCCCGAGCCCGGACTCGCGATCGAGAACGTCTACGAGTTCTTCGACGACGACGAGCGTCTTCTGCCGTTCGTGGGGTGGATCCACCCTGGAATGGCGTCCGAGGCCGACCGTCTCGAACGATTGGCCGTCCACCTCCGCAGCGAGAAGATCTGGGGACATCTTCGCGCGACTGGATGTCTCGAATAGTCTTTCGCGCTCGGGCGAAACGGCGCATGACGCTGTGGCCGAGCCGGTCAGACGACGATGAGCTCGTATCCCGCCTCGATGAACGCCGTCCGCTGCTCGTCGGTGATGCCGGCGTCGGTGATGATCGTCGTGAGCAGCGTCGATCCGCCGAGGGTCGCGAAGGCCCGGCGGCCGATCTTGGACGAGTCGGCGATGATGACGGCCCGCGCCGCGCGCTGCGCCATGAGGGCGTTCACGCTCGCCTCCCCCTCGTCGTTCACGGTGGCTCCGATCACGGGGTCGATCCCGTCGACCGCGATGAACGCGATGTCCATGGTGATCCGCTCCAGCACGGCATTGCTGTAAGGTCCGACCACCTCGTAGCTGCGGGATTGGACGACGCCGCCGGTGACGACGATCTTGATCTGCGGGCGGATCACGAGCTGCGCCGCGATGTTGATGGCGTTGGTGACGACCGTGAGGTTCGGGTACGGCGAGGGCTCCAGCACGTCCGGGCGCGAGCTCAGAACGGTGGCGACCGCCGTGCTCGTCGTGCCACCGCACAGTCCCACGACGGAGCCTCGCGGCACGAGGGCGCTCGCGGCGTGGGCGATGCGCAGCTTCTCCGGTGCGTGCCGCTCGTGTTTGTAGCGGAAGGGCAGGTCGTATGCGACGGATTGGCCGACCGCCCCGCCGCGGGTGCGCGTGAGCATCTGCTGCGCGGCGAGCGCATCGAGGTCGCGCCGTGCCGTCGCGGGGGAGACGTTGAGCTTGGCGACGAGGTCCTCCACCTCGATCTGCCCGGACTCGGCGAGGAGTTCGAGGACGACGCCGAGGCGTTGCTCTCTGTTCATCGCTGTCCGCTCTCGGTTCCGCCCGATCCGTCCCACGGATCTCTTCGTCGATGATCCCTCATGATCGCGGCCATTGTCCAGCGAACAGTTTCGATCACCCCGGGCGGAGGCGCGCCGCCACGGCGCGATCAGCACGCCGGTCCTTGACGGAGACCCCATCAGGGTCCATGCTTTCGATCATCCATTGCGTGCAGGTGCGTGATATGCGCGCAAAAGCGTCAATAAAGATCAATGGTTCTGCAGTGCGCGCACGCGCGTCAGCGGTACCGACACGTGTTTCTTCGAGAAGTGGGGAAGTCCATGAAGAAGTCTCTCCGGTGGGGAGCGACGGTCGTCACCGCGGCCGTCGCCACCCTGTCACTCGCCTCCTGCGGCTTCAGCGGCGGGTCAGGCGGTTCGTCCGGCGGCGCGCAGTCGCTCGACCTGATGGTCGCGAGCTATTCGGACAACACGAAGGCCGAGTGGGAGCAGATCATCAAGGACTTCGAGGCCAAGAACAGCGGCATCACGGTGAACCTCGACGTCGAGTCGTGGACCGACATCAACAACGTCATCAAGACGCGCATCCAGGCGCAGAAGCAGCCCGACATCCTGAACATCGACGCCTTCGCCGGATTCGCGGCGGACGACCTGCTCTACCCGGCGAAGGACATCGTCTCGGCCTCCACGCTCGACGATTTCCAGGACGCGTTCAAGAAGAACGCGAGCATCGACGGCACGCAGTACGGCCTCCCGTTCATCGCGTCGGCCCGCGCGCTATTCTACAACAAGGACGACTTCGCGAAGGCCGGGATCTCCGCGCCGCCGAAGACCTGGGCCGAGTTCGAGGAGGATGCCGGCAAGCTCAAGGCCGCCGGGGTCACGCCGTACGGGATGCCGCTCGGCAGCGAGGAGGCGCAGGCCGAGACGGCGCTCTGGTTCTACGGGGCCGGCGGAGGCTACGGCGACGCCAAGAAGCTCACGATCGACAGCCCGGAGAACGTCGAGGGCGCGACGGAGATGCAGAAGATCATCGAGCAGGGCTACACCGAGCCGAACCCGGGGTCGACCAACCGCACGCCGCTGCTCAACGTCTTCATCCAGGGCCAGCTGGGCATGCAGGTGGGGCTGCCGCCGACGGTGGGGCAGATCAAGGACAAGAACCCGTCGCTGAACTACGGCGTCGCGCCGATCCCGACCAAGGACGGCTCGTCGTTCACGCTGGGCGTCGCGGACCACCTGATGGCCTTCAAGAACAAGACCGACAAGAAGGCCGCGATCACGAAGTTCCTGGACTACTTCTACTCTCCGGCGGTCTACACCAAGTGGGTGGGGGCGGAGGGCTTCCTGCCGACGACCAAGTCGGGCGCGAAGGAGATGGGCTCGGACGAGACCATCAAGCCGTTCCTCGACCTGCTGCCGGACGCGAAGTTCTACCCGTCGACGAATCCGAACTGGTCGGCGGCGCAGGGCGCGATCCAGACCCAGATCGGTCAGCTCGGGCAGGGTGCGGCGCCGGCCGACCTGCTGAAGTCCATTCAGGCCAAGGCCGACGGCCAGTAACGCCGGATGACCAGCACCGCTGAGTCGACTCGCGCGGGGGCGGCTGCCGGCCGCCCCCGCCGCGGGTCCCCACCGAAGCGCTCCGGCGCGTCCGACCTGCTCCATGCCGTGCCGTGGACGCTGCCGGCCCTCCTGCTGATCTTCGGCGTCGTCCTGTTCCCCGCCGGGTACATGATCTTCAACTCGACGCGGAAGATCTCCATCGCCGGCGTGGACCACGGCTCCGTGGGCCTGCAGAACTACCTGACGGTGCTCTCGCGGCCGGAGCTTCCCGGCATCCTGCTGAACACCCTCGTCTGGGTCGTCGCCGTGGTCGCGATCACCGTGCTGATCGGGCTCGCGCTCGCCCAGTTCCTCGACAAGAACTTCCCGGGCCGACGCTGGGTGCGGATGGCGATCATCATCCCGTGGGCGGCGAGCGTGGTGATGACGACGACCGTCTTCGTGTACGGCCTCGACCCCTTCTACGGGATCATCAACAAGTTCCTCGTCGACATCCATCTGCTCACGGAGCCCTTCGGATTCACGAAGGAGCCGGTTCCGGCGTTCCTGTCGTCGATCGGCATCGCCGTCTTCGTGTCGCTGCCCTTCACGACGTACACGATCCTGGCGGGGCTCGCCGGCATCCCGAGCGACATGCTGGAGGCGGCCAAGGTGGACGGCGCGAGCGCCTTCCGCTCCTACTTCGGCGTGACGCTGCCGAACCTGCGCAACGCGATCGCGCTGGCCACGCTCATCAACATCATCAACGTGTTCAACTCGCTCCCGATCCTCAAGCTGATGACCGGCTCGATCCCCGGCTACACGGCGGATACGACCACGACCTACGTGTTCAAGCTGTTGCAGAACGAGCAGCGCATCGACCTGTCGAGCGCCCTCAGCGTGATCAACTTCCTGATCGTGCTGGTGGTCGTCGCACTGTACCTGTGGATCGTGAAGCCGATGAAGGAGGTCGCATGACCGCGCCGGCCCCGACCCTCGTCGCGGGGGCGCCGCAGGCGCGCCGCCGTCGGTCCCGCCTCACGGGCTCGCCGGGGCGGACCGTCGGCAAGACGCTCGCCGGGATCGTGATCGCCCTCGTCTTCATCGCGCCCTACCTGATCATGCTGGTCGGCTCGTTCAAGTCGCGCAACAACATCCTCCAGGTGCCGCCGACGTACCTGCCCGACCAGTGGCATCCCGAGAACTACCTCACGATGTGGTCGACGCCGGAGACGCCCCTCCCGCTGAACCTCGTCTCGACGATCGTGATCTCGGTGTTCGCGACGCTGCTGGTGCTGGTGGTCTGCGTGCCCGCGGCGTATTACACGGCGCGGTTCCGGTTCCCCGGCCGCGGGGTGTTCCTCTTCCTGGTGATCGTGACGCAGATGCTCCAGCCCACGGTGCTCGCGACGGGCCTGTTCAAGGAGATGGTCGCGCTCGGGCTCAACGACACGTGGCTGGCGATGATCCTCGTCAACGCCGCGTTCAACATCGCGTTCGCCGTCTGGATCATGCACACCTTCTTCGCGGGGATCCCGAAGGAGGTCGACGAGGCGGCGCAGCTCGACGGGGCGGGCAAATGGACGGTGCTCCTCCGGGTGCAGCTACCGCTGGTGTGGCCCGGGATCGTGACGGCGATCATCTACACGTTCGTCGCCTCCTGGAACGAGTTCGCCGCGAGCCTGGTGATCCTGTCGACGGACGCGAATCAGCCGCTGTCGGTGGCGCTGACCAAGTTCGTCGGGCAGTACGACGCCGCCTGGCAGTACGTGTTCGCCGTCTCCGTCGTGGCGGTGATCCCGGTCGTGGTGCTTTTCGCCCTGATCGAGAAGCGTCTGGTCGGCGGGCTCACCGCGGGCAGCGTCAAGTAGCGCAGGAGGCGGTGGTCAACCGCCGAGCAACACCCTGGCGCGTCGGCCGACGGCTAGGGCGACCTCCGCCTCCTCGCCCGACCGCTCGCTCCATGAGGCCGAAAGCCCCGCCCACGCGAACGCCCAGCGCATCAGCAGCCCCTCATCGGCGGCCACCTCAGCGGCGATCACGGCCGCCGTGCGCTCCAGGCGGCCGGCCCGCAGCGCGACGTCGACGTCCGGGTTGCACAGGATGTTGACCCAGTCGAACAGGGGAGCGCCATGCACGGGCTTGGGGTCGATCGCGAGCCAGCCGCGCTCGCCGAAGTCGAGCACGTTGCCGTGATGGAGATCGCCGTGCAGCACGACGTCCTCGGTGGGCAGCGCGAGCAGCTGAGCGGCCGTCGCCGCCGCCGCCGGGAACAGGCCGTGGTGGTCGTCCGGGCGATCCTCCGCGTGCACGAAGAGTTCGCGGAACCACTCGGCGAGTGGGATGAGCCCGTCGGGCCGCGGCTCCCTCCCGGCCTCGTGCAGCCGGAGGCCCGCGCGGCACAGGATGCGGGTCGCGTCGTCGTCCCCGTCGGGTCCGGATCGCGCGAGCGCGGCGAGCGAGCGCAATCCCTCGGCCCGCTCCAGCAGGAGCGCATCGCCGTCGCCGCCGAACGCGAGCACGTCCGCCGCCCCTTCGCCGGCCCACCAGCGCTGCACCCGCGCACCCGCGGACTCCTCGTCGACGAGCGCTCGCTTGAGGAATGCAGCCCGCCCGTTCCGGCGGACGGGCTGCAGTGCACTCGACGGGGTCACGAACGGGTCGCCGTCCGCGATGAGCGACCAGCGGGCGCGCCAGGGCGCGAGCACCGCCTCCGGGTCGGTCCGTGTCTCCGTCCTCGCGCTCACCGTGCCCTCTCCCGCGCCGCGTACGCACCCGGAGGCGACCCGATGACGGCGCGGAATTCGCGGCCGAAATGCGCCTGGTCCGCGTAGCCGAGTCCGGCGGCGAGTTCCGCGAGCGCGGGAGGCGCGGGCGAGCGCAGCGCGGCGGCGGCCTCCTGCAGGCGGTACCGCTGGATCAGCCACTTGGGGCCGAAGCCGATGTGCCCTGCGACCAGTCGCTGCAGATGTCGGACGCCGAGCCCGAAGCGGTCCGCGACGTCTTCGACGCGCCGCAGGTCGCGGTCCTCCTCGACGGCGGCCACGATGGCGTCGACGAGCCGGGCCTCCTCGTCCGGCGGTTCGAGCCGTGCCAGCCAGCGCTCGACGACGGCGACGGCCGCGTGGTCCTCACCGGACGCCATCGCGTCCTGGACGGCGCGAACGAGCGCCGCCGTCCCATCGACGCGCAACTCGCGCAGGGCGATCGACGGCGGAGCCGTCCGGAGCGATGACCCCGTCCACGCGCGCGCGACGCCCGGGCGCAGCAGCACCCCGAACGCCCACCCCGAGCCGCGCAGCGTGCGCTCCGTGCGCCCACGGTTCGCGCGATACAACCACCCGCCCTCCCGTTCCACGACGAGGTTCGCGGTGGGGTACTCCAGCACCTGCGGCCGCAGCACCCTGCCTGCGGCGAGTGACCAGCGTGGCAGCCAGTAGTGGCGTACGAGCACGGCGGCGGTGTCGCCGGGGAAGACGCGCTCGATCCGCACCTGCTCGTCGTCGGAGGGGGTGAGCAGCCCCTTGCTGCGTGGCACGGCGGTCGTGTGCAGACTCACGCTGCCATACTTTCACGGTGAGCTCGATCCGCCCCTACCATCCGGCCGACCGCGACGACGTGTACGCCGTGTGCGTGCGGACCGGGGCCAGCGGGGAAGACGCGACCGGCCTGTATTCGAGTGACGACCTGCTGCCGGACATCTTCGCGGGCCCCTACGTCGCCTATCAGCCCGACCTGGCGTTCGTCGTCGACACCGGGGACCACGTCGCCGGGTACGTCATCGGCGTCGCCGACAGCCTGGCCTTCGCCGACTGGTACGAGGCGGAGTGGCTGCCCGGCTTCATCGCGAAGCACCCGCTCGAGGCGGCACGCGACGAGCGGGACCGCCGGGCGATCGGTTTCGGCCTGGACGTGCGCGGGGCGATCGTGCCGGAGGTCGACCGTTATCCGGCGCACCTCCACATCGACCTGCTCCCGGAGCTGCAGGGCCAGGGATTCGGGCGGTCTCTGATCCGCACCCTGCTGAACGCCCTGCGGGAGCGCGGTGTCCCCGGCGTCTACCTCACGATGTCGGCCACCAACCACGGCGCCCGGGCGTTCTACGAACGGCTGGGCTTCGCCGAGTTGCCGTCCAGCACGCCCGAAGCGCCGGCTCTCGCGATCAGCACCGACGCGCAGGTCTGACCGCCGCGCTGTCGGCCGCGTTCTCAGCGACCGAACAGGGCGGGCAGGCGCTCGAACCAGTACAGCAGCTCGGGCGAGGTGCGCCGCAGCTGGGCCAGCGTCATCGACTCGGCGGGGCGGGTGACCGGGACGTCGAGCTCCTCCGCCACACGTTCCATGCTTTCGAGCGACCAGAACTGACCGCGCATCCGGATGAGGAGGCGCCCGTCGAGCCCGGTGACGAAGAGCTGGGGGAGGGTGTCGAGAGTACTGCTCTCATAGAGCTGCACGAGGAGGACCGACCCCACCTCGGCGTGCCGCACCTGCACGACACGGCCGAAGAATCCGCGCTCCCGCACGCCGTGGTCGCCGACGCTGATCGTGACGCTGAAGAAGGAGAACACGGACAGCACCGTGGCGCCGATCACCAGCACGTGGGCGATCAGTACCAGCGGCCATCCGCCGGTCGGGATGCTGAGCCAGTAGAGCACGGCGAACACCGGTGTGGTCAGGGCGAGGATGGCGACCACCCCGCGGGCGAACAGGTGGCGGAACGGGCGCAGCACCGTCTCGCGCATCACACCCGACTCCCGTCCGAGTTCCCGTTGCTCTGTCATCGCAACGAGCCTCGCTTATCGGTCGTCGCCTCCGGTAGCGGCATTTTGGGGGACACGGTCTGCTTTCGCGGCGACCTCCCTGGCCCGTATGCTGCGGACGCGGAACGCGCTCAGGATGGTCGCGAGCACACCGACGGCGAACAGGATCACCGTCCCCAGGTCGTGCAGGGAGCGCCCCACCAGGAGAGTGATCGCCCCGATCGCCACGGTGGCGCAGAGCTGTGCGAACATCTTCTTGCTCATCGGGACCATCCAACAGGACGTCGCGGCTGCCGTGTGAACCCGACGCGCTGCGAATAGGATGGCCCGAGATCGAAATGGGGTGACTCTGGTGGCGACGCTTCGTGATGTCGCGGCCTTGGCGGGGGTATCCGTCAAGACCGTTTCCAACGTTGTGAACGACTTCGAGTTCGTGCGCCCGTCGACGAGGGAGAAGGTCAGGGAGGCGATCGCCGAGCTGGGGTACCAGCCGAACCTCGCCGCGCGGCAGCTCCGCGCCGGTCGCACGGGCGTCATCGGACTGGCCGTCCCTGAGCTCAAGTTCAGCTACTTCGCCGAGCTTGCCGATGCGGTGCTCGAGGCCGCGCGAGCGCGCGACTATGTCGTGCTGATCGAGCAGACCGGCGGCGACCGCGACGCCGAGGCCGCCCTCCTGACGGGATCGCGCACCGCGATGATGGACGGTCTGCTCTTCTCGCCGCTCGGCCTTTCGTACGAGGACGCGGGGATTCTGGACGTCGGCTACCCGCTGGTGCTGCTCGGCGAGCGGATCTTCGACGGGCCGACCGATCATGTCGTCATCCAGAACGTCGAGGGAGCCGCGATGGCGACGCGCCGTCTGCTCTCAGCCGGCCGAAGCCGGATCGCCGTGCTCGGCGCGCACGAGGGCGAGCGGGTCGGTTCCGCCGCGCTGCGTCTGCGCGGCTACGAGGAGGCTCTGCTCGAGGCGGGGATCGCGTTCGACCCCGCGCTCGTGGTGGCGCGCGAGGGCTGGCACCGGCGCGACGGGGCGGAGGCGATGCAAGAACTGCTCGACCGTGGCGTGGGCTTCGACGCCGTGCTCGCCCTGAACGACGAGCTCGCCCTCGGTTCGCTGCGCACCCTGGCCCAGCATCGCATCGCCGTGCCGGAGGACGTCGCCGTGATCGGCTACGACAACGTGACCGAGTCGCAGTTCGCGATGCCGAGTCTCACGACCGTCGACCCGAACCGCGCGCGGGTCGCCGAGATCGCGGTGGAGGCGCTGGTCGAGCGGATCGCCGGCCGGGTGCCGGCGGACGCGGGACCCCGCCTCTTCGACGTGCCCGCCCGTCTCGTCGAGCGGGAGTCCACCCCGGTTCCCGTCGCGGCGCGGGCCTCCTCCGTCACCGCGGTCTGAGTCGGCGGGCGAACGACGTTGACGGAGGGATGCCGCGTTTGTACAATCGCTTCTACAACGTTGGAATTGCAGCGTTGTAAACCCGATCCGATCCACGGCGCGATCGGACACACGAGAGGCATTCAATGAAGAAACTGCTTGCGACGCTCGCCGCCGCAGCCGGCGTCTCCCTCGCGCTCGCGGGCTGCTCCGGCTCGACGGGCTCGGACTCATCCGGCCCGGTCACCCTTACCTTCTGGCACGGCTACACCGAGGCCGACGGCAAAGTGCTCGACCAGATCGTCGACGACTTCAACAAATCCCAGAGCTCCATCACGATCAAAACGACCACCAAGACATGGGCCGTCATCGGCGACACCCTCCTGCCCGCACTGTCGGCGAAGAAGGGCCCGGACATCGTCGCCATGCCGGCCGAGAACCTCCCGGTCTACGCGTCCAAGGGCGCGTTCGCGAAGCTCGACGACTTCTACGCGAGCGACGCCACGAAGAAGGCGTCCCTCAACGCGAGTGCGGTCGAGATGGAGAAGGTGAACGGCTCCTACTACGGCGTCCCGACCGGATTCGTCCCCCTCTCGGTCATCTACAACAAGACGCTCTTCGAGAAGGCGGGCATCTCCACCTTCCCGACGACCTGGGACGAGTGGGTCGCCGACGCCAAGAAGCTCACGGTCGACGCCGACGGAGACGGGACGCCCGAGCAGTACGGCCTGGCCCTCCCCGATCACGCCACCGTCGGCAACGGTGTCTGGGCGAGCCTCTTCTACGGCAACGGCGGCGAACTCGTCGACGGCACGAAGTCGGCTCTCGACTCGAAGGCCAACACCGAGACGCTGACGTACTGGGCCGACGCCGTGCGCAACGGCAAGATCTCGCCGACCGGACTCGACGGCGTCGCCTCCGACAAGCTGTTCTCCTCCGGCAAGGCCGCGATGGAGATCGGCGGACCGTGGATGGCGTCCGTCGCGACCGAGAACAAGATCGACTACGGCATCGCGGGCATCCCCGCCGGCCCGAAGGGGTCCGCCTCCTCCGCCATCGGCATCTCCGCCGCCGTGACCGCGCAGGCCGACTCGGCCAAGAAGGCCGCCGCCGAGAAGTTCTTCGACTACTTCTTCACCAAGGAGGTGGCCACGAAGTGGTCGCTCGGCTCCGGCTGGCCGCCCCTGCGCACCGACATCCCGTCGTCGGCCGTCTCGTCGAACCCCGTCGTCGCGTCCCTCACCGACCTCGTGGGCGACGCCCGCCCGCTGCTGCCCGGCGTCGCCAACAGCACCGACGTGCTCTCGGCGGTCGATGAGGCCACGCAGAAGGCGCTCACCGGCGGCGACCCGGCCGCTCTGCTGAAATCGGCCTCCAGCCAGGTGCAGCAGGCGCTCGACAACTGACCCGCCCGGGCGGCCGCCGTCTCCCCACGGCGGCCGCCCACCCCACGAAAGCGACCATGACCTCTCTCACCCGCACCCGCGAGCGCCGGCGACCGTATCGCCCGCCCGCCCCGCTCGGCGGCCGACGGCGCTCCGGCGGCACGGCGCCGATCGCCCTCCTCTTCCTCCTGCCCGCCCTCGTCATCCTGATCGCCTTCGTCGGCTGGCCGATGCTCTCGGCGCTGCGGCTGTCGTTCACGAACGCGAGCGGCTTCGGGTTGGAGCAGTGGGTCGGGCTCGACAACTACGTGCGCGTGTTCACCGATCCGCGCATCCTGTCGACGCTGGGCAACACCGCGCTCTACACGGTGCTCTTCACGCCGACCGCTCTCATCGCGGCCCTGCTGCTGGCGCTGCTGCTCGGCAACCGCCGCCTGATCGCCCGCGGCTTCTTCCGCACGGCCCTCTTCCTGCCGTTCATCGTCTCGCTCGCGGTCGCGGCGTTCGCCTGGACCTACCTCCTCGACCCGCAGGTCGGCCTCCTCAACTACTGGCTGCGATCGGTCGGCATCCAGCTCGGCAACGTGCTCCAGGATCCGGCTCTCGCCATGCCCACCGTCGTGCTGGTCGCGATCTGGAAGAGCTTCGGCTTCTACATGGTGATCTTCATCGCCGGGCTGCAGGAGATCCCCGAGTCGCTCTACGAGGCGGCGAAGATCGACGGCGCCGGCGCCTGGCGACGCTTCACCAACGTCACGCTCCCGCAGCTGAGCAACACGCTCGCCTTCGTGGTCGTGTTCGCGATGATCGCGGCCCTCCAGGCGTTCGACCAGATCTACGTCATGACCGGAGGCGGGCCCTACCGATCGACCCAGACGGTCGTGATGGAGATCTACCAGGAGGGCTTCAAGAAGCTCGACCTCGGCGTCGCCACGGCGCTCTCGTACGTGCTGCTGGCCGCCACCCTCATCCTCAGCCTGGTGCAGTTCCGGTTCTTCGGACGACGTGAGAAGGACAACGCCTGATGACCACCATCGCCACCCGGCCGCGCACCGGCGCCGACCGCACACCCATGCGCGGCCGTCGCCGCCTCGGTCGCACCGCCGAGCGCTGGCTGCTCTTCGCCGCGGTGCTCGCACTGACCCTCATCGTGCTGCTGCCGGTCGTCATCATCGTGCTCACGGCGTTCAAGCCGGCCGCCGAGATCAACGCCTACCCGCCGACGCTCCTCCCGGGCACCTGGACCTTCGACAACTTCACGAAGATCTTCAGCGACCTCCCGTTCGGCCGGCTGTTCCTCAACAGCCTGGTCTTCGCGGGCGGCGTCACGGTCTTCGCGCTCGTGTTCGACGCGCTCGCCGCCTATGCGCTCGCTCGGCTCGACTTCCGCGGCAACCGCGTGCTGCTGATCGTGATCGTCGCGAGCCTCATGATCCCGTTCCAGGCGACCCTGATCCCCGTCTACCAGCTGGTCGCCGGGCTCGGCTGGGTCAACACGTTCGCCGGCCTGATCATCCCGCGCGCCGCCGACGCGTTCGGAATCTTCTTCCTGCGCCAATTCTTCATCTCCCTCCCGCGCGACCTCGACAACGCGGCGCGCATCGACGGCGCGGGGGAGTTCCGCATCTTCCGCAGCATCGTGCTGCCGAACGCGGTGCCCGCGCTGCTGACGCTCGCGATCTTCACCTTCGTCAACAACTGGAACGACCTGTTGTGGCCGCTCGTGTTCACGACGTCGCCGGAGATGGGCACCATCACCTCCGGGCTCACCCTGCTGACCGGCCCGAGCGGGATCATCCCCTATGGCACGATGATGGCGGGCTCGCTCATCGCGGTCCTCCCGCTCGCGGTGATGTTCCTGATCATGCAGCGGCGCTTCATCGAGAGCGTCGCGACGACGGGGCTCAAATGACGGCCGCGCACTGGTTCGAGGACGGCCGCCTCCACCTCGGTCTCGGGATCGAGGACACGTTCGTCCCGCAGGCCCGGCCGGGGGAGCGGGCGATCGACGAGTACGAGCTGACCGAGCACTATGAGCGCTTCGACGCCGACTTCGCCCTCGCGGCCCGCGTCGGCGCGGAGGTGCTGCGCTGGGGCGTCCCCTGGTACCGGGTCGCACCGGAGCCCGGTGTCTGGGACTGGGAGTGGACGGACCGGGCGATCGCGTCGATGCTGGCGCACGGAATCCGTCCGATCATCGACCTCCTCCACTACGGCACACCGCTGTGGCTCGACGGCCAGTTCGCGCATCCCGACTACCCGCTCCAC
Organism: Leifsonia sp. LS1; assembly: GCF_020521355.1. NCBI lineage: Bacteria > Bacillati > Actinomycetota > Actinomycetes > Micrococcales > Microbacteriaceae > Leifsonia > Leifsonia sp. LS1. Next base: position 222,045 of record NZ_BPER01000006.1, read on the forward strand.
GTCGAGGAGTACGCGCGCCGGTTCGCGGAGCGCTACGGCGATCGGGTGACCGACTACACGCCGGTCAACGAGCCGGTCATCCACGCACTCTTCTCGGGCGAGTACGGCTACTGGCCCCCTTACCTGGAGGGCGCGGAGGGCTTCGCGCGCATCGCGGCGAACCTGGCTCGCGGATTCGTGCGGAGCCAACGGGCCATCGCCTCGGTCGTCGGCGAGCGGGCGGTGTTCGTGCACGTGGACGCCGCCATGAGTTTCGTCGGCGACGACGCGGCGCCGGAGCACCGCGCGGAGGCCCAGCGACTGCGCCACCAGGTGCACCTCGTCGAAGACCTCGTCACCGGGCGGGTGGATGCGGCGCACCCGCTGCGCGACCGTCTCGCGCCGGCCGTCTCCGACGCGGAGCTGGAGTGGTTCCGCGCCAACGCCGTCCACCCGGACGTCATGGGCGTCAACTATTACCCGCGGCACTCGACCGAGCTCTTCGAGGCGGGGGTCCGCCACGGCGGCGGCTTCGCCGACCCGCGGCCCAGCGTCGACCGCGGCACCGACGGACTGCAGGAGGCGCTCCTCGGGTTCGCCGCGCGCTACGGCGCGCCCGTGATGGTCACCGAGACCTGCGTCACCGGCACGGTCGCCGAGCGCCTGGAGTGGCTCGACGAGTCGCTCGCGCTGGTGGAGCGGATGCGTGCGGGCGGGGCCGACATCGTCGGCTACGTCTGGTGGCCGCTCTTCGACATGTACGAGTGGACCTGGCGGCACACGGAGGCCCCGCGCGCCGACCATCTGCTGACGATGGGCCTCCACGACCTGGTCGAGTCGCCGCACGGCCTGCTGCGCGTGCCCAACCCGGTCGCCGACGGCTACCGCGAGCACGCGCGGCGCCTCGGCGGCGCCTCCCCGACCTCCCCGACTGACGACCGACTGAACGCCTGACCGCCCGACCTCCGACGGAAGAACGAATGAACACTGCACACCTCTCCCTCCGCCCCTCCGCCGTCATCGGCGCGATCAACCCGCGGCTCTACGGCTCGTTCCTGGAGCACCTCGGGCGCGCCGTGTACGACGGCATCTACGAGCCGGGGCACCCGTCGGCCGACGCCGACGGCTTCCGCACGGACGTGATCGAGCTGGTGAAGGAGCTCGGGGTCTCGACCGTGCGCTACCCCGGCGGCAACTTCGTCTCGGGCTTCAAATGGGAGGACTCGGTCGGCCCGCGCGAGGAGCGTCCGACGCGTCTCGACCTCGCCTGGCACTCCACGGAGACCAATGAGATCGGCCTGCACGAGTTCCAGGACTGGCTCGACAAGGTGGGCAGCGAGCTCATGCTCGCCGTCAACCTCGGCACGCGCGGCGTCGCGGAGGCGCTCGACCTGCTCGAGTACGCCAACCACCGCGGCGGCACGGCGCTCTCGGAGCAGCGCATCGCGAACGGCCGCACCGACCCGTTCGGGGTCCGGATGTGGTGCCTCGGCAACGAGATGGACGGCCCCTGGCAGGTGGGCCACTCCACCGCCGAGTACTACGGGACGCTCGCCGCGAAGACCGCTCAGGCCATGAAGATGGTCGACCCCGATCTCGAACTGGTCGTGTGCGGCTCCTCCAGCTCCTCCATGCCGACGTTCGGCGAGTGGGAGCGTGTGACGCTCACCCACGCCTATGAGGATGTCGAGTACATCTCCTGCCACGCGTACTACGAGAACACGGGCGACCTCGGCGCGTTCCTCGCCTCGGGCGTCGACATGGACTACTTCATCAACAGCGTCGTCGCGACCGCCGATCACGTGAAGGCCGTGCGCGGCAGCCGGAAGACGATCGACATCTCCTTCGACGAGTGGAACATCTGGTACAACACCCGGTTCGAGACCGTCGACCGCATCGCCGGCGTCGACAACTGGCCGATCGCCCCGCGTCTGCTGGAGGACACCTACACCGTCTCGGACGCGGTGGTCTTCGGCAGCCTCCTCATCACCCTGCTGAAGCACGCGGACCGCGTGACCAGCGCCTCCCTCGCCCAGCTCGTCAACGTCATCGCCCCGATCATGACCGAGCCCGGCGGGCCGGCGTGGCGCCAGACCACGTTCTTCCCGTTCGCCGCCACCTCCGCCCACGGCCGCGGGGTCTCGCTCGACGTGCACGTCACCAGCGGCACCTACGCGACCGAGCGCTTCGGCGAGGTCCCGCTCGTGGACGCCGTCGCCACGCACGACGCCGAGGCGGGCCGCTACGCGATCTACGCCGTCAGCCGGGCGGTCGATTCCGCCACCGAGCTGATCGTCGACCTCGCCGACCTCGGTGCGGACGTCGACGGCCTCACCGTCTCCGCCCGCACGCTGAGCGACCCGGACCTCGACGCGGCCAACACCCTCGAGGACCCCGACCGCGTCTCCCTCGCCGACATCCCGTTCACCCGCGACGGCTCGACCCTGCGCATCGAGCTCCCCGCCGTGTCGTGGACGGAGATCCTGCTCCAGGGCTGACCGGCCGCCGCACGACGCCGCGCACATTCGCGCCGAATATCGACTCACAGCGCTTCAGAGTCCACATTCGTGCCGAATGTGCGCGTCGTCTGTGACGGGGAAACCCTCTCCCGACCCGAAGCCGGCGCCGCGCGAACATTCGTGACGAATGTCGACGTCGGCCGCGGCAATCCGCGCATTCGTGACGAATGTACGCGGGACTCGCGACGAAAAAATGGCGGAGAATGGGGGATTCGAACCCCCGAGGGCTTGCACCCAACACGCTTTCCAAGCGTGCGCCATAGGCCACTAGGCGAATTCTCCTGGGTCGCCACCGCCTTGCGGGCGACGGCTCACAATATCCTAGCGGACGTCGAGGGGCGCTCTGTGCACGCCCTCTCAGTCCGACCCGCTAGACTGTTCTCCGGCTCCCCACGTGGCGCCATCCAGGCCAACTCCCCCAGGGCGGAAACGCAGCAAGGGTAACCGGGCTCTGGCGGGTGCGTGGGGGGTCTTTTTCCATTCCGCGCCCGGTTCGTGCCGCGTAGAGTTGAGGTCAGCCACTGTTCTTCTACGTTCTGTAGAATGGCATCCCGCCCGACGAGTGAGGTGGTGGAATGACCGAGCACGAATCGATCGTGAGCGACGCACCGGGCCCCGGTTCCGCTGGGCACGAGCCCACCGGGCATCTGGCCGTCCTGGCGTCCGAGGCGTATGTCGTCGGGTTCCCGCTCGTCTTCGGTCTCGAGCAGGTCGATCGGTCTGTCCGCGAGGGACTCGGCGCGCTCCCGGCCGCCCCCTTCAATACGTTCTGTCACGCGCGTGCGCTGGCCGGTCCCGGTGAGCGATTCGTCTCCATCAACAACGACACCGTGTACTCGGTCGCGCAGATCGACCTCGGGATCGGTCCGGTCCTCCTGAGCGTCCCCGATGCGGGGGAGCGTTACCACGTCCTCCAGTTCGTCGACGCGTGGACGAACAACTTCGCGTACATCGGCACCCGCGCGACCGGTGCGGGGGCGCGTGAGTACCTCCTGCTGCCCCCGGACGGCACGGGTTCCGGGATGGGCGCCGGCGCGGCTGCCGACCACGAGCGCCCGGATGTCACCGCCGTGCGGTTCCCCACCCGGATCGCGACGATCGTGGGCCGCTGGGCGGTCGACGGCCCGGAGGACCTCCCCGCGGTGCACGCCCTGCAGGACGCCCTCACGCTCACCCCCGTGCTGCGCTCGCTGGTCCCCCCGGCGGGCGTACCGGAGGTGCCGGCGCAGGGCACGGAGGCAATGACGTTCTTCGAACGGCTGCGCGTGTGGTCGCAGGCCTTTCCACCGGCGGAGCGCGATCGGGAGGCGCTGGCCTCCTACACCGAGCTCGGGCTGACCGGCGAGGTGCCCGTCGCCGACCTCCCCTCCGAGACGATCGCCGCACTGGAGACGGGGTACGCGGTGGGCAGGGAGGCCCTGGAGACGTCCGTGCGCAGCGGATCGCCTCTGGTGGACCACTGGCAGTCGACCCTGCACGCCTTCGACTACAACCTGGACTTCTTCGAGGTGGGCGCGCTCGACGAGCCGGCCTGGAAGCTCGACGACCCGCGGACGCGCTACGCCGTCCGCGCCGGGGCCGCGCTCGGCGGGCTGTGGGGCAACCACGGCTACGAGGCGGCCTACTCCGCGACGTACGAGGACGCCGACGGCGCGCTGCTCAGCGGTGAGCACGTGTACCGGCTGCGCCTCGCGCCGACCCCGCCGGTCGGCGCCTTCTGGTCCCTCACCATGTACGACCTCCCGGGGTTCTTCCTCGTCGCGAACGCGGCGGAGCGGTACTCGATCGGAGACCGTACCCGGGGGATCGTGTACGACGACGACGGAGGATTGACCATCACGATGAGCGCCACCCGACCGACCGATCCGACGGCGGCCGCCAACTGGCTGCCGACGCCTGCGGGGGAGTTCCGCCCGATGATGCGGATGTACGCGCCGGGAGCCGCCGTGCTCTCGGGCGACTACCGACTGCCGGCCATCGAGCGGATCGGCTGAGTCGTGGTCCGTTCGCTCTACATCACCTCCGCGGAGGGGCACACCGGCAAGTCCACGATCGCCCTCGGCGTCATCGAGGCACTGCGGCACTCGGTCGGCCGGGTGGGTGTGTTCCGCCCCATCGCCCGATCGACGGTCGAGCGCGACTACGTGCTGGAGCTGCTGCTCCAACGCGTGACGGCCGATCTCTCGTACGAGGAGGCGATCGGCGTCACCTACGAGGACGTCCACGTCGACGCCGACGCGGCGCTGGCGGAGATCGTGCACCGCTTCCGCGCCGTGGAGGCGCGGTTCGACACGGTCGTGATCCTCGGCTCCGACTTCACCGACGTGGGCAGCCCGACCGAGCTCGGCTACAACGCGCGCATCGCGGCCAATCTCGGCGCGCCGGTGCTGCTCGTGCTCGGCGGGCGCGTCGGGCAGGGCTTCGGGGAGCGGCTCGGCCAGGCCGATCCGCGCTCGCCGGAGGATCTGAAGCAGCTCGCAGAGCTCGCCTACGCCGAGCTGCGCGCCGAACACGCCGGCGTACTGGCGGTCATCGCCAACCGCGCCGACGCCGAGCGCCTCGACGACATCGTCGCCGCGATCACGGAGGTCACCCCCACCGAACGCGCCGGCGACCGTCCGCCGGTCTGGGCGATCCCGGAGGACGAGTTCCTCGTCGCGCCGAGCATCCGCTCCATCGTCGAGGCGACGGGGTCGACGCTCATCGCCGGCGACGAGGCACTGCTGGCCCGGGAGGCGCTGGACGTCGTCGTCGCCGGCATGTCGATGGACAACGTGCTCCCCCGTCTCGTCGAGGGCGCCGTCGTCGTGGTGCCCGGCGACCGCACCGAAGTGCTGCTGGCCGTGCTGATGGCAAACGCGTCCGGCACGTTCCCCTCGATCGCGGGCATCGTCCTGAACGGCGGCTTCGACCTCCCGGAGCCGATCGAGCGGCTGCTCGCCGGGCTGCGGTCGCCGCTTCCGATCGTGCGCACCGGGCTCGACACCTACGACACCGTCGTGCGGATCACGCACGCGCGCGGTCGTCTCGCCGCCGATTCGCAGCGCAAGTACGATACGGCGCTGGCGCTGTTCGAGCGTCACGTGGATGCGGACACGCTGCTCGGGCGTCTCGACGTGACCCGGCACGACGTCGTGACGCCGCTGATGTTCGAGTACGACCTGATCGAGCGGGCGCGGGCGGCGGACAAGCACATCGTGCTCCCGGAAGGCGAGGACGACCGCATCCTGCGCGCCGCGGGCACCCTGCTCGCGCGCGGTGTGGCCCGGCTGACCATCCTCGGCGAGCCGTTCGAGGTGCGCTCGCGCGCCATCGAGCTCGGTCTCGACCTGTCGCGCGCGGAGGTCATCAGCCCGTTCGACGATGTGCTGCGCTTCCGGTTCGCGACCGAGTACGCGAAGCTCCGCGCCCACAAGGGCATCACGATCGACCAGGCCTCCGACACCGTCACCGACGCGTCGTACTTCGGCACGATGATGGTGCACCTCGGGCTGGCCGACGGGATGGTGTCGGGTGCCGCGCACACCACGGCGCACACGATCCGCCCGGCCTTCGAGATCATCAAGACCAGGCCGGGCGTCTCCGTGGTCTCGAGCGTCTTCCTGATGGCGCTGGCGGACCGGGTGCTCGTCTACGGCGACTGCGCGGTCATCCCGGACCCGACCGCGGAGCAGCTGGCCGACATCGCGGTCTCGTCCGCGCGCACCGCCGATCAGTTCGGCATCGAGCCGCGCGTCGCGATGCTGTCGTACTCGACAGGCGACTCCGGGGCGGGTGCGGACGTCGACAAGGTCCGCGCCGCGACCGCGCTCGTCCGCGAGCGCGCGCCGCAGCTGGCGGTCGCCGGCCCCATCCAGTACGACGCCGCTGCGGACGCCGCGGTCGGCGCCGCGAAGATGCCGGGATCCGACGTCGCCGGCCGGGCGACGGTCTTCGTGTTCCCGGACCTCAACACCGGCAACAACACCTACAAGGCGGTGCAGCGCAGCGCGGGCGCCGTCGCGATCGGACCGGTGCTCCAGGGTCTCCGCAAACCGATCAACGACCTGTCGCGCGGCGCGACCGTGGAGGACATCGTGAACACCGTGGCGATCACCGCGATCCAGGCGGCCCTCGCATGAGCGCCGTCCTCGTCGTCAACAGCGGATCGTCGTCGCTCAAGTACCAGCTGATCGACGCGGCGTCGGAGGAGGCGCTGGCCAGCGGCCTCGTCGAGCGGATCGGCGAGGAGTCGGGGCACATCCGGCATCGCGGTCCGGGCGGCACAGCCGAGCGGTCGCTGCCCATCCCGGACCACACCGCCGGCTTCCGGGCGATGCTCGAGCTCTTCGCGAGCGAGGGGCCCAGCCTGGAGGAGAACCCCCTGGTCGCGGTGGGCCACCGGGTCGTGCACGGCGGCAAGCGGTTCTTCGAGCCGACGATCGTGACGCCGCTGGTCGAGATCAACATCGAGGACCTCTCCGATCTGGCTCCGCTCCACAACCCGGCGAACCTGCAGGGCATCCGCGCCGCGAAGACCGCGTTCCCCGAGGTGCCGCACGTCGCCGTCTTCGACACCGCGTTCCACCAGACGCTGCCACCTGCCGCGTACACGTACGCGATCGATGCCGACCTGGCGGAGAAGCATCGCGTGCGCCGGTACGGCTTCCACGGCACCTCGCACAAGTTCGTGTCGGAGGCCGCCGCGGACTTCCTGGGCCGACCGCTCGGCGAGCTGAAGCAGATCGTCTTGCACCTCGGTAACGGTGCCTCCGCCTGCGCCGTCGACGGCGGACGCTCGGTGGAGACGTCCATGGGCATGACGCCGCTGGAGGGCCTGGTGATGGGCACCCGTTCCGGCGACCTCGATCCGGCCGTCCTGCTCCACCTGTCGCGGCGCGCCGGGCTGGACACCGACGCGCTCGACGAGCTGCTCAATCGCCGCAGCGGCCTGCTGGGGCTGGCCGGCCGCGGCGACATGCGCGACGTGCGCCGAGCGGCCGACGGCGGTGATCCGGCGGCACGGCTCGCCCTCGACGCGGTGGCGCACCGGATCAAGCACTACATCGGCGCGTACACCGCGCTGCTCGGAGGGCTGGACGTGCTCGTCTTCACCGCCGGCGTCGGCGAGAACGACGCGCGGCTGCGCGCCGAGGCGCTGGAGGGACTCGGGATCCTCGGGCTGCGACTCGACCAGGAACGCAACGCGTCACCCTCCGGGGAGGCCCGCGTCATCTCGTCCGACGACTCGGCGGTGACCGTGCTGGTGATCCCCACGAACGAGGAGCTCGAGATCGCCCGGCAGGCCGTCCAGGCGGTGTCGGGCGGCAACTGACCGAGAGGGGTCCACGGCGCGATGAGGCGGCGGAGCGGCGACGGAGACGGAAGGCGGAGGCCTCCCGCCCACTCCTCGTCGCGCCACCTCGCCGCAGCGGTGGGCGCTGTCGCGGCCCTCGCTCTCGCGCTGACGGGCTGCACGGCCCCCGCCGACGGCCCCTCGGGCCCGCGGTTCGTCACGCCGCCGCTCGTGCACCTCACCTCGGTGCTCTGGCCGATCCCGCTGGAGCTGGTCGGCGTGATGCCGGGCAGCAGGCTGCGGATCGCGGCCTCCCTCACCACGGCGCGCGGCACCTGGCGCTCGTCGGCGACCTACACGACCCCGGCGAGCGGCATCCTCGACCTCGCGAGCGCGCGGCCGCAGCTGGCGCCGTTCGAGCAGCCCGACTCGGCCGGCCTGTTCTGGTCGCTCGACGGTCCGGACCTCCCCGGGACCGCTCTGGCGACGCAGTGGATGCACGAGACGCTGCCCGTCACCCTGACCGCGTTCGACGCGGATCGCGTGGTCGCGCGGCGCACGTTCGCACTGCAGGGCCTCGCCGACGGCCTCCGCCCGCACACGCTCTACACGCGCGACTTCACCGGCGCGGGTCCGACCCCTCCGCCCCACGAGACGCACGAGGACCAGCCTGTCGCCCGATTCTGGAGCGCGACCTCCGTGGAACGGCCGGTCACCCCCGCGGTGCTGATGTTCGACGACCCGTCGCCGGGCGCGTCGTCCGACTTCACCGCTCCACTGCTCGCGCGGTTCGGGGCATCGGTGCTCGTCCTCCCCGTGTCCGCGGCGCCGGACGGCGTCCGCGCGTCGAGCGTCGTGGACAGTACGACGGTCGATGACGCGCTGACCTGGCTCGACGCCCAGGAGGGCATCGATGCCGCGCACGTCTTCGCCTACGGCACCGGGGTCTCGGAGCCGCTCGCGGCATGGGCGGCGACACGATTCCCGGCCCGGCTGCACGGGCTCTTCGCCGCCGCGGGCGCGCCGCAACTGCTCTGCCTGCCGTCGGGGCGGACCGCCCCCGCGTTCGAGGACGGAGCCGGTCTGCCGTGCCGCGTGGCGCCGGGTCCGGCGTCGGCCGCATCCGTCTTCCCGCTGGACGCGGTGACGGGTCCCGTCGTGCTCGCCTGCGGGGGCCGTGACACGCTGGTGTCGTCCGCGTGCGCCGGGCAGTCGGCGCTCGCGGCGGCGCGCGGCGTCCGGGCCGGTGACAGCATCCAGAGTCCCGCTCTGGCCGGCCACGCCGTCACCGTGCCGCCGGGGCTCCCGATCGCGCTGCCGGAGGACGGAGAGGGAACGGACTCGTCGGGCGGGGGAGACCCGCAGGCGACGGAGCACGCCCGGGTGGCGTTCTGGAACGCGGTGGCTCAGATCGTGCTGCGGGCGGCGCGCACGTGAGGCGGCTGGTGGACGGGTCCGTTCCGCGTCGACGAGGCGTGCTCCGCGCGGTCGCCTTGCTGGCGGTCGTCACGGCGGCTCTCGCGGGATGCGCGGCGGTGCGCGTCGGCGGCCCGCGGTTCGTCGTCCCGACGAATCCCGCGGGTGTGTGGGAGGGGGAGCGGATCTCACTCGCCGACCTCCCGCCCGGTCAGCGTGTGCTGGTCACCGCGAGCGTGCGGTCCTCCGGCCGCTGGTCGTCCCAGGCGGTGTTCGCCGTGCCGCCCGACGGGGAGGTGGACCTCGCACGCCAGGCACCCGTGCAGGCGTCGTACAGCGGCGTCGATCCGATGGGGCTGTTCTGGACGATGCGCAACGCGACCGGCTCCGCTGCGACCTCTGACGAGACCTGGGGAGGCGCGACCCTCTCGATCGACCTCGCCGCCACCGTCGACGGCGTGCGCGTCGCCGCGACGCGCATCCAGCGGGTCGGGCTCGCGGCGTCCGCGCCCGCGGTCGCGGTGGCGGAGGACGGCTTCAGCGCCGACTACTTCGCCCCCGTCCAGCGATCGGAGGGCCTGCGACCGGCCGTGCTGGTGCTCGACGGCACCGACCCGGGCACGCCGACCGGCGTGCTGGCCGCCGCCACCCTCTCGGCGATGGGTTACCCGGCGCTCGACCTGTCGACGTACGGCGCCGGGCAGCTGGAGCCGCGGCGAACCGTCCCCGCCGAGCGTCTGCTCGCCGCCCTCGCGTGGCTGAAGACCCGGCCCGGTGTCGACGACGCGCGCGTCTTCGTCATGGGGACCTCCCGCGGCGCGGCTCTTGCTCTGTGGCTTGCGGTCGCGCATCCCGGTCTGGTCTACGGCGCGATCGCACCGGGAGGCACGACCGGTGTGGTCTGCCCGTCACCTGTGCCGAGCCCGGCGATCACGGTGGCCGGGGCCTGGGTGCCCTGCGTGACGGGCACCACCGATGTCGAGCCGGCCTCGGTGCTCGATCTCGGCCGCGTCCGTGGACCCCTGGTCCTCGGCTGCGCGGGGCGGGACGAGCAGCTCGTCAACGGATGCGCGTGGATGGCCGAGGCCGCCCGGCGGCGCCCCGCCCGCCCCGGAGACACCTACGTGACAGCGGCCGGCGCCTCCCACCTCTTCTACACGCCGCCGTACTCGCCACTGAACCTGCCGGAGGACGCGACGGCCCAGGCGACGGAGCGCGGGAGGGAGGCCGTGTGGAGGGCCATCGCGGACGCGCTGTCCGAGCCGTCCTCCGTCCCCTCGGGATGAGGGGACGACCCCGGCGAATGTCAGCGGCGGCAAGTAGCATGTGTGGGTGGTAACCGCTCTCTATCGCCGCTATCGGCCCGACACCTTCGCCGACATGATCGGCCAGTCCCAGGTGACGGAGCCGCTGATGACGGCGCTGCGCACCAACCGCGTGAACCACGCCTACCTCTTCTCCGGCCCGCGTGGCTGCGGCAAGACGACGTCGGCGCGCATCCTCGCCCGCTGCCTCAACTGCGCGGAGGGCCCGACCGACACCCCGTGCGGAAAGTGCGCGAGCTGCGTCGAGCTGAGCCGCGACGGCGGCGGCTCGCTCGACGTCGTCGAGATCGACGCGGCGAGCCACAACGGCGTCGACGACGCCCGTGACATCCGCGAGCGCGCGATCTTCGCCCCCGCGCGCGACCGCTACAAGATCTTCATCCTCGATGAGGCGCACATGGTGACGCCGCAGGGCTTCAACGCGCTGCTCAAGATCGTCGAGGAGCCGCCGGAGCACGTGAAGTTCATCTTCGCGACGACGGAGCCCGAGAAGGTCATCGGCACCATCCGCTCCCGCACCCACCACTACCCGTTCCGGCTGGTCCCGCCCGCCCAGATGCTCGAGTACGTGCAGAGCCTCTGCGACAGCGAGGGCATGACGGTCGCGCCGGGTGTGCTCCCGCTCGTCGTGCGGGCGGGCGGCGGCTCGCCCCGCGACACCCTCTCGCTGCTCGACCAGTTGATGGCCGGCTCCGACGGCGACGCGATCGGATACGAGCGGGCGGTCGCGCTCCTCGGCTACACGCACGCCGCCCTGCTCGACGAGGTCATCGACGCCATCGCCGCCCGCGACGCCGCCGGCGCCTTCTCCGCGGTCGACCGGGTCATCCAGACCGGTCAGGACCCGCGCCGCTTCGTGGAGGACCTGCTGGAGCGCCTGCGTGATCTCATCGTCGTGGCCGCGACCAGTGTCGACGGCGCCGCCGCCGTGCTGCGCGGGGTGCCCCAGGACGAGCTCGACCGCATGGGCGTGCAGGCCATGAAGTTCGGCGCCGCCGAGCTGAGCCGCGCCGCCGACATCGTCAACGCCGCTCTCACCGAGATGACGGGCGCGACCTCTCCCCGATTGCACCTCGAGCTCCTGCTCGCCCGCGTGCTGGTGCCGTCGAGCGACGCCTCCGAGCGCGGCGCGCTCGCCCGCGTCGAGCGCCTCGAACGCCGTGTCGGCGTCAGCGACGGCGACGGAGGAGCGGCCGGCGACCCCGCGGCGCCCCGTGCTCCCCGCGCTTCCGCACCGGTCTCGGCGCCGGCTCCCGTCGCCGCGACGGGCGCCGAAGCGCCCGCCCCCGTCGCTTCCACCCCGCCCTCCGCTCCGTCGGCCTCCGGCGCGCCCGCGCCGGCCGCCGAGCGCCCGGCGCCCGGCGAAGCCGCGACAGCTCCTGAATCCCCGCCGCCGGCTCCCGACGCGGACACCGCGGAGGCCGCTCCGACTCCGTCCGCAGAACCTGCCGAGGCTACGGCTGTCCCGGCTGCGGCCGTCCCGGCTGCGGCCGCCCCGCCCGCGGCCGCCGCGTCCGGCTCCCCGGTCGGTCCGGTCACGACCCAGCAGGTCAAGGACTCGTGGACCCAGATCCTCGACGCCGTGCAGCGCGCCAAGCGCAGCGCGTGGATGGTCGTGTTCACCGCCCAGGTGCGTAACCTCGACGGCGACGTGCTCACCCTGTCGTTCCCGAGCGACAACGATGTGCAGAGCTTCCGGCAGCCACAGGCCCCGGGGACCCCCGGTGTCAGCGAGTACCTGCGCCAGGCCATCGTCGACATCCTCGGCATCCGGGTGAAGTTCATCGCCCGCGCCGACGGCGGCCCCGGCGGGGGCCAGCGTCCCGGAGGCGGAGCCCCGCAGGCGCCCGTCGCCGACACCTGGCCCGGCAGCTCGAAGGCGGCGGCCCCCGGCGCGTCCGGAGAGCCCGGCTCGTCCGAGAGCGCCGCCGTGTCCGGTCCGTCGTCTCCCGCGCCCGCCGCGTCGGCTCCGCCCGTTCCGGCCGCGTCGACCGCTCCCGCTCCCGCCGCGTCGGCTGCGCCCGCCGCTCCCGCTCCCGCCGCGTCGGCTGCGCCCGCCGCTCCCGCATCCGCCGCTCCAGCCCCGTCCCCCGACGCCACGGGTCCGGTCACGGATTGGGCCATCGCCGCCATCCCCGGTTCGGCCGGGGCACCCGCCGCCCCACCGGCGTCCGTGGCGACCCTGGAGCGTCCGGCGACGGGTGCCGCATCCGTCCGGCCCCGCCCCGCTGCGCCGGCGGCACGACCGTCGGCTCCCGCCGTGGACGAGCCGCCCTACGACGACGTCCCGCCGGACGAGACGGAGCCGCCCTTCGAGCCTCCCGTGCCGGACGAGCCCGCGGGCGACTGGGCGGCTGCGCCCGGAACCGCCGACCGCGAGTCCGCTCCAGCCGCTGCACCCGCTGCTCCGCGCACGGCCCCGGCCACTCCGACGGCACCCTCGGCCTCCGCACGCCCGGCGTCCGCCCCGCGCACCGCGCCCGCCTCCGGCGCCCGCACGCCCGCCTTCCAGGAGCCGCAACGCTACGGCGAGGCCGTGGTGCGCGAGCTGCTCGGCGCCACCTTCATCGAGGAGCTCGACGCCCCTCCCTCGATCGGGATGAGGTAGCCGGTGTACGAAGGCATCGTCCAGGAGCTGATCGACGAGCTCGGCCGCCTGCCGGGCATCGGTCCGAAGTCGGCGCAGCGCATCGCGTTCCACATCCTCCAGACTGAGAGCTTCGACGTCACGCGGCTCGCCGAGGTGCTGATCGAGGTGCGCGACAAGGTCCGCTTCTGCGAGATCTGCGGCAACGTGTCCGAACAGGAGACCTGCTCCATCTGCCGCGACCCGCGACGCTCGCCCGAGCTGATCTGCGTGGTCGAGGAGGCGAAGGACGTCGTCGCGATCGAGCGCACACGCGAGTTCCGCGGCCTGTACCACGTGCTCGGCGGCGCGATCAGCCCGATCGACGGTATCGGGCCGGACGACCTGCGCATCCGCCAGCTGATGCAGCGCCTGGCCGACGGCACGGTGCAGGAGGTCATCATCGCGACCGACCCCAACCTCGAGGGCGAGGCGACCGCCACCTACCTGAGCCGGCTGCTGACCACGCTCGAGATCCGCGTCACCCGGCTGGCCTCCGGCCTCCCGGTCGGGGGCGACCTCGAGTATGCCGACGAGGTCACCCTCGGCCGCGCGTTCGAGGGGCGCCGCCAGGTCTCCTGAGCGCTCTCGGTCCTGCGCGTTCGCGGCCTTGTCCGGCGTCGTCGTCATATGGGAATCCGGGTATGCGGCGGCCGGTAGGATGGGAAGCCCGTGAGTCCAGGAGTGTCCGTGGCCCTTATCGTCCAGAAATTCGGCGGTTCGTCCGTCTCCGACGCCGAGAGCATCAAGCGCGTCGCGAAGCGCATCGTCGAGACCCGCAAGGCCGGCAACGAGGTGGTCGTCGCGGTCTCCGCGATGGGCGACACGACGGACGAGCTGGTCGATCTGGCCCATGAGGTCACCCCCATCCCCGCGCCGCGCGAGCTCGACATGCTCCTCACCGCGGGCGAGCGCATCTCGATGGCCCTGCTCGCGATGGCGATCAAGAGCATGGGCTACGACGCCCGTTCCTTCACCGGCAGCCAGGCGGGGATGATCACGGACGCGCAGCACGGCTCCGCCCGCATCGTCGACGTCACACCCGGCCGCATCCAGGACGCGCTCTCGGAGGGGGCGATCGCCATCGTCGCCGGCTTCCAGGGCTTCAATCGCGACACCCGCGACATCACAACGCTCGGCCGCGGCGGCTCCGACACCACCGCGGTCGCCCTCGCCGCGGCGCTCGGCGCCGAGGTCTGCGAGATCTACACCGACGTGGACGGCGTCTTCACCTCCGACCCCCGCCAGGTCCCGCTGGCGCGCAAGATCGACCGCATCACCAGCGAGGAGATGCTCGAGCTCGCCGCAGCCGGCGCGAAGGTCCTGCACATCCGCGCGGTCGAGTACGCCCGCCGTCACAACGTGACCCTGCACGTGCGCTCCTCGTTCTCGAACAAGGAGGGCACGTACGTCCTCAACGAAGCAGCTGCGGCCGAGGCCGCGAAGAAGGATGGAACCGTGGAAGAGCCGATCATCTCCGGAGTCGCCACCGATCTGAGCGAAGCGAAGATCACGGTCGTCGGTGTGCCCGACGTACCGGGCAAGGCCGCGCAGATCTTCAAGATCGTCGCGAAGGCCAACGCCAACGTCGACATGATCGTGCAGAACGTGTCCGCCGCGGCCACGAGCCTCACCGACATCTCGTTCACCCTCCCGAAGTCGGAGGGGCAGCGCGTGCTGACCGCACTCACCGCGGAGCACGAGGAGGTCGGCTACCAGTCGCTGCAGTACGACGACCAGATCGGCAAGCTCGCGCTCGTCGGTGCCGGGATGCGCACCAACACCGGCGTCTCGGCTCAGCTGTTCGAGGCGCTGTACGACGCGGGCATCAACATCGAGATGATCTCCACGAGCGAGATCCGCATCTCGGTGGTCACCCGCGCCGACACGGTGGCGGAGGCCGCGCGCGTCATCCACACCGCTTTCGGGCTCGACGGCGATGAGAAGGCCGTCGTCTACGCCGGAACCGGTCGCTAGACCCGCCTTCCGGCGCCGTCGCCCTTCGCGCTCCCGCTCTCGCCGTGGGAATGGCGGCAGGGGCGTCCACGTTCGTTTTCTGCAAGACCACCGACCCGAAGGGGCCAGCACCATGAGCGAGACCACCGGACTCAACATCGCCGTCGTCGGAGCGACCGGCCAGGTCGGCAGCGTGATGCGCCGCCTGCTGGAGGAGCGGGCCTTCCCCGCGTCGTCCGTGCGCTTCTTCGCATCGTCCCGCTCGGCGGGTACGACGCTGCCGTTCCGCGGCGAGCAGATCGTGGTGGAGGACGTCGCCACGGCCGACGTCTCGGGCGTCGACATCGCGCTGTTCTCGGCCGGCGCCACCGGTTCGAAGGCGCACGCGCCGCGATTCGCCGAGGCGGGCGCCATCGTCATCGACAACTCGAGCGGATGGCGGATGGACCCGGACGTGCCGCTGGTCGTCTCCGAGGTCAATCCCGAGGCGATCGCCGACGCACGCAAGGGGATCATCGCGAACCCCAACTGCACCACCATGGCGGCGATGCCGGTGCTCAAGGTCTTGCACGACGAGGCCGGCCTCCGGCGCCTCACCGTCAGCACCTATCAGGCGGTCTCCGGATCCGGCCTGGCGGGCGCCGAGGAGCTCGCCTCCCAGGTCCGCACCGCGGTCGCCGACGAGAACCTCCTGCAGCTCGTGCACGACGGCTCGTCCGTCACCCTGCCGGAGCCGGTCAAGTACGTGCGTCCGATCGCCTTCGACGTGATCCCGCTCGCGGGCTCGATCGTCGACGACGGCCTGAACGAGACCGACGAGGAGAAGAAGCTCCGCAACGAGAGCCGCAAGATCCTCGGCCTGCCGGAGCTGCTGGTGAGCGGCACCTGCGTGCGCGTGCCGGTCTTCACGGGCCACTCGCTCTCGATCAATGCCGAGTTCGCCGAGGCGATCACTCCCGCGCGCGCCGAGGAGCTGCTCGCGTCGGCTCCCGGCGTGGTCCTCACCGACGTCCCGACCCCGCTCGAGGCCGCAGGCAAGGACCCGAGCTTCGTCGGCCGCATCCGCCAGGACGAGGGAGCGCCCGCCGGCCGCGGCCTCGCGCTGTTCATCAGCAACGACAACCTGCGCAAGGGCGCTGCGCTCAACGCGGTCCAGATCGCCGAACTGGTCGCCGAGCGGCTGTCCACGCCCGTCGAGGCCTGAGCCGCCGCACCGTCGTCGCGAATGCCGGGAGAGCGCCGCACTCTCCCGGCATTCGTCGCGAGTGGCGGCGCTCCTGCGGCCGGTCGAACCGGGCCTGCACGCGCCGTGATCGGGGCGCTAGCCTGGGCGCATGCGCGCCGAACCGCCCGTTGCCGCCATCCCGTCCGCAGGCTTGTCGTCCGCGGAGCCGCCGCCGGCCGACGTCGCCGACTATCTCGAGTCGCTGCCACCGCGGCGACGGGAGGTCTTCCAGCCTGTGTTCGACACCGTCGCCGCGGCGATGCCCACCGGGTACCGGCTCGGGATCCACTGGCGGATGCCCGGCTGGGTCGTCCTGCTCGAGACCTACCGTGACACGTACAACAAGCAGCCGCTGGCCTACGTCAGCATCGGTGCGCAGAAGAACTACACCGCCCTGTACCTGATGGCCCTCTCGAGCGACTCTGCGGAGGAGGGTGCCTTCCGTCGCGCGTGGGGGCGGACGGGTCGAACCCTCCACATGGGCAAGAGCTGCCTGCGGTTCCGCTCGCTCTCCGACATCGACCTGCCGCTCATCGCCACGACCGTCCGAGCGTTCCCGGTCGAACGGTTCGTCGCCCTCTACGAGCGGGGCGCGTGACGCCGCGGCCCAGGTTTGTCTCGACATCGAGATACTTTCCCCCGTGAGAAAAGGGAAGGCGCCGGGCGCACCGTAAGATCGTACGGTGAGCAATTCTCCCATCGACGTGGTCCTCATCGGCGGCGGCATCATGAGCGCGACGCTCGGGGCGCTCCTCCAGCGCGTGCAGCCCGACTGGAGCATCCGCATCTACGAGAACCTGGGCGAGGTCGCCCAGGAGAGCTCGAACCCGTGGAACAATGCCGGAACCGGGCACGCGGCCCTCTGCGAGCTGAACTACATGCCCGAGGCGTCCGACGGCTCCGTCGACCCGGCCAAGGCCATCAGCATCAACGAGCAGTTCCAGCTCAGCCGTCAGTTCTGGGCGAGCCTCGTCGAGGCGGGCGACCTGCCCGCGCCGGAGACCTTCATCAACCCGACGCCGCACATGACGTTCGTGCGCGGTCGCGACAACGTCCGCTACCTGCGCCGTCGTTTCGAGTCGCTCAAGCAGCAGCCGCTCTTCTCCGACATGGAGTACTCGGAAGATCCGGCCGTCATCGGCGAGTGGACCCCGCTCCTGACGAAGAAGCGCAACGCCAAGCAGCGCATCGCCGCCACCCGTTCCGCCTCCGGGACCGACGTGGACTTCGGCGCGCTGACCCGCGCACTGGTCGACAACCTCGTCGCGAACGGCGCCGAGCTCGCGCTCAACCACCGGGTGCGTGGCATCAAGCGCACCAAGGACGGCCTCTGGCGCATCAGGGTGATGCACGAGGTCGGCCACACCCCGCACCAGGTGGAGGCGCGGTTCGTCTTCGTCGGCGCGGGCGGCGGCGCGCTGCACCTGCTGCAGAAGTCGGGCATCCCCGAGATCAAGGGCTTCGGCGGGTTCCCCATCTCCGGCCAGTTCCTGCGCACGTCCGACCCGAAGATCGTCGCCCAGCACCAGGCGAAGGTCTACGGGAAGGCCGCCGTCGGCGCGCCGCCGATGTCCGTCCCGCACCTCGACACCCGTGTCGTCGACGGTCAGGCGTCCCTGTTGTTCGGCCCGTACGCCGGGTTCAGCCCCAAGTTCCTCAAGACCGGCTCGTGGTTCGACCTCCCGGGCTCCGTCCGCGCCGGCAACCTCGGCCCGATGCTGGCGGTCGCGCGCGACAATTTCGACCTCATCAAGTACCTCGTGGGCGAGCTCCTGGCCAACCGCGCCAAGAAGGTGAAGGCGCTCCAGGAGTTCATGCCCACCGCCAAGAGCGAGGACTGGGAGCTCATCACCGCGGGCCAGCGCGTCCAGGTGATGAAGAAGGACGCGAAGAAGGGCGGGGTGCTGCAGTTCGGCACCGAGGTCGTCGCTGCGGAGGACGGTTCGATCGCCGGGCTGCTCGGTGCATCGCCGGGTGCGTCCACCGCCGTGCCGATCATGGTGGACCTGCTGAAGCGTTGCTTCCCCGACCGCTACGACGGCTGGCTGCCGACGATCCAGAAGCTCATCCCGACGGTCGGGACCACCCTCAACGACCGGCCCGACGAGGCTGCGCGCGTGCTGTCGGAGACCGCCGCGACCCTGAATCTGGTTCGCTAGCCCGCCCCGCATTCCGCGCCTCCCGCCCGGAAGGGGTGGACGCGGGCGCTGGTGGCCTGTTAGGGTCGTCAGCGCTATGAAGTGATCACCTCCTCTCGTCCCGCGCCCGAGGCGCCGTCGACAGAGTGGGTGACCCCTCGAAACAGGTCATCGCGTTCACTGCGCTCACGCGCCGCTCTCGACGGAGCATGCCCGGCGGGAACCGGCTCATCGGAGCGCTCGGAGGGCGGTCTCCATGCCTGTATCCACCACACTCACCCCGCTTCGCGCGGACGGCGTCTCGCTCAGCTACGGCGAACGCCGCATCCTCTCCGACGTCTCTCTCACGGTCGCTCCCGGCTCGCGCCTCGGGCTGATCGGCGAGAACGGTGCCGGCAAGTCCACCCTGCTGCGCCTTCTGGCGGGTGTCGAGCCTCCGGACGCCGGCGCCATCCGTCGGCCCGCGCGCGTCGGCTTCCTCTGGCAGGAGGTCCGCTTCCGCCCGGAGGACACGCTCGACTCCCTGATCGAGGACGCGCTCGCCGGCGTCCGCGCGATCGAGCGCGAGCTGGAGTCGGCGGCCGCATCGCTCGCAGGCGGTGATGCCGCCCCGCGGGGCGGCGATCCGTACGACCGCTATGAACGCGCCCTGGAGGCGGCCGAGCGCGCCGAGATCTGGACGATCGAGGCACGCCGCGACGAGCTCCTCGCCGGACTCGGCGTCGAGGGGATCCCGCTGGACCGGCGACTCGGCGAGGTCTCGGGCGGCCAGCGCAGCAGGTTCGCGCTCGCCGCGCTGCTCCTCGGCCGACCCGACGCGCTCCTGCTCGACGAGCCGACCAACCACCTCGACGATGCCGCCGCGTCGTTCCTCGAACGGCGGCTGCTCGGCTGGCAGGGGCCTGTGCTCTTCGCGAGCCACGACCGCGCTTTCCTCGACGCGGTCGCGACCGGCCTGCTCGACATCGACCCCGCCCGCGGCGGCCCGGTGGCCTTCGGCGGCGGCTACAGCGACTACCTCGCGGCGAAGGCCGCGGAGCGTGCCCGCTGGGAGAAGCAATACGCCGACGAGCAGGATGAGCTGGAGGCGCTCCGGTTCGCGGCGGACGTCACCGCACGGTCGATCGCCTGGTCGGGCAAAGTCCGCGACAACGACAAGTTCGCGAAATCGTTCAAGGGAGGCGCGCTCGACAAGCAGATCAGCAGACGGATCAGGAACGCCACCGGCCGGCGCGAGGAGCTCGAGCGCACGCAGGTGCGCAAGCCGCCGCCCGTCCTGCGCTTCGGCTGCATCCCCTCCGGGTTCCAGTCGCTCGCGGATGACGGCGGGCTGCTCGTGCACGCCCGGGGGCTGCGCATCCCGGGCCGGCTGGACGTGCCGACGTTCGACGTGGCTCCGCAGTCCCGGGTTCTGGTCACCGGGCCGAACGGCGCAGGCAAGTCGACACTCCTCGCCGCCTTGGCCGGACGGCTCCAACCGGCGTACGGCACCGTCGGGCGACGGCGTGGCCTGCGCGTCGGACTGCTGGAACAGGACGTGCGCTTCGCCGACCCCGCCGCCTCCCCGCGCAGCGTGTATGCCGCGGCGATGGGCGAGCGGCGGGCCGAGAGCATCCCGCTCGTCGGGCTCGGGCTGATCGCCCCCAGAGACCTCGACCGTCCGGTCGGCGCCCTGTCTGTCGGCCAGCAACGGCGGCTCGCGCTGGCGCTCATCCTCGCCCGCCCGCCGCACCTGTTCCTGCTCGACGAGCCGACGAACCACCTGTCGCTCTCGCTGGCGACCGAGCTGGAGGAGGCGCTCGACGGCTACCCGGGAGCGGTCGTCGTCGCCAGCCACGACCGGTGGCTGCGGGCACAGTGGTCGGGGGAGGAGGTGGCGTTGGGAGCGGCTTGACGAACATTCGAACATATGTTCGAATATTCGTATGAGATGGAGCGGGCAAGAACTCACGGCGGAGGCGCCGGCCACGCTGCCGGGGCTCGCGCGGCTCAACAACCTCGTGCGCTCGGTGCGCACGCCCGACTTCGCGGGCATCACGTTCCACGAGGTGCTCGCGAAGTCGGCGCTCAACAAGATCCCCGGCGGGGGAGGGCCGATGCCCTTCGGCTGGACGATCAACCCGTACCGGGGGTGCTCGCACGCGTGCGTCTACTGCTTCGCGCGGCCGACGCACAGCTATCTCGAGCTCGACCAGGGCAAAGACTTCGATCAGGAGATCATCGTCAAGGTCAACGTCGCCGACGTCCTCCGCAAGGAGCTGTCCCGGCCGAGCTGGGGGCGGCATCCCGTGGCGCTCGGCACCAACACCGATCCGTATCAGCGGGCGGAGGGGCGCTATGCGCTCATGCCGGGCATCATCGACGCGCTCGCCGACACCGGCACGCCGTTCAGCATCCTCACGAAGGGATCGCTGCTGCGACGCGACCTGGACCGGCTGGCCGAGGCGGCGACGCGCGTGCCTGTCGACCTCGCGATGTCGATCGCCGTCTACGACGATGAGCTGCAGCAGTCGGTCGAGCCCGGAACGCCCACCACGAAGGCGCGCCTGGCGACGGTCACCGCGGTGCGCGAGCACGGGTTGGACTGCTCGGTCTTCCTGATGCCCATCCTGCCGTACCTCACGGACACACGGGCGCACCTCGACGAAGCCCTCCGGCAGGCGAAGGAGGCAGGCGCGACCTCAGTCCTCTACACCGCCCTGCACCTCAAGCCGGGCGTGAAGGAGTGGTACTACCTGTGGCTCGGACGCGAGCATCCGGAGCTGCTTCCGCGGTATCGCAGTATGTACGGCCGGGGTACGTACGCGCCGGCCGAGTACCGCAGATGGCTCGCGGCGCGGATCAAACCGCTGATCCGCGCGCACGGGCTTCAACGCGGGGAGGAGGATCCGCTGACCGGAGGAGTGCGCTCCTCGGCCCTCGGGATGCTGCGCGACGGTGACGGCGAGCGCCGTGCGGTCGCGGCGGGGACGACAGCCGGCGGGCCGGTCGGCAGCGGGCCGGTCGGCAGCGGGAAGGCCGGAGGGACCGGAGAGGGGCATGGCGCGCCGGATGCGGAGTCGCTCTTGGGGGCGTCGCTGCTGGCAGCGGGATTGCAGCCGACCTTGTTCTGAGGTGTGGAGGTGTTTCGAGGCGCGGAGGCGGGCGGCCGACATGGGGTACAGATTGGTCCTCGGTGCGGGGTACACGGGAGAGACTGCGGATGCCATAATTCCCGAGGGAGCCGCGACCGGACGGCCCCGCCGGCTGTGCCCGGACCGCTTGCCCACTCGAAAGGGGTCGTGTGTCGCTCGGTCTGCCTACCCACCTCTCGAGAGCAGCCAACTCCCGAGCGCTCGCCACAGCGGCCCGCTGGGCAGGGCTCGTGTGTCTGGCTGCGGCCGTGGTCAACGTGCTCTTCTCCGGGTTCTCGCGAGGAGTCGACGGACTCGCGTTGCTCACCCTGTCGATGTTGCTCCCGATGGTCGCGTTGCTCGCGATCCTCGCGATGCTCGCGCGCGGGCGCACGGTGGGTCTCACGATCGCCTACCTGGTCGCGGGCACGCTGTGCACCTATTGCTACGTCGTAGCGATCTTCGTCGGCACTCCGAGCTACCGGGACACGAACCTCTTCGTCGTCGCTCTTCCCGTGGTCGCGATGACGCTGGTCGGTGGCACGGGAACCGGAGCCCTCGCGGGCATCCTGTGGGCGTCCCTGGGCTTCGCGCTCGCGGAGGCGGCCGTGCTGCTGGCGGCCGTGACCACCGGGCGCACCTTCACGACGGACGCGATGACCCTCGGAGCGTACCTGCTCCTGGTGGGGGTCCTCACGTTCGACGGGCTCACCCGCGGATCTCGTGGACGCACGCAATCGGCGATCCATCGAGCGGTGCGCGACGTGCGCCTGGTCGAGCTCCGGCGGGCCATGTACGCCGACCTGGCGGCGGACACGCACGACACCGTCCTGAGCGACCTGCTCGCGATCTCGCGCGCCGAACCCGGACCGGTGAGCGACCGTCTCCGCGAGCGGATCGGATCCGACCTCGAGGCGCTCGGGCGCGGTCTCGTGACTGAGAGCCCCGACGTCACCGCAGAGCCGATCGACGACCCGTGGTACGGCAGTGATCTGCACCGCGCCGTTGAGGACGCCCGCGACGAAGGCCTCGCCGTCGACGTCTCGGGTGACCGGGCCGCCGTCGGCCGCCTCGACGAGGCGACGCTCCGTGCGGTCGGACTGGCGGTGCGCCAATGCCTCGTCAACGTGATCCGCCACTCGGGCAGCGCGACGGCCGAAGTCGCGCTGAGCACGTGCGACGACAGCCTGTCCGTGATGGTCGTCGACGGCGGGCGCGGATTCGCTCCCGACGCGACCGGAGCCGACCGGCTCGGTCTCCGCCAGTCCGTGCACGACCGGATCTCCCGCGTCGGCGGCACGGTGACGGTGTACTCCAGCCCCGACGTCGGCACCACCGTCATCATGGTGGTGCCCTGGGCTGCGGAGGAGGCCGCATGAGCGTGCCACGCGGAATCGCCTCCGAGACCATCGTGCGGTTGCGCTCGGTCCCCGTCGAGAGGACGCCGCAACGCCTCGACCCGCTCGGCGTGCAGTCCGCCTGGCTGCTCGTGCCCCTGATCGGCATCGCGGCGGTCGGGTACGCCATCGCATCGACGCTCTGGCACCTCCCGCAGCTGCGTTCGCCGGGGCTCGCGCTGACCGCCATCGGCGTGCTCGCGCTCGCCGTCGCCGTGGCCACGATCCGCACCCACCCCGGGCTGGCACCGTTCGGACGCTGGTCGCACGTCACCGTGATCGGCCTCGCCGTCATCGCCGCCTGCCTGTTCGCCGCAGCGGTCTGGGGCCGCAACCAGCGCATCCAGGACGACTGGGGTCAGATCGCCGTCGCTCTGCTGCTGATCGCGATGCCGCTCTACCGACCCGTGCTCGAAGTGATGATCGCCGCGGTGGCTGCTGCGACCGTCCTCGGTGCACTTGCCGCACTGCAGGCGGGATCGCTGGAGATCGTCACCGGTCCGATCGTCTACGCGACCGTCGCCGCCACCCCCGTGCTGGCGCTCGCCGCGGGCGGCGCCGGGTACGCATGGACGATGACCGGCGAGACCCTCCGCTGGCGGGAGGTCGCTCGCGCCGGCCAGGCGCGACTCGAGACCGAACTGCGCGAGACCGCCCGGCGGACAGTCGCGCAGAAGAGCGCAGCCGTGTTCGACGCGGAGACCGTACCGTTCCTCGCGGACATCCTCCGGCGCGGGGAGATCACCGAGGCCGACCGCGAACGAGCAGCGGTGATCGCCGACGGACTGCGTGCCCTCGCCGTCTCGTCGGTCGAACGCACCTGGCTCGACGAGACCCTCGCCCTCGCCCTCGCCCCGCATCTCCCGCCGTCCGCCGACCCGGCGGGCGCGGTCCACGATCCGGGTGGTCTCGACCGGGCGCTCACCGAGGAGCAGCGTGCGATCGTCTCCGCACTCGTCTCGACGGTCGTCGAACTGCCCGGGCTCGAACCCGCCACCGTCCGCGTGGACGTCAGCGCGCCCGAGCATCCCGCCTTCGTCCTCACCGCTCGCGTGCACGAGGGCCGCCGCGCCATCCGCCGCGAGATCGTGCCGTACCTCAGCGCCCTGCGGTCGGCCTCCATGGTGACCGGACTCCGCGTGCGAGCGGGCGAGCTGACGCTCCGATTCGCCTACCCTGGAAGCAGCAGACTATGAGCACCACCCCCGTCCCGCCCTCCGCAGCTCCGGCCCGGCTCGCCATCCTCGACGACCATGAGATCCTGCTCGACAGCCTCGCCAGCTGGATCGAGCGCAACGCGCCCGAGTTCGACCTCGTACTGCGGGCCGGCAGCTGGATCGAGCTCGTGCACAGCGACGCATTCCCCACCGATCTCGTGATCATGGACCTCCAGCTCCGCGAGTCCGTGTCCATCGGTGCGCGAGTGCGCACCTGCCGCGCTGCAGGGGCGAAGGTCGTCGTGCTGAGCGCCGTGGACACGCAGGAGGACCGCGATGCCGCGCTCGCCGCCGGTGCGGTGGCGTATGTGACCAAGTCGCAGCCGATGAACGAGCTGCTCGCCGCCGCCCTCGCCGCGATCGGGCGCGGCGGCGATGCACGGCAGCCCATCGCGGAGCCCGCCTGGCGGCCGCGCCCGATCATCCCCGACGCCGCCCGGCCGAAGCTGAGTGACGGCGAGCGGCAGGCGCTGCTCCTCTACGCGGACGGCCGCACCACCTCCGAGGTCGCCACGGCGATGAACGTGCAGTACGAGACGGCGAAGACCTATCTGCGCCGCGTGCGCGAGAAGTACGGCAAAGTCGGGCGCCCCACCAGCTCCCGTGCCGACCTCATCCGGCGGGCCGCCGAAGACGGCTACCTCACCTGAAGCGGTCGTGCCGTCTAGGATCGTGGCGTGGCAAAACTGTATTTCCGCTACGGCGCGATGAACAGCGGCAAGAGCACGGCGATGCTTCAGGCGGCCTACAACTACGAGGAACGCGGTCACCGTGTGCTGCTCGCCAAGCCGGCGATCGACACCAAGGGCGACATGGGCATCCTGTCGCGCCTCGGTGTGACGCGCGATGTCGACTTCCTGATCGCCCCGGAGACCGACGCATACGGCAAGTTCCAGCAGCACCGCGAGCGGACGCTCAAGCGCTTCGATCGCGACGTCAGCGCTCTCCTGGTCGACGAGGCCCAGTTCCTGACCGAGGCACAGATCGACGACCTGCTGCGGATCGCCCTGCTCGAGAACATCCCGGTGCTGGCGTACGGCATCCGCACCGACTTCCAGACGGTCGCGTTTCCGGGCAGCCGCCGCCTGCTCGAAGTGGCGCACAGCCTCGAGGAGCTGAAGACGATCTGCCGCTGCGGGCGCAAAGCGATCTTCAACGCGCGCACGATCGACGGCGTCTTCGTCTTCGACGGCGCACAGGTGGCGATCGACGGGGTCGACGTCGCCTACGAGTCCCTGTGCGGCAATTGTTACCTGCAGGAGAGCCGGGGAGTGCTCAACAATGGTCGTCGGCGCTGGCCGGTCGACGACGCGGCGACCGCCTACGACAACGAACCCGACCCCGATTTCACCTGAGCGACCGCGCGCGCGGCGAGAAGAGGCGACATGCGTATTTCCGTGATCGGTTGCGGCTATCTGGGGGCGGTCCATGCCGCGTCGATGGCGGACCTGGGCCATGAGGTCGTCGGGATCGACGTCGATGAGGCCAAGATCGCCGAGCTCTCGGCGGGGCGGGCTCCGTTCTTCGAGCCGGGATTGCCGGAGGTGCTGACGTCGGCGACGGCCAGTGGCCGGCTGCGGTTCACGACGGATTTCTCGGCGGTGGCCGAGGCCGATGTGCATTTCGTCGCGGTCGGGACGCCGCAGAGCGCGGACGGGGATGCCGCGGATCTGCGCTTCGTGGACGCGGCGTTCGCGACGCTGCTGGAGCATGTCAAGCCGGGGGATGTGCTGGTGGGCAAGAGCACTGTGCCGGTGGGCACGGCGACTCGTCTCGCCGCCGTGGTGGCCGAGCGGGCACCGGAGGTGGTGCTGACGTGGAATCCGGAGTTCCTGCGTGAGGGTTTCGCGGTGCAGGACACGGTGAGCCCCGATCGACTCGTCTACGGTGTCCCTTCGGGTGCGGCGGGCGAGCGCGCGGCCGGAATCCTGAACGAGGTCTATGCGACCGCGGTGGCTGCGGGAACGCCCGTGATCGTGACCGACTATGCGACCGCCGAGCTGGTGAAGGTGGCGGCCAATGCCTTCCTCGCGACGAAGATCTCGTTCATCAACGCCATGGCCGAGATCGCGGAGGTGACGGGTGCGGACGTCACCCGGCTCGCCGATGCGATCGGCCACGACGCCCGCATCGGCCGCCGGTTCCTCAATGCCGGCGTCGGGTTCGGCGGTGGCTGCCTTCCCAAGGACATCCGCGCGTTCACGGCCCGTGCGCGCGAGCTCGGGCGCGGCGAGGCCGTCGAGTTCCTCGCGGAGGTGGACAAGATCAACCTGCGTCGCCGCGACCGCGTCATCGATTTGGTGCGTGAGGAGGCAGGCGATCTCGCGGGCCTGCAGGTCGCCGTCCTGGGGTTGGCCTTCAAGCCGCACTCGGACGACATCCGCGACTCCCCGGCACTCGATGTCGCCGTGCGCCTGGCAGAGGCCGGAGCAGTGGTGACCGCGACCGACCCGGAGGCCGTCGCGAACTCGAAGCGGCGTGCCCCGCAGCTGAACTACGTGGACTCCGCGGAGGAGGCCGCAGCGGGCGCGGACATCGTGGTGCTGATCACGGAGTGGCCGCAGTTCCGCGGGCTCGACCCCGTCGCGTTCGGCGAGCTGGTCGGATCGAAACGCGTCATCGACGGGCGCAACGTGCTCGACCCAGCCGCATGGCGCGCGGCCGGGTGGACCTACCGCGGGCTCGGTCGCTAGCCCGTTGCGGCGGTTCTGCGCCCCTCGTTTCGGGGGATGCTAAAAAGTGAGGATTTGTTAGATTTGTCCTCATGGCGATCGGTCTCTCGCAGGAGAAGGCGCCGCCCGTCCCGGCGGAGCCCGCTCCTCCGACGCGCCGTCGACGGCACCCGCTGGCCACCGGGATCGCGGTCGCCCTGGTGCTCGTGGTTGCCGGACTGGTCGGATGGATCGCCCTCCGCGGCTACCTGGCCCGTCAGGAGCTCTACGCGGCCCTCCCGGCGGCACACGGCATCCAGAGCGCGATCGTGTCGGGAGATCTCGGCTCCGCCCGCTCGTCCGCCGACGAACTGCAGAAACGGGCGGCGTCCGCCGCGTCGCTGACCGGTGATCCGATCTGGCGGGCGGCGGAGATCGTCCCGTGGGTGGGTCCGAATCTTGCGGCGGTGCGAACGGCGGCCGCGGCGACCGAGCAGGTGTCCTCGCGGGTGATCCAGCCGCTCGTGCGAGTGGCGGCGACGGCCGACCCGCGCACCCTCGCGCTGAAGGACGGGCGTGTGGACCTCGCCCCGCTCGTCGCTGCAGAGCCCGTCGTCGCCAGGGCACAGGCCGCTTTCCACGCGGCCGCCAAGACCCTCGACACGGTCGACACCTCGGCGACGATCCACCCGGTGGGGTCGGCCGTCGACCGGCTGCGGGAGCTCTTCGCCGAAGCCACTCCGGCGGTCGATGCCGTCGGGAACAGTGCGAGGCTCCTTCCCGCGATGCTCGGGGCCGACGGTGCTCGCAACTACCTCCTGGTCGCGCAGAACCCCGCCGAGCTCCGGGCGACGGGCGGCCTGATCGGATCCGTCGCGCTGATCCGTGCCGACCACGGCGCCATCTCGCTCGTCGCGCAGCAGGCCGGAACCTCCATCGGGCCGTGGACGGAGCCGGTGGCCGCCATCCCCGACGGTCCGACCGGCCTGTTCGGCCAGCTGATCGGCACGTTCATCCAGGACGTCAACCTGACACCCGACTTCCCCCTCGCCGCCTCCACCGCATCGCGGATGTGGACATCGACCAACGGCGGGACCGTCGACGGCGTGATCACGATGGACCCGGTGGTGCTCGCAGCCCTCCTGCGCGCCACCGGCCCGGTCGCCGTCCCGAGCGGCGAGACGCTGACGTCGGACAACGCCGTCAGCCTGCTGCTGAGCGAGGTCTATCGACGCTATCCCGACCCGGCGCAGCAGGACGCGTTCTTCGCCGCCGCCGCCTCCGCTGTGTTCCAGCGGGTCGCTCAGGGCGGAACGGACGGCTCGGCGCTCGTCTCGGCCCTGGCGGCTGCCGCATCATCGCGCCGGATCCTGATCTGGAGCGCGCATCCGGCCGAGCAGGGCATCCTCGCCACCACCAGTCTCGCCGGCGAGCTTCCGCTGTCGACCGGGACGACTGCGGGGGTGGGCGTGTACTTCAACGACTCGACGGGCGCGAAGATGGACTACTACCTCGACACGTCCGTCGCCGCCGGCGGTGCGATCTGCCGGGCCGACGGCCGGCCGACCACCCGCGTCGCGGTGACGTTGGCGAACCGTGCTCCCGCGGATGCCGCGACGACGCTGCCGGACTACGTCACGGGAGGCGGGCGGTTCGGCATCCCGCCCGGCTCGATCCAGACCCGCGTCGCCGTGTACGGCCCGTCCGGTGGCCTCCTGGCGGCCATCACGAGCGGCGGGGAGACCAAGTCCGCCATCTCCGGCACGGACCGGGGGCGGCCGGTGAGCGTGTTCACGGTCACGCTCGCCCCGGGGGAGCAGCGCACCGTGGATGTCGACTTCCTGGGCATGGAGCAGACGGGTACCGGGGTGTCGGTGACGACCACGCCGACACTGCCGGGCACGGGGGCGACCCCCGATGTGGGGGCAGAATCCGCCGTCGGTTCGATTGCCGTCGATTGCGCATCCGTCGTAAAATGAGAATTAATCACGTATCCCGACGCTGATGCCGGGCAGGCGAAAGGCGGTGCCATGTTCAAGAAGATCCTCGCGGCGGCAGCCGTGACCGTGGCGGTGCTCCTCGCAGCCCCCACCGCGGCGAACGCGGTGGACTACACCCAGGGCTCCCCCTGCAGGTTCGACGCCGCGGTGGCGAAGGCCGGTGACACGGTCCACATCGTGTGCACTCCGGGGACGTGGTCTCCGCAGGAGTTCATCGACTGGACGGGGACGGGCGAGAACGGCTCCAGCATGAAGCTGGTCAGCTTCCGCACCAGTGCCAGCAGCGTCCACTTCGCGAAGCAGTCCAACGCCGACGGCAGCGACCTGCTCACGGTCACACTCCCGGCGGACGCCACCGGCGTCTACTCCTTCACGGGCGTCGGCCGCACCAGCACTCACACCTGCCCCGCCTCGATCACGGTGCTGCCCGCCGACTCGTCTGCGGTCACCGTGTCCGACCCCGGGTCCGGCCTCGCCGACACCGGCTCGACAATGGCGGTCTGGGCGGTCTGGATCGGGGGAGGGCTGCTCGCGGCAGGCCTCGTCACCGTCTCGGTGGTGTTCTGGGCGCGCAAGGTCCGCGCCTCCTGAGCGATCCGGGCGACCAGGATGGAATGACACCCCGGGTCGCCCGGTTCTCCTCAGTGTGACCGACCGCAGCATCCCCCTCTCCGTCCTCGACCTCGCCAGCCGTCCCGCCGGAGGCACCAACGCCGACGCCGTCTCCGGCACCATCCGCCTCGCGCAGACGGCCGAACGTCTGGGCTACCAGCGCTTCTGGGTCGCCGAGCACCACGGCATGCCGGCGATCGCCTCCAGTGCACCCGCCGTGCTCATCGCGGGTGTGGCCGGCGCGACGGAACGCATCCGGGTCGGCTCGGGCGGCGTGATGCTCCCGAACCACGCCCCGCTCGTCGTCGCGGAGCAGTTCGGTACCCTCCGCGCCCTCTACGGCGACCGTATCGACCTCGGCATCGGGCGCGCGCCCGGAACGGACGGCGCCACCGCGATGGCGTTGCGGAGGAGCGAGCAGGGCCTCGGTGTGGACGACTTCCCGCAGCAGCTGCTCGACCTCTTCGGCTTCTTCTACGGGGGCATGAGTGACGCTAACCCGCTGCACTCCATCACCGCGGTGCCCGGGCTCGGCGACGCCCCGCAGGTATGGCTGCTCGGTTCCAGCGGCTTCAGCGCGCAGGTCGCCGCCGCCCTCGGCCTGCCGTTCGCCTTCGCCCACCACTTCGCCGGAGAGAACACCGAGGCGGCGCTCGACCTGTACCGGTCGAAGTTCGAGCCGAGCGACTTCCTCGACGAACCGCACACGATGATCGCGGTCAATGTCGTCTCCGACGCCGACCCGCAGACGGTCCGCGCGCTGTCGCTGCCCGGGCAGCTCTCCTTCCTCCGCATGCGCCAAGGCCAGAAGCCGCAGCCCGTGAGCGTCGAGGAAGCCCTCGCCTACGACTTCAGCCCACTGGAGGAGGAGTTCATCGCCGCCCGCAACGCCCGCCAGGCCATCGGCACCCCGGACGAGGTGCGCGCACGCCTCGACTCCCTCCTGGGCTCCACCGGTGCGAACGAGCTGATGGTGTCGTCCGGCGCGGCGACCGTGGAGGGCCGGATCCGCTCCCTCGAGATCGTCTCGGAGCTGTACCCCGCTCCATGACGGCGCATGACGCGGCCAGGAGAGTCTGACGCGTCGCGCGAGTAGCGTGGGTGCGTTCCCGAGCCGAAGACACACGAAGGCGGTCCCCGCATGGCACACGTCCCCACGGTCGTCGGAGTGAGCGGAAGTCCGACACGCCCCTCCCGCACCACGGTGCTGGTCGACGAGGTCGCCCGCTCGTTCGCCGGCGCGATCGGCGGCACCCACCGCACCATCGAACTCGCACCACTGCTCGGCCAGCTGGGGGCGGGACCCTTCCGTTCGCACCTGGGGCCGGAGGTCGCGGAGGCCCTCGAAGCCGTGGAGGCCGCCGACGTCATCGTCGTCGGTTCACCTGCCTACCGCGCTACCTACACGGGACTCTTCAAGCTCTTCTTCGACCACATCGGGCAGTACGCGCTCGTCGACAAGCCCATCGTGCTCACCGCGACGGGCGGAAGCGACCGCCACGCCCTCCTCGTCGAGCACCAGATGCGCCCCCTCTTCGGCTTCTTCCAGTCCCTCACCCTCCCGCTCGGCATCTACGCCGCCGAGAGCGACTTCGCCGACTACCGGATCACCTCCGAAGACCTCCGCGGTCGCATCGACACCGCCGTCAACCGCACCATCCCGCTCGTGCGCGCCCACATCGACCCGGAGTCGCGGTACGCGACGGCGGAGTTCGCGCGTCCCGACGCGTTCTGAGAGGGCCCCGCTGCTCCTGTTCTGCAGGGGGTGATTCCCTGTGGCTGAGTGGGAGGGTGTCTCGCGTGTCGGGGCTACCCCAGACCCCGCCTCACGCGTCGCGTTCTGCGGCGCCCGGGGCCCCTCGCGGCAGGGGCCGGGAAGTCGCCAGCGAAGAGCGGTAAACAGAAGAGGAGCCCCGGTTCGCGATGCGAACCGGGGCTCCTCTTCTGTTTACCGCTCTGTCGGGGTGACAGGATTTGAACCTGCGGCCTCTTCGTCCCGAACGAAGCGCGCTACCAAGCTGCGCCACACCCCGATGGCCCTGAAGGCCTCATCTAGGATACACGAGCCGGAGGTGTGCTGATGACCATCCCGGCGCTCAGGCCGCTGTCAGAGTGACCAGGGTGGCCTCCGGGCGGCACGCGAACCGCACGGGCGCGTAGATGGAGGTGCCCAGCCCGGCGGAGACGTTGAGGAAGGCCGAACGGAAGGCGTGGCGCCACATGCTGAGGCCCTTGACCTGCTTGCGGGGGATGTCGCAGTTCGTCACCAGCGCGCCGTAGCCGGGCACACAGACCTGGCCGCCGTGCGTGTGACCGGCGAAGATCATCGCGGCGCCGTAGGTCACGAAAGCGTCCAGCACGCGTCGGTACGGCGCGTGCACGACACCCAGCGTCACCGTCGGCCGCGCGGTCGTCGGCTCGTCCTCGGGCCACATGGCGTCGTCGCTGTACGGATCGTCCTCGCGGAGTTCGTCGAGAGCGCCCGGGATGGCCTCCACGCGGTCGAAGCGGACGTGCGGGTCGTCGACGCCGAACAGCTCGAGGTGGGTGCCACGGATGTCGAGGGAACCGACCGCGTTGTTCAGATCCAGCCAGCCCAGATCACGCAGGTACGCCGTCAGCGCCGCGGTGTCGAGCCGGGGAGCGGTGGACCCGTTCTTCTTCGATGGGCCGGTGAAGTACTTGAGAGGGTTCTTCAGCTGCGGGCCGAAGTAATCGTTCGACCCGTGGACGAAGACACCCGGCGTGCCGCGGAAGGCGTCGAGCGCCGCACGGATTCCCTCCAGTCCGTTCTCGTGGCTGAGATTGTCGCCGGTGTCGACGACCAGGTCAGGCTTCAGCGCCGCGAGCGAGCGCACCCACTCCTGTTTGTCCCGCTGCCACGGGGCCATGTGCAGGTCGGACAGGTGCAGGACACGGATCGGCGCGGATCCGGCAGGGAGCACGGGTACCGACACCTCCCGCAGCGTGTAGGCACGACGTTCGATGAGCGAGCCGTATGCGAACGCGGCCGCTCCTGTGGCTCCCAGCACCGCGAGCGCGGTGCCGAGCGGACGGAGCGCGGAGCGGCGACCCACTAGCCGGCGCCCGGTGTGGGCGCCGCGGCCGGCGGTCCGGCAATGGTCAGCGCGACCTGCGTCCCCGGCTTGGTGGGCGTGCCGGCGGCGGGATTCTGGGTCTGCACGACGGCGTCGCCGCCACCGCTGCCCGAGATCTTCACGCTGAACCCGGCGGAGGTGAGCGCCTTCTGCGCGTCCGACGCCTTCTGGCCGACGACGTTGGGCACCGCGACGAGGGAGCCGTTGCTCGTGAAGATGGTGACGACCGTGCCCTTGCCGACCGAACTACCCGCTGCGGGGTCCGTCGCCGACACGGTGCCGGCGGGCTGGACCGAGTCCTGCTGGCCGCCGTCGGTGCTGTCCAGTCCGAGGCCCTTCAGGATGTTCTTGGCCTCGTCCGGCGACTTGCCGGCCAGATCCGGGATCGAGACCTGAACGCCGCGGACGAGCTTGTCCGGTGCGGCCGGGAAGTCATCGCCGCCGTACTTGGCGACCGCGGCCGACATCATGGCGCGCTGCACCGCGGTGCGGGCGATCGCGGGCGTGGTGCCGTGCGTCGGGTAGATCCTGCGCATGTCCTGATGGCCGCTGACGTTGCCGACCCAGTAGGCGCCGGCGACCTTCGTCGTGGCGGCGACCAGCCACAGCTGCTCGTTGCCGTCGGTGGTGCCGGTCTTGCCGAGCATGTCCTTGCCGGTGGTGTTCATCCCGGCGGCGGTCCCGCTCTGGACAGGGCCCTGCAGTGCCTTGGCCATGGTGTTGGCGACCGTCGGGTCGACGGACTGCGTGCACTTCGTGGCGGGCGGTGCGACGTCCTTTCCGGCGGCGTCGGTGATCTTGTCGATCGCGATCGGGCTGCAGGTGAGGCCGTTGTTGGCGATGCCCGCGAAGGCGGTCGCCATCGTCAGCGGTGCGATCTCGTTCACGCCGAGCACCGAGGACGGCACCGTGCTCAGCGGCTCACCCTTGGCGGTGTGCACGCCGAACGCCTCGGCGTCGTTCTTGATCTCGCACAGGTCGAGCTGGGAGGCCATGGAGACGAACGCCGTGTTGATGGAGTTCGTGGTGGCGTTCTGGGCGCTGCGCTGCCCCTCCTCGCCACCGGAGTCGTTCGTCGGGCGATAGGTTCCGGTCCAGTCGCCGTCGCACGAGTTCTTGAACTTCGTGTAGGTGCGGATGTTGGCGTTGACCGTCTCGTTCAGCGAGTGTCCCTGCTTGAGCCATTCGGCGAGCGTGAACACCTTGTACGTCGATCCGACCTGGAACCCCCCGGAACCGCCGTAGGCGTAATCGGTCGAGTAGTTGATCGCGCTGAAGGACGGGTCGGCGGCAGCCTCGTCAGCGTCCTGCGTGTAGTTCTTGTTCTGCGCCATGTAGAGAACACGGCCGGTGCCCGGCTGCACCCCGACGAGCACACCGCCGATGTCGACCTTGTAGGTCTTGGGCACGTAGGAGTTGATCGTCGCTTCCGCGACCGTCTGCAGGTCGAGGTCCAGCGACGTGTAGATCTTGTAGCCGCCGCGGTTGAAGTTCGCCCGGCGCGTGTCCTCGTCGGCACCGAAGGTCGGGTCGTTGAGGATGATCCGCTGCACGTAGTCGCAGAAGTACGCCGAGCCCCCCGCGGTCTGGCAACCACGGGTGGAGGGTGTGATGACGGGCTGCACCGGTGTCTTCACGGCCTCGTCGTACTGCGTCTTGGTGAGCTTCTTGTACTGGTACATCTTCTGGAGGATGTAGTCGCGGCGTTCCTTGTTCTTGGCGTAGCCGTTGGCGGCGCCGTTCGACTCGGAGTCCGGGCTGTCGATCTTGAGCGACGTCGGCTCGTTCACGATCGCGAGCAGGCTGGCCGCCTGCGCGGGCGTCAGCGCCGCGGCGGTCGTGTTGAAGTAGTACCGGGCCGCGGCCTCGATGCCGTAGACCGAGCCGCCGAAGCCGGCGATGTTGAGGTAGCCGACCAGGATCTGGTCCTTGCTGTACTTCTTCTCGATGCCGATGGCGTACTTCATCTCCTTGACCTTGCGGTCCGGGGTGACGCCGGTCGAGTCGTCGACGCAGGTCTGGTACGCCTTCTTCTGCTCGTCCGTCTTGACGGGCATGGCCTCGCACTTCTGCAGCAGAACGTTCTTCACGTACTGCTGGGTGATCGAGGAGCCGCCCTGCACTCCGCCGCCGGAGACGGTGGACAGCACACCACGCATGGTGCCCTGGATGTCGACGCCGCCGTGGCTGTAGAAGCGCGGGTCCTCACCGGCGATGGCCGCATCCTTGGCGGCCTGCGAGATCTGGTCGAACGTGACGGGGAGACGGTTCTGTGAGTAGAAGGTCGCGAGAGCGCGGTCCGTGCCGTCGCTGTTCTTCGCGTAGATGGTGGTCGGCTGGGCGAGCGTGCCCGGCTCGAGGTACTCGGGAAGGCCCTCGAAGACGCCGATCCCGTTGTTGGCCGCCATGCCGGTCACGGCGATCGCCGGCGTGACGGCGGCAGCGACCAGAAGGCCCGCGACAACACTCATGCCGAGGAACGCGGCGCCGGCGCCGAACGCACCTCTAGCCCGTGGTTTTTTCGCAGACATAGGATCAGAGTAGGTGATCAACCTGATAAACGGCCCGAACGCAAGGAGCACGATGCCGCGCTGGGAGTACCTCACGACGCCCCTGATGATCCACAACACCGCCGCCATCCTCAACAACTGGGGCTCGGAGGGGTGGGAGCTGGTGCAGGTGGTGACGGGTCCGGAGGGCGGTCTCGTCGCCTACCTGAAGCGCCCCGTGCAGGACGAGGCGGACGCCTGATGGCCGCCATCGAGGCGCGTCTCGCCGAACTGGGCATCGACCTGCCGGACGTCGTCCCGCCGGTCGCCGCCTACACCCCCGCCGTGATCGACGGCGGCCACGTCTACACCTCCGGCCAGCTGCCGATGGTCGCCGGCGCACTCCCCGCGACCGGCAAGGTGGGCGAGGGCCACGGCCTCGTTCCGGCCGCCGACGCCAAGGACTATGCGCGCACCTGCGCGCTCAACGCCCTCGCCGCCGTGAAGAGCGTGCTCGGCTCCCTCGACCGGGTCACCCGCGTCGTCAAGGTCGTCGGCTTCGTCGCCTCCGATCCCGCGTTCACCGGTCAGCCCGGCGTCGTCAACGGCGCCTCGGAGGTGCTGGGAGAGATCTTCGGCGACGCCGGAGTGCACGCTCGGTCGGCCGTCGGTGTCGCCGTGCTCCCGCTCGACTCGCCGGTCGAGGTCGAGATCGTGGTCGCATTCGAGTAGTCCACGCCAGGAGACGACGAAGGGGGGGGGGCGGGGGGGCCCCCCCCCTTCGTGCATCCGTCAGGACAGCTTGCTCTGGATCGAGCTCATGACCGCGGTGTCGGCGAGCGTGGTCGTGTCGCCCACCTCGCGCCCCTCCGCGACATCCTTCAGCAGGCGCCGCATGATCTTGCCCGACCGGGTCTTCGGCAGCTCGGTGACGATGAAGATGTCCCGAGGACGGGCGATGGCGCCGATCTGCTCCGCGACATGCTTGCGCAACTCGGCCGCCACGTCGATCGACTGCGCCGTCTCGAGCTGGTTCTCCTTGATGATCACGAACGCGACGACGGCCTGGCCGGTCGTCTCGTCCTCGGCACCGACCACGGCGGCCTCCGCCGTCAGCGCGTGAGCCACGAGCGCCGATTCGATCTCCGCTGTCGAGAGCCGGTGACCGGACACGTTCATCACGTCGTCGACCCGGCCGAGCAGCCAGATGTCGCCCTCCTTGTCGTACCGGGCGCCGTCGCCGGCGAAGTACTTGTCGCCGAACTTCGACCAGTAGGTCTCGACGAACCGGTCGGGGTCGCCCCAGATGCCCCGCAGCATGCTCGGCCACGGCTCCGTGACCACCAGCAGGCCGCCCTGGTCCTTGCCGACCGGCACACCCGCCTCGTCGAGGATCTCGATCGAGACACCCGGCAGCGGCACCTGCGCGCTGCCCGGCTTGAGCGTCGTCACCCCGGGCAGTGCGGAGATCATGATGGCGCCGGTCTCGGTCTGCCACCAGGTGTCGACGATCGGGGTCCCGCCGCCGCCGATGACCTCCCGGTACCACATCCACGCCTCCGGGTTGATGGGCTCGCCCACCGACCCGAGCACGCGCAGGCTGGAGAGGTCGAACCGCTGCGGGTGCTGCCGGCCGAGCTTCATGAACGAGCGGATCGCGGTCGGCGCGGTGTAGAAGATCGAGACCTTGTACTTCTCGATGATCTCCCACCAGCGGCCCGGGTGCGGCGTCTCGGGGGTCCCCTCGTAGAGCACCTGGGTGGCGCCGTTGGCGAGCGGGCCGTACACGACGTAGCTGTGGCCGGTGATCCAGCCGACGTCGGCCGAGCACCAGTACACGTCGGAGTCGGCGTGGAGGTCGAACACGTTCTTGTGGGTGAACGCGGCCTGCGTGAGGTACCCGCCCGAGGTGTGCAGGATTCCCTTGGGCTTGCCGGTCGTACCCGAGGTGTAGAGGATGAACAGCGGCTGCTCGGCCGGGAACGCCTTGGCGACGTGGTCCGCGTCCACCTGGGCGATCTCGTCCTGCCACCACAGGTCGCGGCCCTCGGTCCAGGCCACCTCGTTCTCCCCGCGCTTGACGACGAGGACGTGCTCCACCGTGCTCTCGGAGCCCGACAGGGCGGCGTCGACCGCGTCCTTGAGCGGGAACACGCGGCCCTTGCGCCAGCCGCCGTCCGCGGTGATCACCAGCTTGGCCTCGGCGTCGTCGATGCGCGAGCGCAGGCTCTCCGCGCTGAAGCCGCCGAAGACGACGGAGTGCACCGCGCCGATGCGTGCGACGGCGAGCATCGCGATCACGGCCTCCGGGATCATCGGGAGGTAGATGGCCACGCGGTCGCCCGCACGGATGCCCAGGCTGGTGAGCAGATTGGCCGCCTTCTTGACCTCCGCGGTGAGCTCGGCGTAGGTGAGCGAGCGGGAGTCGCCGGGCTCACCCTCCCAGTGGATGGCCACACGGTCGCCGTTGCCGGCGAGCACATGCCGGTCGAGGCAGTTGTAGGCGACGTTGAGCTCGCCGTCGTCGAACCACTTCGCGAACGGCGGGTTCGTCCAGTCCAGCGTCTTCGTGAACGGTTTGTGCCAGTGCAGGAGGTCGCGGGACTGGTCGGCCCAGAACCCGAGGCGGTCGTCGGCGGCGCGCTCGTAGAGATCGGCTGTCGCCACGGCGTGCGCGGCGAACTCCTCGCTCGGCGAGAACCGTCGGGCTTCATGGAGCAGGTTGTCGATTGTGTTGCTCATGGGGAGGCTGTTCGCTCCTTTGCGATGCTGAGTGTTCTGTCGTGGCGCGACAATGCCTGACTCTACAACCTCGGGCGGGCCGGTCCCACGGAGACTTGCGTTTGCATTGATTCCGCGTAAACTTGTCCCCGGCCGAATGTAAATTCGTGCGTGCGGCGCTAACGATTCCCCCCAATCCAGCGCCGCAGTGGCCGCACCTGTTCCCCCCAATAGGTGCGGCCCCCCTTTTTTAACCGGCATCCCCCTAGCGCGCCGCTCGTCATTCCCAACCGCGGGCCTCCCGTCAGGACTCCACAGATCCTTCGGAGTCGTCCCGGTTCCGCCGTCTGTGCTCTTGGCTCGGAGGATGAGAGACGAGACAGCGAGCCCCGCTCAGCGTGAACCCGGTCTGTGGGAGACGTTCGGCATCCTGACGCCCTACCTCCAGCGACCGGGCGTGACCGACCTGTTCATCACCGGAGCGGGCGAGCTCTGGAGCGACGGCGGCCCACCGGGTCTCCATCGCATCCCGGACTGGAACCTGGACGAGCGTTCCGTCCGCCGCCTGGCCGTCGATCTGATCGGTCGTGGTGGGCGGCACATCGACGAGGCGACGCCGTTCGTCGACGTGCGCCTGCGCGGGGGAGTGCGCGTCCACGCCGTGCTCCCGCCCATCTCGACCGGGGGAACGCTCCTGTCCATCCGTATCCCGCGCGAGGAGGTCCTGACGCTGGAGGATCTCGCCGCCGCGGGCTCGCTGACGCCGGAGCAGGCGCAGACCCTGCGCGCGGCGGTTGCGGCGCGCACGAATCTGCTCGTCACAGGGGCGGGCGGGGCAGGGAAGACCACCCTGCTCGCCGCCATCCTGGCCCACGCGCCGCCGACCGAGCGGATCGTCGTGATCGAGGACGTCTCGGAGCTCCGCGTCCCGCACCCGCACGTCGTCGCGCTGCAGGCACGCCAGCCGAACCTCGAAGGAGCGGGCGGCGTGGATCTGCGTCGGCTCGTGCGCGAAGCACTCCGGATGCGACCCGATCGCCTCGTGCTCGGCGAGTGCCGCGGAGAAGAGGTGCGCGATCTGCTGAGCGCCCTCAACACCGGACACGATGGGGGAGCGGGCACGCTCCACGCGAACTCGCTCGTCGACGTCCCGGCGCGCTTGGAAGCCTTGGGCGCTTTGGCGGGCCTCGGGGAGCACGCGCTCGCCCGGCAGGCGGTGAGTGCGATCGGGCTCGTCGTCCATGTCGAACGGAGGGGGGAGGGCCGCCGCGTGGCCGGATTCGCCCGCCTCGCGCTCGGCGGGGACGGCCGGCTGGGAGTCGTGCCCGCGCGGGGTGCCGTCGAGCAGCCCGGGGGCAGGGCATGAGCAGGAAGCGCGGGACGGCTGTGGTGCCACAGCGGCGACGAGCGGGCCGCGGGCGCGCGGCCGCGACACGAAAGCGGGACGGCGTCCTCCGTCGTTCCGCTTCGTCGGTCGTCGAGACGGACGCCGACGCACTCGCCGGTGCCGCCGAGGCACTCGCGGTGCTCCTCGACGCGGGTGTAGCGCCCACGTCTGCGTGGCGGCACGTGGGGCGGGCGGGCGCTCCACCGTCGGTGCGCCGGGTGGCCGCGCGCATCGAGGCAGGGGCGGCCGTCGAGGATGCGCTCGCCGAGGAGTCGCTCGCCGAGCAGTCGGCGTCGGTTCGGCGGACGATGCGCGGGAGTGCGCGCGGACGGAGCCGCGACTCTCCGCAGGGGCGGGGGTCGTCGCGCGGGTTGCCGGATCCGTGGGCGTCGTCTGAGGCGGCCGTGCGCGCTCCCACGACCGGCGCGGGCCCGCCGGGCGAGGCGTCGGTGAGCGGGGGTCCGCTGGCGACGCTCGCCGCCGCCTGGGCCGTCGCGGTGGCGGCAGGAGCGCCGCTGAGCCCGGCGTTGCGGGGCGCGGCGGACGCGCTACGGGACCGGGCGGAAGTGGCGCGGGATGTGGAAGTGGCGCTGAGCGGCCCCCGAGCGACGGCACGGCTGGTGAGCTGGCTGCCGCTGGCGGGCGCGGCGTCGGCGATGCTCCTCGGAGTCGACATCGTCGGAGCGCTCGGTTCCGGACCGGTCGGTGGGATGCTCCTCACCGCGGGTGCAGCCCTGGGGATCGCCGGGAGGAGATGGACGGCGAGTCTTGTCCGCAGGGCGGCCCCGAGCGGGGACGTACCGGGGACGACCGAGGAGCTGACGGCGATCGCACTGAGCTCGGGGCTGTCGGTGGAGCGATCGCGCCGCCTCGTCGCGGAGACGTGCGACCGGCTGGATCTCCCCGGTGGATCCGACGCCGCCATCGACGACATCCTGGAGCTGGCGGCGCGGGCCGGGGCCCCGGCTGCCGAGCTACTCTCCTCCTCGGCGGTGCAACGGCGGCGCACAGCCCGCGCTGCAGGACGCACCGCCGCCGCGCGCCTCGGTGTGCAGCTCCTGATGCCCCTCGCTGTCTGCGTACTGCCATCGTTCCTGCTCCTGGGAGTCGCACCCGTGATGCTCGCGCTGATCTCCTCCACCGTTGCGGGGTTCTGAGCAGTTGTCCACCGATTCGGGTGACCGGCCCACGCGCCGACAGCCCTCGCGAAGGATGAGGAGCACCGGCCATCGGCCCGGACCGGTCGAGAGGAAAGGGATGACGAGATGGGGAGCGAGTGCTGAGAGAGCGATGGGCGGGGGAACGAAAGGTGCGGGAACGAAAGGTGCGGGAACGAAAGGTGGGGGAACGAAAGATGGGGGAACGAATGGTGGGGGAGCGGGAGCACGTGCCGGAAAGGCGGACACGGAGCGAGCGGGAGCCGGAGGAGCGGCCGATGACAGAACGGCCGGCCCGCTGGGCACAGCGGGTATGGCCGGCACGAGCCCGGCGGGCCCGGGCCTGGGAAGCAGTACGGGACGAGCACGGCGCGGCGACGGCGGAGTACGCGATCATCACGGTCGCGGCGGTGGGCATCGCGGGTCTGCTCGTGGTCGTGCTGCGGAGCGACGAGGTGAAGAGTCTGCTCACGGAGCTGGTGCGTGGTGCTCTCACGGTCGCGGCGTGAGAGCGGCTCGCCCGGAGAGCCGCGCGGGTCCGAGCGAGAGAGGGGCAGCGTCACCGCCGAGTTCGCTGTCGCCCTCCCCGCGGCCCTCGTGTGTCTCGGGCTCGGCGTCGGCGCCGTGCAGGCCGGTGGACAGCAGCTCCGGTTGGCCGACGCCGCGGCGGTGGACGCGCGGCTGCTCGGCCGGGGTGATCCGCCCGTTGCTTCCGCGGTGTCCGGCCTCGAGGCGGAACGTGTGATCGATCGGCGGAGTGGGATGGTGTGCGTGACCTTGACGGCCCACAGCGCCGTGGTGGGGCTGGGCGCAGCAGGGCTGCGGATCAGCGCACGAGCGTGTGCGGTGGACGAGGCCCGTGCCGAATCCGGAGGCACGGGGTGATGCCGGTGCGAGGCGCCGCATGGCGGCCGGGCACGTCCCGGTTCAGGGGCCGGCTGGGCGGCGAGTACGGAAGCGCGAGCGTCGTGGTCGTGACGCTGGTGGGGGCGATGGTCGCGGTCCTCGTCGCAACGCTGGCGGTCGGGGCCGCGCACGTCGCGAAGCGACGGGCGGCGACGGTCGCCGACCTGGCGGCGCTCGCCGCGGCGGACGCCGCGGTCGGGAGGATCGGAGGCGAGCCGTGCGAACTGGCCGACCGGGTGGCGGAGGAGAACGGCGCAGAACTGGAGGAGTGCCTGATGGCAGGGCTGGAGGCGACGGTCACCGTGGGCGTCGACATTCCGGGAGGGTGGCGCACGGCCGTGAGTGCACGTGCGGGACCGCCGGGATGAGCCGGGAGCACCGGGTAACGCGTTCGGCCGGGGAAAGTTCGGCCGAAACGGAGTCAGTCGAACAGCGTCTCCAGGTAGCGGTAGCCCACGGCGCTCGGCCGGTCGGCATTGGCGTCGGTCCCCGAGTACTCGGTGTCCGTGCCGGCGGCGCGGACGTAGAGGTAGCGCTTGCCGCCTCCGGGGGCGGCGAGCTCGAGCCGGGGACGCGGGTCCCCGGAGGGGAGGAACTCGGTGGCGATCGTCTTGCCCTCGAGAGGTCCGTCGGTCAGCTTGGCGGTGTACGTCGTCAGTGATGTCGTTGCCATACCTCCATTGTCCTCGGCGCTCTGCCGTCCACAAGGGAGCACACGCGCCGTCCCTGCGCCCAGGGCGAACGGACGGCACCGGATTAGGCACACCCGAGGGCAAGGTGTGTATGGTTTGCCTGTTGGGCCACTCCGGCCCACGCTCGTCCGGCTTTGCGCCGAGGACCGGGCTCCGCGGCACAGACGCGGGAGCGTGCTACCGACATCCGGTCGGGGCGACATCGTCGTACATATAAGAGGAGTCAGGTGCCTGACACGAAGAAACTCGTCATCGTCGAGTCTCCGAACAAGGTGAAGTCGATCGCCCAGTACCTGGGCGACGGCTACGAGGTGATGGCCTCCGTCGGCCACATCCGAGACCTGATCGAGCCCAAGAACCTGCCGCCGGAGCTGAAGAAGGGGTCGCTCGGGAAGTTCTCGGTCGACGTCGAGAAGGACTTCGAGCCGTACTACGTCGTCTCCGATCAGAAGAAGAAGACGGTCGCCGATCTCAAACGCGCCCTCAAGAACGCGGACGAGCTCCTGCTCGCCACGGATGAGGACCGCGAAGGAGAAGCCATCGCCTGGCACCTCGTCGAGGTGCTGAAGCCGAAGGTCCCCGTCAAGCGCATGGTCTTCCACGAGATCACGCGCGAGGCCATCGAGAAGGCCCGCGACAACACCCGCGAGATCGACACTGCTCTGGTCGACGCTCAGGAGACCCGCCGCATCCTCGACCGCCTGTACGGCTACGAGGTATCGCCGGTCCTGTGGCGCAAGGTCGGACCCGGACTGTCGGCGGGCCGCGTTCAGTCTGCGGCGACGCGCCTGGTCGTCGACCGCGAGCGGGAACGGCTCGCGTTCGTACCGGCGTCCTACTGGGGCCTGACCGCTCAGCTCGCGCCCGAGGGCGCCACCGCCTTCCAGGCGCGCCTCGCCCGCGTCGACGGTACGCGCGTCGCGACCGGTCGAGACTTCGACGACCACGGTCGCCTCACCTCGGACGCCCGCACTCTCGACGAGGAGGCCGCCCAGGCGCTCGCGGACGCGGTGCGCCGGCCGAGCACCGTCGTGACCGTCTCCAAGGTCGACTCCAAGCCGTACTCCCGTCGTCCGGCCGCGCCGTTCACGACCTCGACGCTGCAGCAGGAGGCCGCCCGCAAGCTCCGCTTCTCGGCCCGGCAGACGATGAGCGTCGCTCAGACGCTCTACGAGAACGGCTACATCACCTATATGCGCACCGACTCCGCGTCGCTGTCGCAGCAGGCCACGAACGCGGCCCGCACACAGGCGGCGAAGCTCTACGGGCCGGAGACGGTTCCCGACAAGCCGCGCACGTACGCCTCGAAGAGCAAGAACGCCCAGGAGGCGCACGAGGCCATCCGTCCGTCCGGCGAGGTCTTCCGCACCCCGAGCGAGCTCGAGAAGGTGCTGCGCGGCAACGAGTTCCGGCTCTACGACCTGATCTGGAAGCGGACCGTCGCCTCCCAGATGGCCGACGCGAAGGGGCAGACCGCCTCCGTCACGGTCGAGGCGTCCATCACGGAGGGAACCCTCGACGGCACCGTCGCCGAGTTCACCGCGAGCGGCACGGTCATCACCTTCCGCGGGTTCCTCAACGCGTACGAGGAGAGCAAGGACGAGGAGCGCAACTCCTCCGACACGGCCGAGGCCAAGCTGCCGCCGCTCGAGCCCGACCAGTCCCTCTCGGTCGCCGAGGTCGAGGCGGATGGGCACGAGACCACACCGCCGCCGCGCTACACGGAGGCGAGCCTGGTGAAGGCGCTCGAGGAGCTCGGCATCGGCCGGCCCTCCACCTTCGCGAGCATCATCTCCACGATCATCGACCGCGGTTACGTGACGCAGCGCGGCCAGGCGCTCGTCCCCAGCTGGGTCGCGTTCTCGGTCGTCCGACTCCTCGAGGACTACTTCGGCGACCTGGTGCAGTACGACTTCACCGCCGAGATGGAGGACGACCTCGACCGGATCGCGGACGGCGAAGCCGAACGGATCGACTGGCTCAACAGCTTCTACTTCGGCAGCGACAAGCACAAGGGCCTGCGCCGGGTGATCGACAATCTCGGCGAGATCGACGCGCGCAGCATCAACTCGATCGCGATCGATGAGGGCGTCACCCTGCGCATCGGCAAATACGGCCCGTACCTCGAGGTCGCCGAGCCCGGCGCCGCGGAGGACGCCACCCCGCGGCGCGTCAACCTCCCTCCGGAGCTGGCCCCGGACGAGCTCACGCCCGCGAAGGCCCGCGAACTGATCGACGCCCCGGTGCAGACCGACCGCGTGCTGGGCTCGAACCCCGAGACCGGCAAGGTCGTCCTCGCCAAGGACGGCCGCTTCGGCCCGTACGTGACCGAGGCCGACCCGGAGCCAGAGCCGCAGGCCGACCCGCAGACGGGTGAGGTCGTCGAGGCCAAGAAGCCGGCGAAGAAGGCCGCCGCGCCGAAACAGCGGACCGCGTCGCTCTTCAAGTCGATGGACATCGCGTCCCTCGACCTCGAGACGGCGCTCAAGCTCCTCGACCTCCCGCGGGTCGTCGGCATCGACCCGGAGAGCGGCGACGAGATCCAGGCGGCCAACGGCCGGTACGGCCCCTACCTGAAGAAGGGGACGGACACCCGCTCGCTGACCTCCGAGGACGACATCTTCACGGTCGATCTCGCCGGAGCGCTGGAGCTGTTCGCGCAGCCGAAGTACGGCAACCGCCGCGCGTCGAGTGCCCTCAAGGAGTTCGACGCGGATCCGGTCAGCGGCAAGCCGATCAAGGTCAAGGACGGCCGCTTCGGACCGTACGTGACGGACGGCGAGACCAACGCGACGATCCCGCGCGGGGAGACGGTC
Source organism: Leifsonia sp. LS1 (assembly GCF_020521355.1). NCBI lineage: Bacteria > Bacillati > Actinomycetota > Actinomycetes > Micrococcales > Microbacteriaceae > Leifsonia > Leifsonia sp. LS1. The sequence continues at coordinate 266,760 of NZ_BPER01000006.1, forward strand.
GACGAGGTCGACTTCGAGCGTGCTGTGCAGTTGCTCGCGGACAAGCGCGCCAAGGGGCCGGCCAAGAAGCCCGCGGCGAAGAAGGCGACGACGCGGAAGGCGCCCGCGAAGACGACCGCCGCGAAGACGACCGCCGCGAAGACCACGGCCGCCAAGAAGTCCACGGCAGCGAAGAAGGCCCCCGCGGCGAAGCCGGCGGCCGAGTGAGCGGGTTCTTCATCACGTTCGAAGGGGGTGACGGGGTCGGCAAGTCGACGCAGGCCGCGCTCCTGACGGAGTGGCTCACCTCCCGCGGACGCACCGTCGTTCGTACCCGCGAGCCCGGCGGCACGGCTGCGGGCGTCGAGATCCGCGAGATCGTGCTCCACCATCGCGGGGACATCGCGCCGCGGGCGGAAGCACTGCTCTACGCAGCCGACCGCGCTCACCACGTCGCGACCCTCGTGCGCCCCGCCCTCGACCGCGGCGATGTCGTCGTGCAGGACCGCTACATCGACTCGTCGGTGGCGTATCAGGGAGCCGGACGCGTCCTCGGCGGCGACGAGGTGCGCGCCCTCTCGCTGTGGGCGGCGGAAGGTCTGCTCCCGGATCTCACGATCCTCCTCGACCTCGACGAGACGACGGCCCGTGCACGCCTCGACAGCTCCCGTACACGCTACGACCGCCTGGAGGCCGAACGAGCCGAGTTCCACGCCCGCGTCCGGGCCGCCTTCCTCGAGCTCGCCGCCGCGGAACCGGAGCGATTCCTGGTGGTGGATGCCTCCTTGCCCATCGACGAGATCGCCGCCGAGATCCGCCGCCGCCTCGATGGCCGCGTCTGACCGCGCCGGTGTCCGCCGTGCCCGCTAGCCTGGAACGCATGGCAGTGTGGGACGACCTGACGGGGCAGGACGACGCCATCGCCGTCGTGCGGGCCGCCGCCTCGGGATCCGACGCCCGCGGCATGACCCACTCGTGGCTGATCACGGGCCCTCCGGGGTCCGGCCGTTCCAACCTCGCCTACGCCTTCGCCACGGCGCTGCTCAGCCCGGGAACGCCCGAGGGCGACCTGGCGACGCAGCGACAGGTCGAGGCGCGGACCCACCCCGACCTCGCCGTGCTGAGCACCGAGCGCGTCATCATCTCCATCGACGAGGTGCGCACGCTCGTGTCCAGCTCGCAGTTCTCGCCCTCCGTCGGGCGATACCGGGTGATGGTGATCGAGGATGCGGACCGCATGAGCGAGCGCACCTCCAACGTGCTGCTGAAAGCTCTGGAGGAGCCGCCGGAGCGGACGGTCTGGATCCTGTGCGCCCCGAGCGACGCCGACCTCCTGCCGACGATCCGCTCCCGCGTCCGCACCGTGCGCCTGAAGGTGCCGAGCGTGGCCGATGTCGCCGCCCTGATCGAGCGCCGGGACGGCGTGGACGCCGTCACTGCCGAGCGCGCCGCACGGCACGCGCAGAGCCACATCGGGATGGCGCACCGCCTCGCGACCAACGAAGAGGCGCGCAGACGGCGTTCGGAGACCCTGACGCTCGCGCTCGGCATCCGATCCGTCTCGGACGCCGTCCTCGCCGCGGCGACGCTGCTCGAGATCGCGGGTGCCGACGCGAAGGCCATCACGGAGGAGCGGGACGCGGAGGAGCGCGAACACGCGCTCCGTTCCCTGGGCGTCGAACCGGGCGGCACCGTCCCGCCCGCCCTGCGCGGACAGCTGCGTCAACTGGAGGACGACCAGAAGCGGCGCGCGACCCGGAGCCTGCGAGACGGCATCGACCGGATCCTGGTCGACCTGCAGTCCCTCTACCGTGACGTGATGATGCTGCAGCTGCGCAGCGACAGCGCGCTCGTGAACCTCGAGCTGCGGGAGCGGCTGGAAGCTCTCAGCGCTCATTCGACTCCCGCCGATACGCTCGCCGCGATGGACGCGGTCGCAACCGCTCGCGAGCGGATCGACGGCAACGTCGCGCCGGCGTTGGCCCTCGAGGCCATGCTCACCACCATCCTTCGCGGCACCGCCGCGCGAAAGGGGACCGACCTGTGATCACCCGCTCGGGCCGCCCAGGCCCCCGTCGGCGCGTTCTGCGCACGGCCTCCGTCGCGATCGCGGCGATCGCCGCGCTCACCCTGACCGGCTGCGTCACGTGGTTCATCCCGCCCAAGACCGCCGCGACCTCCTCTCCGGTCAGGGAGGATGTCGCCGCGAACCTCAAGCCCTTCTACGAGCAGGTGCTGAAGTGGAGCAGCTGCTCCGGCGGGATGCTGTGCACGACCGCGAAGGCTCCGCTCAGGTGGGACGACCCGTTCGCGGGCGAGATCGAGCTCGCGCTCATCCGCCAGAAGGCGAAGGGCACCAAACAGGGGTCTCTCCTGGTCAATCCCGGGGGGCCGGGCGCGTCGGGCTACGACTTCGTGAAGGACAGCGTCGGCTACGCGACCGACAGCACACTGCAGGACCACTTCGACGTCGTCGGCTTCGACCCGCGCGGGGTCGGCCGGTCGACCGCGGTGAAGTGCTACGACGCCAAGCAGATGGACGGCTACCTCTACGACATCACCCCCGGCGTGCGCGGCTCCGACGAGTGGATCGCCGCGAACACCACCGCATCGGTCGACTTCGGCGCGGCCTGCGCCAAGAACACCGGAGCGCTGCTCGACGAGGTCGACACCGTGAGCGCCGCGCGCGACCTCGACCTGCTGCGCGCCGTGCTCGGCGACACGAAGCTCAACTACCTCGGCTACTCCTACGGCACCTACCTCGGAGCGGTGTACGCCGACCTCTACCCCGGCAAGACCGGCCGGCTCGTCCTCGACGGTGCGCTCGACCCCGCCGCCAGCAACTTCGACGTGACCAAGGTCCAGGCGCAGGGCTTCGAGAGCGCATTGCGCGCCTACCTCACCGACTGCCTCGGTCAGAAGGACTGCCCGTTCGACGGGACGGTCGACGACGGCATGAAGACCATCTCCGCTCTGCTGGCCTCGGTCGAGAACAGCCCCATCCGCAACTCCGACGGCCGTGAACTCGGCGCGAACACCCTCGTGACCGCGATCATCTATCCGCTCTACGACGCGAACGGATGGTCGTACCTGAGCCAGATGTTCGAGTCGGTCATGCGCGGCAGCGCCTCTGTCGCCTTCACCCTGGCCGACGCGTACAACAGCCGTGACAGTGACGGCACGTATTCGGACAACTCGACCGAGGCGTTCATGGCGATCAACTGCCTCGACTACGCGTACGATGCCGATCCCGCGACCATGCGCGCGCAGGCCGCCGAGCTGGCGAAGGACGCCCCGGTCATCGGGCCGTACATGGCGTACGGGGACATCGGCTGCGCCTCCTGGCCGTACAAGTCCACGGTCAAGCGGGGGCCGATCGCGGCGGCGGGCTCCGCCCCCATCCTGGTCGTCGGCACCACCAACGACCCCGCGACCCCGTACGTGTGGGCGAAGAACCTCGCCCACGAGCTGGAGAACGGCCACCTGCTCACCTACAAGGGCGAGGGGCACACCGCCTACAACAAGTCGAACTCGTGCGTGAACGACACCGTCGACGCGTTCCTGGTGAAGGGGACGCTGCCGACGGAGGGCAAGACCTGCTGAGCGGGCCGGTGGCGTCACAGTTCGCTCGGTCGAGTGGTGCAATTTTGCAGCGGATGAAATAATCCAGGAGTGACTGTGGCCCCCGACTCCGCACTGGATCCCGAGCTCGGCCTGCGCGAGCGCAAGCGCATCGCCACCCGGCGCGCGATCCAGCTCGCCGCGCTCACCCTCACGAGCGAGCGTGGCTTCGACCGTGTCACGGTGGACGAGATCAGCCATGCGGCGAACGTCTCGCCGCGGACCTTCTTCAATTACTTCCCCTCGAAGGAGGCGGCGATCATCGGGGAGCTTCCCGAGCTTCCGGGGGAGGATGACGTCGAGCGCTTCGTCGCAGCCGGCCCAGAGGAGCCCATCCTGCACGGGATGAGCCTGTTGCTGATCGCGGCCATCGACGGCGGCGACCTCGGCGAGGCCGCGCAGAGCGCCCCGGGGGAGGCTGCGGCGACCCTGCAGGAGATGCACACCCTCCGGCGGGCACTCCTGAAAGACAACCCGGAGCTCTTCGCGCAGCGCATGGCCAGCATGCACACGTTCGAGGAAGGGTTGAGCGCCGTCGTCCAACGCCGTCTCGCCCACGACGACCCGGCTCTCGCGGAGGACGAGGAGGGCTTGCACCAGCGTGCCCGCCTCGTCACCTACGTGGCTTTCGCGGGGATGCGTCACGCCTGGTCGTGCTGGGCGGATCACGGCGGCGTCGAACCCCTCGCCGACCGCCTGCGCGCCTCCTTCGACCAGTTGCAGGCGCTCGGCAGCCAGGTGCACTGACCCGGCTCGCTTCCCGCGCCCGCATGGTCGTGAGCACCCCGCCCGATCGGGTAAGCTATCTGACTGTGCGCCGAGCGAGAGCCCGGCCCACGCCGCCCTAGCTCAGTCGGCAGAGCATCTCACTCGTAATGAGAAGGTCAAGGGTTCGATTCCCTTGGGCGGCTCCGACGAACACGAAAGGCCCGCGGATGATCCGCGGGCCTTTCGGCTTCCCGGTGAGGTATTCGCCTAGCTTGCGAGCACCGCTTCCTCGGCGTGGTGGCACGACACGTCTCGCAGGGGGACGCCGGGGCCGGCCAGTGCGCGCAGCGGCGGCACGATATCGCGGCACTCGTCGGTCGCCATCCAGCAGCGCGGGTTGAAGCGGCAGCCGGCGGGCGGGTCGACGGGCGAGGGGGGCTCGCCGCCGAGGATGCGACGCCGGGAGAGGCGGCCGCGGCCCTCGCGGGTGGCGGTGGGGGTCGCCGAGAGCAGCGCCTGAGTGTAGGGGTGCGACGGGTGATCGTAGACGGCCTCGGTGTCGCCGATCTCGGCGATGCGCCCGAGATACATCACGGCGACGCGGTCGGCGATGTGGCGGACGACCGAGAGGTCGTGGGCGATGAAGACGATGGAGACTCCGAGGCGGCGGCGGATGTCGCCGAGGAGGTTGATGACCTGCGCCTGCACCGAGACGTCGAGTGCGGAGACGGGCTCGTCGCAGACCAGCACGTCGGGGTCGAGTGCGAGAGCGCGGGCGATTCCGATGCGCTGACGCTGGCCGCCCGAGAACTGGTGGGCGAACCGGCCGAGCATGTCCTCGCCGAGACCGACGAGCTCCAGCAGCTCGACCGCACGGGCGCGGCGGGCTGCCCGGCCCATGGCGTGGGCAGCGGCGATGGGCTCGGTGACGATGTCGAGCACGGTCATGCGCGGGTCGAGGGAGGCGTACGGGTCCTGGAAGATCATCTGGACGCCCTGCCGCAGGTGCTTGCGGTCGCTCAGCCGGCCGCGGCCGACATCGCGCCCGCGGTAGGCCAGCGTTCCCTCGTCCGGGCGCTCGAGACCCACCAGCATCCGAGCGAGCGTGGACTTGCCGCAGCCGGACTCGCCGACGATGCCGAGCACCTCGCCGGCGTGGAGCTCGAGGCTCACGCCGTCCACGGCCGAGACGGTCGCGGGACGCAGCCGGGACCCCGTGGCGAAGCGGCGGGCCAGGCCGGAGGCGGCGAGCACGACCTCGCGGGCGCCCTCGCCGGGACGGGGGAGGACGGCGGCGGTGCGGGGGTCAGACGAGTTCACCGATGAGCTCCTCGGATCGGAGGCAGGCGGCCCGCCTGCCGGCGGCGACCTCGAGCAGGGGAGGCCGGGTGGTGGCGCACGCGTCCACCGCGAGGTGGCAGCGCGGGTGGAACGAGCAGCCCTGCGGCACCCGGGCCGGGCTGGGCGGGGATCCGGGGATGGTGAGGAGGTCGGAGCCGCGCTGAGCGGCCTGCGGCACGGAGCGCAGCAGGGCCTGCGTGTACGGATGCGCCGGGTGCGCGAACACGGTGTCGGCGGAGCCGCTCTCCACGATCCGGCCCGCGTACATGACGGACACGTGGTCGGCGACCTCCATCACGACGCCGAGGTCGTGGGTGATGAGCAGGATGCCCATCCCGAGCTGGTCGCCCAGCGAGCCGAGCAGGTCCAGGATCTGCGCCTGCACCGTGACGTCGAGGGCGGTCGTCGGCTCGTCCGCGATCAGGAGCTCGGGGTCGAGGGCGATGGCCATGGCGATCAGGATGCGCTGGCGCATCCCGCCGGAGAACTGGTGCGGGTAGTCGTCGACCCGTCGCGAGGGCGCGGGGATGCCGACGAGACCGAGCAGGTCGATGGCACGAGCACGGGCCTCCTTGCGGCTCGCTCCGCGGTGCACCCGGAAGAGCTCGCCGATCTGGTTGCCGATCGTCATCACCGGGTTGAGCGCCGAGAGCGCGTCCTGCAGCACGAGCGCGATGCGCTCGCCGCGGAGCCGTCGCCGTCTCTCCTCCGTCAGGTGCAGGAGGTCGATGTCGCGGAGCAGAAGCTCGTCCGCGGTCACCCGGGTGTGCTCGTCGCCGAGGCCCATGATGGCGCGGGCGGTGACGGATTTGCCGGAGCCGGATTCGCCGAGCAGGGCGACGAACTCGCCGCGGCCGACACTGAGGTCCACCGCGCGCACGGCCGGGATGTCCGGTCCGGAGCCGGTGAACGCGACCGAGAGGCCGCGCACCCGCAGCACCTCGTCGCCGGAGGGATTCGTTGTGTCCACGCAGACATCCTCGCATGTGAGTGATTTCCGGAATGTTTCAATCAAGAAACGAATTTGCCGAATTTTCAAACTCATGTTGACACAGATGCCGGATATCCGCGAGATTGTCTTCCACTGCGCCAGGTGCGCACTTCGAACACCACCTCACCAGGAACGAAGGAGAAAGCGTGCTCGACCCCTCCCCGCGCTACACCGGCTACACCGCCTACGACTACCTCGAGGCGGGCAAGGACTACCGGGAGTTCCGCTACGCCAAGCAGCTCGGCCGTGTGCCCGCCTACGCCGGTCTCGGCCTCAGCGACGCTCAGGCCGAGCGCACGACCCGCCTGCTCGCCGAGTCGACGGTGATCTCGCTGCACGACCACGTGCAGGTCTTCCCCGAAGACATGACCCAGCTCCGCGACCACATCCGCCAGGGCCGCGAACCAACCGGCTACGAGGGGCTCAGCCGCTCGGGCATCACGGCCGTCTTCGACAACGGGATGGACGGCACCTGCTGCATCTCGAGCGACGCGGGCTGGAAGTACCAGGACGTGCTCTTCGACCTCGGCGTGCGGATGGCAGACCTCGCCCACCAGGACTTCGTCATCAAGGGGGAGTCGATCAAGGACATCGAGTACGCCGCGGAGACGGGCCGCATCGCGCACGTCTTCGCCCTCGAGGCCTCCACGATGATCGAGAACGAGGTCGACCGGCTCGACGTGCTCTACGGCTTCGGGGTGCGCCAGATGGGCATCGCCTACTCCGAGGCGAACACCCTCGGCTCCGGGCTCAAGGAGCGCGGCGACGGCGGGCTGACGTACTTCGGGGAGCGCGCGGTCGAGCGGATGAACAAGCTCGGCATCGCCATCGACGTCTCGCACTCGGGAGACCGCACCGCGGTCGACGCGATCAAGGCGTCCACCAAGCCGACGTTCATCACCCACGCCGGCGCCCGCGGTCTGTGGCCGACGAACCGCATGAAGACCGACGAGACGATCATCGAGTGCGCGAAGCGCGGCGGTGTGATCGGCATCGAGGCGGCGCCCCACACGACGCTGTCGCCGGCGCACCCGCGCCACTCGCTGGAGTCGGTGATGGACCACTTCCAGTACTGCGTCGACCTGGTCGGCCTCGAGCACGTCAGCTTCGGTCCCGACACGCTCTTCGGCGACCACGTCGGCCTGCACGACGCCTTCTCGTCGAACCTGTCCCTCGGGCAGGCCCACGGGACGGTCGACTACGAGAAGGTCGAGTACGTCGACGGCCTCGAGAACCCGGCCGAGGAGTTCTACAACATCATCGGCTGGCTGGTGAAGCACGACTACTCCGACGACGAGATCCGCGCCGTCGTGGGTGGCAACACTCTGCGGGTCCTGAAGGAGGTGTGGGTCTGATGCGCCCACGGAAGATCGCACTCACCGCGGCCGTGCTGGCCGCGTCGGCGCTGGCGCTCAGCGCCTGCGCCCCCAGCGCGCCGCCGGCCGCCACCTCGGCGACCGCCGGTTCGCAGACGCTGACAGTGGCCACGACCACCGACGTCGTGAACTACAACCCGCTGGTCGGCAACAGCCGCAGCGACTACTGGATCACGAACCTCATGTACCCGCACCTGCTGAGCATCGCGAACGACGGCTCGAAGGAGCCGCAGGTCGCGACCAAGTGGGGCTACGTGGACGACACCACCGGCTTCTACGAGATCCGCGACGACCTGAAGTGGAGCGACGGTGAGCCGCTGACAGCCGAGGACGTCGCCTGGACCATGAACGCGGTCAAGAAGGACAAGCCCTCCGGGACCTTCTACGGTCAGCTCGCCAACCTCGACACGGCGAAGGCCGTCTCGAAGACCCGGGTCGAGTTCACCCTCACCAAGCCGGACTCGTCGATCGTCGACGAGATCGGCTTCTGGGGCAACATCGTCCCGAAGCACGTGTTCGAGAAGGCGGAGTCGGTCGCGTCGTTCCCGAACGACGGAAGCGACGGCGGATGGGTCAGCGCCGGCCCGTACAAGCTCACCAAAGTGCAGGTCGGCCAGAGCTACACGCTCGAGCGCGTCGACGACTACCCGCTGGTCGAGGGCGGAACCCCGCTCTCCGCGTCGGTGGTCTACCGCGTGTTCCCGGACATCAACACCGAGATCCTGGCGCTGCAGAGCGGCGAGGTCGACGTGATCGCCAACGCCCTCCCGCCGGCGCAGGTCGCGAAGCTCAAGTCCACCAGCGGCATCGCCGTGGAGGAGGCCGTCGGGCTCGGCTACGCGCACATGACCTACAACATGAACAACGCGGACCTGGCCAAGGTCGAGGTGCGGCAGGCGCTCGCGCACGCCGTCGACTACGACGCCATCCGCAAGGTCGTGCTGCAGGGGCAGGCCGTCTCCACCGGCTCCAGCCCGCTGATGCCGGTGCTGAAGGACTACTACGACAAGTCGATCAAGGAGTACGCCTTCGACACCGACGAGTCGCGGAAGCTGCTGGAGAACGCGGGCTACACCGCCGGCTCCGACGGGATGTTCCCGCTGAAGTTCCGCCTCATCTACTCGCTGCAGGACAGCGTCACCAGCCAGTGGGCGACCCTGGTGAAGGACAGCGCGGCGAAGGCGGGCATCGCGATCGAGCTGCAGGGCACGGAGCGCAACACGTACCTCGCGATGACCAACAAGGGCGACTTCGACATCTACGCCGGCAACTTCGCCATCATGGACGACCCGGTGACGAACATGACGCTCGCCTACCTGCCGGGCGGCGCCATCAACTACACCTACGTCGACGACGCGAAGCTCAACGACCTGATCGCCCAGGGCACCGCGACGACCGACAAGGACGAGAAGGTGAAGCTGATGCGGGAGGCCGCGAAGATCGTGCGGGACAACGTGTACGACAACATCATGTACACGCAGAACCTGTACTTCGCGCACTCCTCGAAGTGGACCGGCTTCGTCTCGAAGCCGAGCGAGTTGCTCTCCATCGTCAACCCGGTGTCGCTGGCCAGCGCGCACCCGACCGGCAAGTAACCGAAAGCAGAGGTACGCCCGCGTGTCCCGGTTCCTGTTCCTCCTCCCGCGGCTCGGCCGGGGTCTGCTCACGGTGTGGTTCGCCGTCACCGTGACCTTCCTCCTGCTGCGCCTGCTGCCCGGAGATCCGGCGCTGGCCGTCGCCAGCCCGAACATGACCGAGGACGCGCGGGCCGCCCTGCTCCAGCAGTACGGCCTCGATCAGCCGCTGATCGTGCAGTACGGGATCTACCTGTGGCAGCTCGTCCAGGGCAACCTGGGCGTGTCGTTCACGCAGTCGATCCCGGTGCTCGACGTGCTGATGCAGCGCCTCCCGTGGACGCTGCTCCTCACGGGCGCCGCGCTCGTGGCCACGGTGGTCGTCGGCATCCCGCTCGGGGTGCTGGCGGCCTCCCACCGCGGCCGGTTCCTCGACCGGCTGGTGCAGATCATCGGAGTCACCGGGCAGTCCATCTTCGTTCCGAGCATCGGCGTGCTGCTGCTGTTCGTCTTCGGGCTGATGCTCGGCTGGCTGCCCATCGGCGGGGCCTACGACCAGGACGCCTACGGGCTCGCCTGGTACGGGAGCGTCGCCGCCCACCTCGTCCTCCCCGCGCTCTCGCTGATGCTCGTGCAGCTCGGCAGCTACGTGCTGACGATGCGATCGACTCTGATCGACGCGCTCGGGGAGGACTACACCACGCTCGCGAAGGCGAACGGCCTGCCCTACCGCCGGGTGCTGTGGAAACACGCGCTGCGCAACGCGCTGCTGCCGACGACCACGCTCATCGGCCTGCAGCTCGGCTTCCTCGTGGGAGGCGCGGTGCTCACCGAGACCGTGTTCGCGTATCCCGGCATCGGCCGGGGCATCTACGAGGCCGTCACCCAGCTCGACTTCCCTGTCCTCCAGGGTGCGTTCCTGATGCTCGCGATCACGGTGGTGGTCGCGAACATGATCACCGACACCGTCTACGGTTTCCTCGACCCGAGAGTGAAGAAGGCATGACCGACGCGACCACCCAGAACGCGGCGACGGTCACCGAGGAGGCGGTCGGGCTCGAGCCCGTCGCGCTCGGCAACGGCCGCGCGAGCGCACAGACGTGGAAGGCGTTCCGGCGCGAGCCGCTCGGGATGCTGGCGCTCGGCGTGCTCATCCTGCTCACCGTCGTCGCGGTCGCGGCGCCGCTCATCGCCCCCTACCCGCCGAGCTACGGCGACCCGGTGCTCGCCCCGCCGAGCCTCGCGCACTGGTTCGGCACCGACAGCCTCGGTCGCGACGTGTTCGGCGAGGTGGTCTGGGGATCGCAGCAGAGCATCCTGGTGGCCGTCGCCGCCTCCGCCATCGCGATCGTCGTCGGCACCCTGATCGCGGTGGTCGGCGCCTACTTCCAGCGACTCGACGGTGTCATCAGCGTCATCGTGGACCTCACTCTGTCGCTGCCGGTGCTGCCGCTCATGATCCTCATCGCCGCGCTGGTCGGGCCGAGCACCGGGACGATCATCCTCGTCGTCGCCGCGTTCTCCTGGCCGGAGGTCACGCGCCTCGTCCGCTCGCAGGCGCTCACGGTGGTGCGGCTGCCATACGTGGACGCCGCACGGCTGATGACCACGTCGCCGCTGTGGATCATCGTCCGGCACGTCGTGCCGGCCGTCACCCCGGTCATCGTGGTCTCCGTCGTGGTGACCGCCTCCCGCGCGGTGCTCTCCGCGGCGGGACTGGCGTTCCTCGGGCTGGGCGACCCGAACGTGTGGTCGTGGGGACGCATCCTGTACGAGGCGCAGCAATCGGGCGCCATGTCGAGCGCCTGGTGGCTGACGCTGTTCCCGTCCATCGCGATCCTGCTGCTCGTGCTGTCGGCGACGCTGCTCTCGATCGCCTACAACGACGCCCGCAACCCGCGGTCGCGCCGCCGCTGACCCACCCGCCCGTATCGACGAAGGAGGACCGTGTTCACCACCCGCCTGAGCGCCGACGCTCTCGACCGGCTGCAGGACCGCGTGCGCGAGCGCATGCGTTCGGAGGGCCTCGACGCCCTGCTGACCGACTCGCCCGAGGACGTCGCGTACCTGACCGGGTTCTTCCACCATCCGTGCGAGCGACCGGTCGCCGTCTGGCTGGGCGCCGACGGCGGCGCCGTGCTGCTCGTGCCGGAGCTCGAACGCGAGAACGCCGAGCGGCAGCACGCGCGTGCCGAGATCGTCTCCTACGCCGAGTTCCCGGGCGTCGTGCCGCCGTTCCGTGCGCTGGCCTCCCGGGTGGGGCGTGCCGGCCGCGTGGGCTATTCGACCGGCATGACCTGGGAGCGGCAGCACGCCGCCTTCACCGAGCTCGCAGTCGTCGAAGCCGTCCCCACCCCGATCGTGACCGTCGCCCGCTTCGTCAAGCTTCCCGAGGAGGTCGCGCTGCACGCGGAGGCGGCGCGGATCACCGACCTCATGCTGGAGGCGGGCGTCGCCCTGGTGCGCGAGAGCATCACGGCGGGCGCGACCCTGCCGACGGAGGCCGAGCTGGCCTCGCACGTCGGCGGGGTCGGCGTCGCCACGATGTACGCGGAGCACGACGAAGTGATCGTCGTCTCGCCGCTGGCCGGCGGGCTCGTCTACTCCGGAGCGAACTCCGCGTACCCGCACGGTCTCCCCTCCGGGTACCGCCTCCGGCCCGGCGACACTTTCATGCTCTCGCTCGGCTGCGCCGTCGGCGGGCGGTTCGTGGAGGGCGAGCGCACCTTCGTGCTGGGCGAACCCAGCGCGGAGCAGCGCCGCTACCACGACGCGGTGCGGCTGGCGCAGGAGATCGGCGGCCGGGCGATCCGGCCGGGACGCGAATGCCGCAACGCCAACCGCAACTGCCTCGACGTGATCCGCGACGCCGGTCTCGGCGAGTATCTCCGCCACCGGCAGGGCCACGGGATCGGCCTCGGCATGCACGAGCCGCCGTGGCTCGAAGACGGCGACGAGACCCCGCTCGAGGCGGGCATGATCGTCTCGAACGAACCGGGCATCTACATCCCGGGGCACGCCGGTTACCGGATCTCGGACAGCATGCTGGTGACGCCGGACGGCTCCCGCCCGCTGACCGCCTTCCCCCGCGACCTCGACTCCTGCACCATCGCCCTCTGAAGAAAGGACCAACCGTGACCGGAACCCAGGACGTCTCCCCGGAGTTCGCCGCCGCGACCACCACCGCCGAGTTCGTCGAGATCAACGGCAACCGCCTCGCCGTCGAGGTGCTCGGCCCCGAGGGCGCGCCGGTCATCATCACGCACCACGGCGCCCCCGGGCTCGGTTCGCGCGCCGAGCCTCGCGCCAGCTTCGGCCGGCTCGCGGACGAGTACCGCGTGGTCGTGTTCGACGCGCGCGGCTCCGGCGAGAGCGAGGGATCCGGGGAGTTCAGCCACGAGCAGTGGGCGGCCGACATCGACGCCCTCCGCAAGTGGATCGGCGCCGAGCGGATCATCATGGCCGGCGGGTCCTACGGCGGCTTCATGTCGATGGAGTACGCCATCCGGTATCCGGACCGCGTGCAGGCCCTCGTGCTGCGGGATACCGCTCCCGACAACTCCCACTCGGAGCTTTCGCGCGCCAACGCCCTCGCCTCCGACCGCGTCACCGTCGACATGGACAAGTTCGACCGGATCGACGAGGGACGCGTGCGCGACGACGACGATCTGCGCGATTGCTGGCGCGAGATCCTCCCCCTGTACGACTTCGTCTACGATCCCGAGGCCGTCGAGCGCAAGGTCGCCGCGACCCCCTACCGGTACGAGGCGCACAACTACGCCTTCTCGAAGAACCTGCCGAACTATGATCTGAAGGGGGCTCTCCCCGGGATCAGCGCTCCGACCCTGGTCACGGTGGGGCGCACGGACTGGATCACGCCGGTCTCGTGCAGCGAGACGATCGTCTCGCTCATCCCGGACGCGCGGTTGGCGATCTTCGAGAAGTCGGGGCACTCGCCCCAGATCGAGGAGGCGGAGGAATGGACGGCCACGGTTCGCGGCTTCCTGCACCAGGTCGCGCCGCCCCGGTCGGGCACGGCCGCGTGAAGGCGCTCGACTCCCTCGACGAGCTCGACCGCAAGATCATCGTCGCGCTGCAGCACGACGGCCGGGCCAGCTGGACCGCCATCGCCGACATGGTCGGCAGCTCGACTGCGACGGTCGCGCGGCGCGGCCAGCAGCTGGTCGCCGACGGCGTCGTGCGCATCGCGATCGTGCCCGCGCTCGGCAGCTCGGGGCAGGTGGACTCGTTCCTCGTGCGCCTCAACTGCAGGCCAGGCACTCAGTTGGAGGTCGCGGCCGCGCTGGTCGCTCACGAAGACGTCCGCTTCCTCACCCTGGTGACCGGGCAGTACGACATCATGGCCGAGGTCGTCGTGTCCGGGGGAGCGGCGCACTACCCGAAGCTCATCCAGTCGCTGCAGTCCATCCAGGGCATCAAGCGCTGGCGCAGCGACATCATCATGCACGTCTACAAGGTGCGCCACGACTGGAGCCGCCAGCTCTACGCGGAGACCATGAAGCTGCCCGCCGAGATCGAGAAGACCTCCCTGGTCGATCCGGAGTACTGCGAGCCCGCGCACTTCGACGACGCCGACCGCCGCATCCTCGCCGAGCTGCGCGAGGACGGCCGCGTCACGTTCCAGTCGATCGGCGACAAGACCGGGATGAACGAGTCCAGCGTGCGGCGACGCTTCGACCGCCTGCGCGCCAAGGGCTGTGTCGACATCCTCACCCTCGTCCCCGCCGCCGCGCTCGGGATGGGAGCCGAGACGCTGCTGCTCGTCCGGGTCGAGCCTGCCCGACTGGAGGCCGTCGCGGAAGCGCTCTCGACGTACCCGGCCGTGCGATACCTCGCGGCCATCCTGGATGACAACTCCCTCTTCTGCGAGCTGATCACCCCGTCGGTCGCCGAGCTGAACGACTTCATCTCGCACACCCTGTCCGCCCTCGACGGCGTCGAAGGCTGGACCGGCGCGATGGAGCTGCTGTACCTCAAGCGCGGTTTCGTCGAGACCCCGTGGTGGCGCACGCAGGTGGGGGCGGTGGCGGTCGAGGGGTGACGCGACGGCGGCCGCTCGGGACGACTGCGTGCCGGCGCGCGACCGCGATCGTCCCGAGCGGCCGCGGTCGCTCGTCGGTTCCTCAGCCGATCGACTCCACGCGGTTGCCGTAGAGGCGGACGAGGTACCCGCCCGCGAAGTCCCAGTACTCTCTGCTGTCCAGCGCGAGGGTCCAGAGGACGCGACCGGTCGCCCGGTCATAGGCGGCTCCCTCGTGGGACTCCCAGGAGGTGGCATAGGTGTTTTTCGGACCGAAGGAGTTGATATTGGAGGTCGGGATACCGAGATCGGGAAGGGGTCGACCGGTACCCTGATCGATCGAGCACTCGGTCGAATCGGAAAGCTGCAGCGTATACGCAGCTCGTGCAGCATCGGAGCGGACGGAGACGACGCTGTGCGCGGTGGAGACGCACGCTCCCGGCGCGGACGTCCACACGGTGTCCCCGGACTGCCCGTCGATCACCGTCGTTCCCGTCGTGTCGACGATGGCGAAGTCGCCCGTCTGCGCGAGGTCGGAGCGATCTCCGCCCGGAAGGACAGCCAGCGTATCGATCGGGATCAGTCGGGCACCCTGCCCGAGGTTCTTCGTCCACGCAGTCGTTCCGGATCCGTCGAGCGCTGTCAGATTGGTGGAGCCGTCTGCGCGGCTGGTCGCCCACACGGTGACGACATCGGATGCCAGCCTGAAATCGGTGAACTCCGGGTGCTGTGTGAATGCCCCCGATGCGAGGTCGATGGTGCCCAACACTCGCGTGTTCGGATCGTTCTGGAGGTAGTAGTAGGCGGGAAGGACCGATGCATCACTCGTTCCGGACGCGACGACCGGACTGCTTCCGTCGACGCGAGTCGTCCAGAGCGGGGAGGCGGCGTTCCTCGGGTCGATGCGTGAGATCCAGCCCGGGCCGGGGAGCGTAGGGTCGCTGGCAACCACGAGGTCGCCAGAGTCGCCCGGCACGGATACGCCGTAGAAGAGTGGTTGGGCGTCATAGGTCGCGAGGCTTTCACCAGTGTTCAGGTCGATCACATCGTGAGCGCCCGAGGTTCCGTCGGTAGAGGTGAACATCGCACGACCCGACGTCCCGAGAAGCTGGAAGCGCGTACCGGCGAAACCTTGCAAACGGTCCGACGTGTAGCTCCACTCCCGCTGCCAGACGACTTTGCCGTCTCTGGTGTCGATCATCGTCAGGCCGACCTTCTCGTCACGGCTCTCCGTGCAAGCACCCCCGCCTTCGTACTCCTTGGGTCGGGCGCCGGAGAGGAAGACGCTGAAGTCGTCGGCCACGCTGTAGGCCAGCGGATTCATGCGGCAGCCGTCGTCGATTCCCGGGAGGTCGACGGACCAGCGGGTCTGGGTGGCGAGCGCATCCACATCATGGGGCGTAATCGGTCCTGCCTTCACCTGGATGCGCGGCATCGTTGGAGTCGGTGTGGGCGTCGGAGTCGGCGTCGGCGTGACACTCGGCGTCGGTGTCGTCGGCGCGGGAGCCGGAGCCGGCGCGCCGAAGTGCAGGACCCCCGAGAGGGCGAGCGCGGCGGTCCCCCCGGCGAGAAGGACGGCGACGCCGATGAGTCCGCCCAGGATGGCGAACCGCGTGCGCGGAGGGCGAGCGGGGGAGGTCACGACGGTCTCGTGGAGGATGTCGCGGAGGGCGGCGCTGCGCGCCGGGTCGAAGACGGGGCCGGTGGTGGTCATTCTGCACCTCCTTCGAGGACGGGCTGGGCCGGATCGGCCAGGAGTTCGAGAGCGAGGTCGCCGAGGCGGCGCTTCGCGCGGGAGAGACGGGACTTCACGGTCCCGACGGGGACGCCGAGGGTGCGGGCGGCGTCGGCAAGCGGTAGTTCTTCGAGGACGCAGAGCGTGATCACGTTCTGGTCGGCGGTGGAGAGCGTTCCGAACGCGTCGCGCACGCGGCGGTCACGCTCGCGGGTGTCGAGGTCCTCGGCGACGCCGTCGGCGTGATCGGGCTGGTGTGCGGGCTCGGGCATGCGGGCGAGGGCCTCGCGGTGCCGCCGACGGCTGCGCTCGAGATTGTGGACGGTGTTGTTCGCCGTGACGAGGAGCCACGCGATGATCGACCCGTCGACCACCCGGACGGCGTCGCGCCGCCGCCAGGCCTCGAGGAACACCATGGCGGTGACGTCCTCGGCGTCGTGTGGCTGCCGCACGAGACGCAGCGCGTGGCCGAAGACGCGATCGCGATGCGTGTCGAAGAGCGACGTGAACGCCTCCGGATCCCCGTCGCGTGCACGGGACCAGGTGTCGGCCTCGTCCGTTCCAGCGTTGTTCATATCCCCTAGTGTCCGATCGGCCGAAAAGGTTCCATGAGGCAGGCGACCGTTCGAGAGAAGGATAGCGAGGTGCTTCAACCTCCCCCGGACGGGTGACGTCCTCAGAAAAGGCAGGTACTATGCCCGGATGCACGAATCGGACCTGCCCGACTCCGGTGTGCCCGCCGACACCGAGTCCGACCCGTCGATCCCGTCGACAGCCTCCACCGCCGAGCATGCCACCCGTGCCGAACGGCGCACGGCCGAGCGCGAGGCCGCGACCGGTGCCACACCCGTCGCGCGAGCCCGCGGCGGTGTCGCGGCCGGCGTTGCCGCAGCCACGGCGGGCATCATGTCCACGATCCGCAAGCACCCGACGGCCTGGATCGCGGCCGGAGGCACGGCCGCCCTGATCGTGCTCGGCACCGGAAGCGTCGCCCTCGGCGCGACGGTCGGCTCGCCCGCGGCCGCCGCGGTCGCCCCCAGCCCGTCCGCCTCCGCAACGAAGACCCCCACTCCCACTCCGACGCCCACGGTGGACCCCGCGCGTCCCGTGCCGGCCGCCGCGCCCGCCGCGAGCCGCATCCGCACCTGCTCCGTCGCCGGGCTCGCGCAGGACGGCCGTCTCGGCAACCTGGAGGCGCAGGTCGTCAACGCCAAGACGGGCGAAGTGCTCTTCGATCGCAACGGCGGCACCCCCGGCCCCACGGCTTCCGTGCTCAAGACCATCACGTCCGCTGCGGCGCTCGCGACGCTCGGCCCCGACTACCGCGTCTCGACCACCGTGGTCGCGGGGAGCACTCCCGGTCAGATCGTGATCGTCGGCGGCGGGGACGTCACGCTGTCCCGCCTTCCGGGCGGCCAGGGCGCCTTCTACACGGGGGCGCCGTCCATCCAGGATCTGGCCGACCAGGCGAAGCAGGCGATGGGCGGCCAGCCGATCACATCGATCGTGGTCGACACCTCGCTGTTCGGCGGCCCGGTGTGGCAGCCCAGCTGGGATGAGAACGAGGAGCGCGTCGTCGAGGGCTCCACCCCGTACATGACGGCCCTCATGGTCGACGGCGACCGCGACAATCCGGGCGCCGTGGAGTCGCCGCGCAGCACCGACCCGGTCGGCCGCGCCCTGCAGTACTTCCAGCAGTACCTGGGCACGAGCGTCCCGGTCACCCAGGGCACCGCCCCGGCGGGAGCCCGGCAGCTCGCCGCGGTGCAGTCTCAGCCCGTGACGACACTCATCCAGCAGGCGATGAAGTACTCGGACAACACCATCATGGAGGAGCTCGCCCGCCTGGTCGCCATCAAGACCGGCGCCGGCAACACGTTCGACGCCGAGAATGCGGGCGTTCTGGCCGGCCTCAAAGGCTACGGCATCGACACAGCCGGGCTCCACATCGCCGACGGCTCCGGCCTCAGCGCCGACAACGCGGTGCCGCCGTCGTACATGACGCGCCTCTTCGTCAAGGTGCTGAACCGTGAGAACGGTCTCGGCGTGATCTACGACGGCCTGCCGGTCTCCGGCCAGTCGGGCACGCTCGGCTCCGGCTACAACCGCTTCACGGGTGCGAACGCGGTCGCGCGGGGAGCGGTGCACGCCAAGACGGGCTGGATCGACAACGGCTACACGCTGTCCGGCATCGTGGACGCGGCCGACGGCACGCAGCTCACCTTCGCCGTGTATGCGCTCGGCAATGTGAGCGACAATGCCAAGCAGGCGATCGACACGCTCGTCACCGGCTTCTACAAGTGCGGCGACAACCTGTCGAACACCTGACGATTCCGTCCTCGACCGGCAGAGGGAGCTTCGCATGAGCAAGGCGCTGTTCATCATCGACGTGCAGAACGACTTCACCGAAGGCGGAGCCCTCGGCGTCGACGGAGGTGCGGCGGTCGCCGCGGGTGTGAGCCGCCACCTCGCCGAGCACGGGGACGAGTACGCGATCGTGCTCGCGAGCAGGGACTGGCACGAGGGCCACAGCGACAACGGCGGACATTTCGCCACGGAGGCGGAGCCGGACTACGTCGACACCTGGCCCGCGCACTGCGTGGCGGGGACTCGCGGTGCCGACTATCACCCCGACCTCGACACCTCCCGTGTGGACTACCACGTGCTCAAGGGGCAGGGCGTGCCCGCCTACTCGATCTTCGAGGGACGGACCGATGCCGGATCGACCGTCCACAACCTCCTGGACGAGCACGGCATCGACACCATCGATGTGGTGGGCATCGCCACGGACTACTGCGTGCGGGCGTCCGCCCTCGACGCGATCGCGCACGGTCAGCACGTGCGCGTGCTGACCGGACTGGTGGCCGGAGTCGCACCGGCGTCGTCGGATGCAGCGTTGGCGGAGCTGGCCCACGCCGGCGCGGAGCTCGTCACCGCCTCCTGAGCGATCGCGGTCGCGCGCACCTCGTCGCTCCTCCGCGACGGGGTGGTCTGGCGTGTCGAGAAAGTAAGCGCTAGGCTGATTACTCACCAAGCTAGCTAAAATCTTCACGCTCATGGAGGCGACGTGCCGCAATCCGCACCGGTCCAGCCCAGCCCGGCCCGACCCACCCGGTCGGCGACGCGCCCGCCGCGCTGGCTGCGCGTCGTGCTGCCCACGGTCCTCCTCCTGGTCTGGCTCGTGCTCGCCGGTCTCGGCGGTCCCACGTTCGGCAAGCTCTCCGGCGTCTCGAGCAATGATCAGGCGGCCTTCCTCCCGGCCAGCGCGGAGTCCACCGAGGTGCAGGCCTGGCAGGAGAAGTTCACCGACTCCGAGGCGATCCCGGCGATCGTCGTCATCCGCTCCGACGAGAAGATCCCCACCGCGGACCTCCGCCAGTACGCCGCGATCGGGGCGAAGCTCGGCGCGGTCGACGGCGTGCAGAAGCCGCAGAGCGGTCAGACGACGAGCGTCGCGGGCCCGATCCCGTCGGAGGACGGCCTGGCGGTCGAGTTCATCGTCCCGATCGCCGACTCGAACTCTGTCAAGTCCGTCGTCGCCGACCTGCGCTCGACCCTGGCGGATTCCATCCCCAGCGGCACCACAGGGTGGGTCACCGGACCCGCGGGTCTGACGGCCGACCTGGTGAACGCGTTCGGCGGGATCGACGGCATCCTCCTGCTGGTCGCGGTCGCGGCGGTCTTCGTCATCCTGCTGCTGGTCTACCGCGCGCTGCTGCTGCCCTTCCTGGTGCTGCTCACATCGGTGTTCGCGCTGTGCGCCGCCATCCTCGTCGTCTACCTCTTCGCCCTGTGGGGATGGATCAAGCTCAGCGGTCAGAGCCAGGGCATCCTGTCCATCCTCGTCATCGGCGCAGCCACCGATTACTCGCTGCTCCTCGTCGCTCGCTATCGCGAGGCGCTCGAGCAGGTGGACTCCCGCTGGACCGCGATCCTCCGCGCTTGGAAGGCGGCGTTCGAGCCGATCGTGGCCTCCGGGGTGACGGTGATCCTCGCCCTCCTGTGCCTGCTGTTCTCCGACCTCAACTCGAACAAGAGCCTCGGCCCGATCGCCGCGATCGGCATCGTCTTCTCCTTGCTCTCTGCGCTCACACTGCTGCCGACGCTGCTCGCCGTCTTCGGCCGCGCATCGTTCTGGCCGTTCCGGCCGAAGGTCGTCGGCGAGCACGACCGGCGGCACGAGCACGAGGCCGGGCAGCGCGTCGCCGGTCTCGAGGGTGTCCGCGGGGTGTGGCTGCGCGTCGGCCGCGTGATCGCCCGCCGTCCCCGGGTCACCTGGATCGTGGCGTTCGTGCTCCTCGCCGCGTGCGCGCTCGGGTTGACGCAGCTCAAGGCCAACGGCGTCTCGCAGACGGACGTGGTGCTCTCGCAGTCCGACGCCGCCGACGGTCAGAAGGTGCTGGCCGAGCATTTCGACGCCGGCTCCGGCTCGCCCGTGCTGATCGTGACGACGGAGGCCGACGCCGACGCCGTGCTCGCCGCGGCGAAGAGCACCGACGGCATCGCCACGGCCACGCTCTACGCGGGGAACACGCGCCCCTCCACGACGGGGCAGGCGGCGGAGCCGATCGTGAAGGACGGTCGCGTGCTGGTGCAGGCGACCCTCGCCGACGAGCCGGACTCGGCGGCGGCCGAACAGGTCGTGCGCACGCTGCGCTCGACGCTGCCCGCAGAGGATCCGGACGTGCTCGTCGGCGGAGTCACGGCCATCGCGCTGGATACCAACGACACCGCGCAGAGCGACCTCGTCAAGATCATCCCCATCGTCCTCGGCGTCATCCTCCTCATCCTCATGCTCCTGCTGCGGTCGATCCTCGCTCCCGTGCTGCTTATCGGCAGCGTGGTGCTGTCGTACGCCGCGGCGCTCGGCGTCTCGGCGCTCGTGTTCGACCACGTCTTCGGCTTCCCCGGCGCGGATGCGTCCGTGCCGCTGTTCGGGTTCGTGTTCCTCGTGGCGCTCGGGGTCGACTACAACATCTTCCTGATGACACGGGTGCGGGAGGAGTCCCTGCGGATCGGGACGAGGCCGGGCATCCTGCGCGGGCTCGGGATGACGGGCAGCGTCATCACGTCGGCCGGCATCGTGCTGGCGGCGACCTTCGCAGCGCTCGCGGTCATCCCCATCCTGTTCCTGGTGCAGATCGCGTTCATCGTCGCGTTCGGCGTGCTGCTGGACACGGTGATCGTGCGATCGCTGCTCGTGCCGGCGGTGTCGTACGACATCGGCCGGGCGATCTGGTGGCCGTCGCGGCTCTGGAAGCACACGATGCACAGCGAACGGGCCGAATCCATCGACTGAGTGGACAACGTGTGCGGCGATCCTGCCGCGCGTTGCCCGGTGCGCGCTCGGTCGGCAGAGTTGTCGCCATGCCTTTGACCACCCTCGAGACGGTCACCGTCGCGCCCTCCGGCCTCCCGGCGCTGCTGAGACGTCTCTACCGCACGCTGGCGACCGTCCGCCGCATCGATGCCGGCGCCCGCGATCTGGAGCGTCGCGGACTCCTGACGGGCCACCGTCCGGTCGCGGGACGCGACGCCGTCCAGGTCGGTGCCGCCGCCGCTCTCGACGTCACGCGCGACCTGGCCTTTCCGGCGGCCCGCGATCTCGGTGTCGCCGTCACGACCGGCGCCGACGCCGCCTTCGCACTGCGGTCGGGCGGCGCGCGGGCGGCGGACGGGTCCGCGGTCACGCACGCCGTCGCGTGGGCGCTCGGCGCGAAGCTCGACCGGACCGGCGGGGTCGCGCTGGCCGTCCTCGGCCCCGGGAGCACGCCGCGTGAGATCGACGAGGCCATGACCACGGCCGCCGTGTCCCGGCTCCCCGTCGTGTTCGTCGGAGCCGCCGGTGGCACGCGGGTGCAGGGGATGCCGGTCACCCTCGTGGACGGAGCCGACGTTCTCGCGATCCATGACGCGACCGCCCGCGCGCTCGACCGCGCCCGCCGCGGCGGCGGCCCGAGCGTCGTCGAGCCCGTGCTGCCCGAGCCGGGCGCCTGGCCGGGACGCGACGCGCTGCTGGTCTGCGAGCAGAGGCTCCGCGAGACCGGCACCGTCGGCGACGGCTTCTTCGCCGACGTTGCCGACGCGGCCGACGTGATCGCGGGCTCGGTGCTCTCGCGGATCCGCTCCACGCGCACGGCAGGGTGACCCCGGCCCGTCCGAGGGACAGGATGGAGGCATGACCGGCCCCGTCCGCCTTCACGTCACCCGCCATCCTGGCGACGACCCCGTCCTGCTCGTACACGGGTTCGCCACGACCGGCGCACTGACCTGGCAGTCGACAGGCTGGGTGGATGCGCTCGCCGCCGGAGGCCGGGGCGCCCTCGTGCCCGATCTCCGGGGGCACGGTGCCAGCGACGCGCCCCACGATCCGGCGGCGTATTCCCCGGCCCTGCTCGCGGCCGACCTCCTGGCCGCACTCGACCAGGAGGGTCTCGGCGCGGTCGACGTCATCGGCTACTCGATGGGGAGCTGGGCGTCCCTCGCGCTCGCAGGACTCGTGCCCGAGATCGCGCCGGGGCGTGTGCGCCGCCTCGTGGTCGGCGGCATCGGCACCGTCGAGCAGTTCGCGCACTGGGGCGTCGCCGCGGTGCAGGCGGCCATCCGGGACGGCGTCGACGTGCCCGATCCGGGGTTCGCCCTCGGCCCGTTGCTGGCGTCCCTCCGCCGTGCTCCGGGCATCGACACGGAGGCGCTGGCGGCGTGCGTCGAGGGCATGGCGCAGCATCCGCTCCCGCTCGGCCCGGTGGGGATCCCGACGCTGCTCGTCGCGGGAGATGTCGATCCGGTCGCCGAGGACGCCGGAGACGCCGCACGTCTCCTCGGGGCGGAGCTCGTCCGCATCCCGCGCCGCGACCACATCACCACGCTCAGCGCCCGCGCCTTCAAGCAGGCTGCGCTCCCATTCCTGGGGATTCCCGCCAGCCTGTAGGCAGTCGCACCTCGGGGTCGTACGATGTGCGAGGACCGAAGGAGGCCGATGATCGACAAGCTGGACGCCGACCTGATCGCACTCCTCACGGCGGAGCCGCGGCTGGGCGTCTTCGAAGCCTCCCGCCGCCTGGGGGTCGCCCGAGGGACGGTGCAGGCCCGTCTCGACCGTCTGCAGCACTCGGGGGTCGTGAAGGATTTCGCGCCGACGATCGACAGCGAGAGGCTCGGCTATCCGGTCACGGCGTTCGTGACGGCCGAGGTGGCGCAGGGCGATTGGCGAGTGACCGTCGTCGATCACCTGCGCGGCATCCCCGAGGTGCTCGAGGTCCACACCATCACCGGCTCGGGCGACCTGCTGATCCGCGCGGTCGCCCGCTCGAACGCCGACCTGCAGCGGGTGATCGACCGCATCGTCGGAGGGCCGGGGATCACGCGGACCTCCACCGTCATCGCGCTGGCCACCACCATCGACCACCGATCGGTGCCCCTGGTGCAGTCGGCGGCATCGGACCGGAACTGAGAGGAAGAGACCACATGGATGAGAACGCCCTGCTCGAGCGCGTCCCCGACGGACTGTTCATCGGAGGGGAGTGGACACCCGGCTCGGCCGGGACCCTCGCGGTCTACGATCCCGCCACCGGCGCCCTGATCAAGACGATCGCGGACGCCTCCCCGGAGGACGGAGCCCGCGCCCTCGACGCGGCGGTGGCGGCGGCGGACGACTGGGCGGCGACTCCTCCGCGCACGCGCGCCGAGATCCTGCGCCGCGCGTTCGACCTGCTGCAGGAGCGCCGCGACGACTTCGCTCTGCTGATGACGCTCGAGATGGGCAAGCCGCTGGCCGAGGCCAACGGCGAGGTCACCTACGGCGGCGAGTTCCTCCGCTGGTTCTCGGAGGAGGCCGTGCGCATCTCCGGCCGCTACGGCACCAACCCCGAGGGCACCGGACGGATGATCGTCTCGCAGCACCCGGTAGGCCCGTGCTTCCTGATCACGCCGTGGAACTTCCCGCTGGCGATGGCGACGCGCAAGATCGCGCCGGCACTCGCCGCAGGCTGCACGGTCGTCGTGAAGCCGGCCGAGCTGACCCCGCTCACCACGCTGTACTTCGCCCGGCTGCTGGAGGACGCCGGACTGCCCGCGGGTGTTCTCAACGTGATCACGACCTCCACCTCCGGCAGGGTGTCGGCCCCGATCATCGCCGATCCCCGCCTCCGCAAGCTGTCGTTCACGGGCTCGACCGAGGTCGGCAGGAAGCTCCTCCAGCAGGCGTCGGAGAACGTGCTGCGCACCTCGATGGAGCTCGGCGGCAACGCGCCGTTCGTCGTCTTCGAGGACGCCGACCTCGACAAGGCGGTCGAGGGAGCGATGCTCGCGAAGTTCCGCAACATCGGCGAGGCCTGCACGGCCGCCAACCGCTTCATCGTCCACGAGGACGTCGCCGACGAGTTCGCCCGCCGGGTCACCGAACGCGTCGAGGGGATGCGCGTCGGCCGCGGCACCGAGGACGGCGTGACCATCGGTCCGCTCATCAACTCCGACGCCGTCGACAAGGCCGCCGAGCTCGTCGCCGACGCCGTCGCGCGGGGCGCCTCCGTGCTCACCGGCGGCTCGCGGGTCGAGGGCGATGGCACCTTCTACGAGCCGACCGTGGTCACCGACGTGCAAGCCGGGAGTGACATCCTGCGCCAGGAGATCTTCGGCCCGGTGCTCTCGATCGTGCGCTTCTCCACCGAGGACGAAGCGGTGGCCACGGCGAACGACACCGAATACGGCCTCGTCTCGTACGTCTTCACGAAGGATCTGGCGCGAGGCCAGCGGATGATCGAGCGGCTGCAGACCGGGATGATGGGTCTCAACGTCGGAGTGGTGTCGAACGCCGCCGCGCCGTTCGGCGGTGTCAAGCAGTCGGGGCTCGGACGTGAGGGCGGGCTCGAAGGCATCCACGAGTATCTGAGCACCAAGTACACGCTCACCCCGGACCCGTTCGGAGCCTGACATGCCGCGCACCGAAGCCGTCATCGTCGACGTCGTCCGCACCCCGTCCGGCCGCGGAAAGCCGGACGGCGAGCTGTCCGACATCCATCCCGCCGACCTGCTCGCCGGCGCACTGATCGAGATCGTCAACCGCACGGGCATCGATCCCGCGGTCGTCGACGACGTCATCGGGGGGTGCGTCACCCAGTCGGGCGAGCAGGCGGCCAACGTCACCCGGACCGCCGTGCTCAGCGCCGGCTTCCCGGAGAGCGTCCCTGCGGTGACGGTCGACCGGCAGTGCGGCTCGAGCCAGCAGGCTGCCGCCTTCGCCGCGCACGGCGTGATCGCGGGCGCGTACGACGTCGTCATCGCGTGCGGCGTCGAGTCGATGAGCAGGGCGCCGCTGGGCTCGAACGTCGGCAGCGCCTCCCGGGGCGGCGCGCTCATGCACGCACGCTACCCGGAGGGACTGGTCGGCCAGGGCGTCGCGGCCGAGCTCATCGCCGAACGCTGGGACATCTCGCGCGGAGAGTTGGACGCCTTCGCGGCAGCCTCGCACCAGCGAGCGGCGGAGGCGGCGGCCGGTGGTGCGTTCGACGCCGAACTCGTCGCGGTGCCGACGCCGGACAGCGGCAGCGTCATCGCGGACGAGACGATCCGGCCCGGGACGACCGCGGAGAGGCTCGCGACCCTCCCGCCCGCGTTCCGCACGGAGGAGCTCGCCGCGCGCTTCCCGCAGCTCGACTGGCGCATCACCGCGGGAAACTCGTCGCCGCTGACCGACGGAGCGTCTGCGGCCCTCATCATGAGTCAGGAGGCTGCTGCGCGACTCGGTCTGCACCCGCGGGCGCGCTTCCACTCGTTCGCGGTGGCGGGCAGCGACCCGCTGTTCATGCTCACCGGCATCCTCCCGGCCACTCGCACGCTGCTGAGCCGCAGCGGGGTGCGCCTCGACGAGATCGACGCGTACGAGGTCAACGAAGCCTTCGCCTCCGTTCCCTTGCTCTGGCAGCGCGAGTTCGACGCCGATCCGGCGCGTCTGAACCCGCGGGGCGGCGCGATCGCGCTCGGCCACCCGCTCGGCGCCTCCGGCACGCGGCTGCTCGCCACCCTCCTGAACGAGCTGGAGGCGAGCGGCGGCAGGTTCGGGCTGCAGACCATGTGCGAGGGCGGCGGGACCGCCAACGCCACCCTGATCGAAGTGCTGCGCTGAGGCGCATCGGAAGGAGACCCATGCTGATCGACGGATGCTCGGCCCTCGTCACCGGAGGAGCCAGCGGCCTCGGCAACGCCACGGCCCGCGCCCTCACCGACGCCGGAGCCCACGTCGTGCTCCTCGACCTGCCGAGCTCGCAGGGCGAGAAGGCGGCCACGGCGCTCGGCCCCACCGCCCGGTTCGTGCCCGGCGACGTCACCGATGGCGATCAGGTGCAGGCCGCCGTCGACACCGCCGCCGCCCTCGCGCCGCTCCGCGTCGTGGTGAACTGCGCGGGGATCGCGACGGCGGCACGGATGCTCGGCCGTGACGGCGTGCTCCCGCTGGAGGACTTCGAGCGCGTCGTCCGTGTCAACCTCGTGGGCACGTTCAACGTCATCCGGCTCGCCGCGGCCGCCATGGTCGCCACCGATCCCGTCGAGGGCGGGTACGGTCCGGAGCGCGGCGTGATCGTCAACACCGCGTCGGTCGCGGCCTTCGACGGGCAGATCGGTCAGCCGGCGTACGCGGCGTCGAAGGGCGGTGTCGCCGCGATGACTCTGCCACTGGCGCGGGAGCTCGCCCGTAGCCTGGTCCGGGTCGTCACCATCGCGCCCGGCATCTTCGAGACGCCGATGATGGCCGGACTGCCGCAGGCGGCGCAGGACTCCCTCGCCGCGCAGGTCCCGCATCCGTCCCGGCTCGGCAAACCGGCCGAGTACGCAGCGCTGGTGCGGCACATCGTCGAGAACGCGATGCTCAACGGTGAGACGATCCGGCTCGACGGCGCGATCCGGATGCAGCCGAAGTAGCCGTCGGCGTCAGGCCGCGGCGGCCGCCCGCTGCTGAGCGCTCATGCCCCCGAGTGCTGCTGCAGGAACCCGTAGACGTCCGAGTCGTCGACGCCGGGGAACGAGCCGGACGGCAGCGGCGACAGGATGTGCGCGTGCAGCCGGGCGCTGGGCCAGGCCTTGCCGGCCCAGCGCTCGGACAGGTCGGCCGCGGGCCGCTTGCAGCACGACGGGTCGGGGCAGCGGGACTCCGCGCGGACCGTCGTCTCGCGGCCGCGGAACCACTTGGCCTGATCGAACGGCACGCCGACGCTGATGGAGTAGCCGCCGTCGGCGGTCGAGCCGACCTGGGTCGCGCACCAATAGGTGCCGACCGGGGTGTCGGTGTACTGGTAGAGCTCGGTGGTGCGGTTGGTGTGCGTGAACGCGCCGCGGGCGCCCCACGTGCGGCAGACGATCTGGCCCTCGATGGAGCCGGTCACGTCGGTGGGGAGGGGGAGACCGTCGTTCTCATACCCCTTGTAGAGCGCGCCGTCGTCGCCGACGCGCAGGAAGTGCAAGGTCATGTCGAGGTGCGCCGTCGCGAGGTTGGTGAGGCGCAGCGCTGCCGCCTCGTGCGTGACGCCGAACGCGTCGCGGAAGTCCTCGACAGCGATGTCCTTCTCCTTCTTGGCCTCCCGCAGGAACGCCACGGCGGCCTCCCTGGGCATCAGGCAGCACGCCGCGAAGTAGTTGATCTCGAGTCGCTGGCGCAGGAAGTCCGCGTAGCTCTCGGGCCGCTCGTGCCCCAGGAGCCGGTGCGCCATCGCCTGCAGCGCCATCGAGCGGAGGCCGTGGCCGCCCGGGATGGACGCGGGCGGCAGGTAGATGCGGCCGTTCTCCAGGTCGGTGATCGAACGCGTCGAGCGGGGGAGATCGCTCGCGTAGATGAGCTCGAACCCGAGCTGCTCGGCCATGACGCTCACCTCGCGGTGCGTGAGCGCGCCGCGGGTGTGGCCGGACGCGCGCACGCGTTCCTCGGCGAGCTCTTCGATGGAGGGGATGTAGTTGTCCTGGGCGCGCATCCGCTCCCGCAGCTCGGTGTTCGCGCGGCGCGCCTCCTCCGGCGTCGCGATCGCCTCGGATGCGCGCCGGGCGAGCTCGCGGTGCAGGCCGACCAGCGCCTCCAGCGTCTCCGTCGGCGTGCCCTTGGTCGGCTTGACCGCGGGGAGGCCGAGTGAGCCGTAGAGGTTGCCGCGCTGCGCCCGCGCCAGCTCGATCTCCAGGGCGGCGCGCTCGTCCGGCGGCTCGGAGGAGAGCAGGTCCGCCAGCTGGACCCCGAGAGTGTTCGCGAGGGTGGCGAGCAGGGTGACCCGCGGCTCCCGCTTGCCGTTCTCGATGAGCGAGAGCTGGCTCGGTGCGACGCCGACGGCGCCCCCCAGCTCGTCCAGGGTCAGCCCGCGGCTGGTGCGGAAATGGCGGATGCGGTGGCCGAGCGTGGCGATGTCGGCGCCCGCATCGGTGGTGAGCGGCTCCATGGCTTCACGATAGCGAAAGAATCGCGATTCTTT
This sequence comes from Leifsonia sp. LS1, assembly GCF_020521355.1. Lineage (NCBI taxonomy): Bacteria > Bacillati > Actinomycetota > Actinomycetes > Micrococcales > Microbacteriaceae > Leifsonia > Leifsonia sp. LS1. Next base: position 295,572 of record NZ_BPER01000006.1, read on the forward strand.
CCATCATTTCGTCCGTGATGTAGTGCAGAAGGTCGCAGATGCTGGATTCAGACCACTTCTTTCCGACCGAGAGGACGACCGGAATGACCATCGCCGAGTTCCCGCTGACCGACACCGGCCGCGACGACGCGGACCGCGCCGACACCGATCCCCGAACGGCCGCCCCCGACGCGAACGTTCCCGACGGCCTCACCGCCCTGCGGGAGTGGGTCGCCGGCATCGCGGCGCTCACCGAGCCGGAGGACATCGTCTGGCTCGACGGCAGCCTGGCGGAGGCGGATCGCCTCACGAAGCAGCTCGTCGCCGAGGGCAAGCTCATCCGTCTGAACCCGGAGTGGCGGCCCAACAGCTTTCTCGCGCGTACCGACCCCGGCGATGTCGCCCGGGTGGAGGACCGCACCTTCATCTGCTCGGTGGACGAGGCCGACGCCGGGCCGACCAACAACTGGCGGGAGCCCGAGGGGATGCGCGCGGAGCTGCGCGACGTCTTCGCCGGCAGCATGCGCGGTCGCACCATGTACGTCGTCCCCTTCTCGATGGGCCCGGTTGGCGGCCCGCTCTCGCAGGTGGGCATCCAGCTCACCGACTCCGCCTACGTCGCGGTGAGCATGGGCATGATGACGCGGGTCACGACGACCGTGCTCGACCTCATCGCCGCCGGTCAGCCGTGGGTCCCCACCGTTCACAGCGTCGGCGCCCCGCTGATCGACGCGTCCGGGCGGCGTCACGACGACGTCGCCTGGCCGTGCAACGAGACGAAGTACATCGTCCAGTTCCCCGAGACGCGCGAGATCTGGTCCTACGGCTCCGGCTACGGCGGCAACGCCATCCTGGCGAAGAAGTGCTTCGCCCTGCGCATCGCGTCCGTCATGGCGCGGGACGAGGGCTGGCTCGCCGAGCACATGCTCATCGTGAAGGTGACGTCGCCGGAGGGGCGCACGTTCCATTTCGCGGCGGCGTTCCCGTCCGCGTGCGGCAAGACCAACCTCGCCATGCTCAAGCCGAGCATCCCGGGCTGGACGGTCGAGACGGTGGGCGACGACATCGCGTGGCTGCGGCAGGGTCCCGACGGCCGCCTGCGCGCCATCAATCCCGAGGCAGGATTCTTCGGCGTCGCGCCCGGCACCGGCGAGCGGACGAACGCGACCGCGGTCGAGACGCTGTGGGGCAACACCATCTTCACCAATGTCGCCCTGCGTGACGACGGCGACGTGTGGTGGGAGGGGCTGACGGAGGAGCCGCCCGCGCACCTCATCGACTGGCGCGGCGAGGACTGGACGCCCGCATCCGGTCGGCCGGCGGCGCACCCGAACTCGCGCTTCACGGTGTCGGCTGCGCAGTGCCCGGCGATCTCGGACGACTGGGACGCCTTCGACGGCGTGCCGATCGACGCGATCCTGTTCGGCGGGCGCCGCGCGACCAACGTCCCGCTCGTGACGCAGGCCCGCGACTGGAAGCACGGCGTCTTCATGGGCGCGACGATCTCGTCCGAGCAGACGGCCGCCGCCGAAGGGACCGTCGGCGAGCTGCGCCGCGACCCGTTCGCGATGCTGCCGTTCTGCGGCTACAACATGGCCGACTACTGGGGCCACTGGCTCGCGATGGGCGAGCGGCTCGGTGCGGACGCTCCCGCCGTGTTCCAGGTCAACTGGTTCCGCAAGGGCGACGACGGCCGGTTCCTGTGGCCCGGGTTCGGTGAGAACGCCCGCGTGATCGAGTGGATCGCCCGGCGCGTGGAGGGTGCTGCCGGAGCGGTGGAATCGCCGATCGGCCGCCTGCCGCGTGTGGAGGAGCTCGACCTCGAGGGACTCGACCTGCCGGAGGCCGACGTCGAGGCCCTCTTCGAGGTCGACCGTGAGCGCTGGCTCGCCGAGTGCGACCTCACCGACGAGTTCTTCGACCGCTTCGGTTCGCGCGTCCCGGCGGCCCTGCACGCCGAGCTCGCGTCCCTCCGGTACCACCTCCGCGCCTGAAGTCCGGCCGCCGGGCTCGCCGATGCGCGACCGCCGAGCACGCAGAATCTCTGCGCGCTCGGCGGTTTCGGCGTGCTGTCCGCGTCCTCGGCGGTTCGGGAGCGGCTAGACGAGGAGCTGGTGCTTCGCGAGATCGCGGTAGAGCGGCGTGCTCGCGACGAGCTCCGAGTGGGTGCCGACGCCGACGACGCGGCCGTGGTCGAGCACGACGATCTGGTCGGAGTCGACGACGGTGGAGAGCCGGTGCGCGATCACCAGGAGGGTGCGGTCCTCCGCCACCGCGTCGATCGCCTCGCGCATGAGCTGCTCGTTGCGCCCGTCGAGGCTGGACGTGGACTCGTCGAGCAGCAGCACCGGCGGCGCGGCGAGGAGCGCGCGGGCGATCGCGAGGCGCTGGCGCTCGCCGCCCGAGAGCATGATCCCGTCTTCGCCGACCGGGGCCGCGAGTCCCCGCTCGCTGCGCTCCAGCACCTCGGTCAGGTTGACGGCGTGCAGCACGTCGATGCACGCCTCGTCGGTCGCGGATGGCGCCGACAGTGTGAGGTTGTCGCGCAGCGAGCCGGCGAGCACCGGCGCGTCCTGCTCCACGTAGCCGATCTGCTCGCGCAGGGCCGTGCGCTCCAGGCTCCGGATGTCGAGGCCGCCGAAGCGCACCTCGCCCGCCTCCACGTCGTAGAACCGCTCGATCAGGGCCAGGATGGTCGACTTGCCCGCGCCCGACGGTCCGACCAGCGCGGTCCGCTTGCCGCGAGGCACCGCGAAGCTCACGCCGTGGAGCACACCACCCGGGTGGTGCGCGCCGTCAGCGTCCTCTCCGGTGCCGGCCGCAGCCTCCGCCTCGGCGACGACATCCACGCCGCCGAACGCCTCGACCGCTACCCGCTCGACCGTCGGCGGAGCGGACGGCTCCCGGCGCGCGCCCGGAGCGGAGCCGTCGGAGGGGCCCGTCTCCCCAGGCTTCTCCTCGTGCTCGGGATACGCGAAGTGCACGTCGGCGAACTCGATGGCCGGTGCCTCGGGGGCGAGTCCCTCGTTCGCCGCCCCGACCGTCCAGGCGAGGGGCGCGATCTCGCGGTCGTGCTGGTCCTCGGTCGGCAGATCGAGGATCTCCTGGATGCGCCCGAGTGCCCCCAGCGCCGAGTTCACGGCCGCGATCGCTCCGAACGCCTGCCCGAGCGGAAGGATCATCATGAACAGGAAGAGGATGAAGGCCACGAGGTTCGCGACCGTGATCGCACCGCTCGCGACACGGAAGCCGCCGACGCCGAGCACGACGAGGAACGACACCTGCATCGCGATGCCCGCGACCGGGACGACGAGCGCCGAGATCTTGGCGACCCGGATGCCCATCCGGTACGCCCCCGTCGCGTTCTCGTCGACCGCCGCGATCTCGCGCTCGGTGGCGTTGGCCGCCCGGATCGTGCGCACCGAGCTGATCGCCCGCTCGACGGCCGCGGCGAGGTCGCCCACCTTGTTCTGCGCCTTCTGGCTGGCGACGCGGATCCGCCCGGAGAGGAGGGTCACGACCACGATCGACACGGCGACGACCAGCACGGTGAGTCCGAGCAGCACCGGATCGATGATGAGCATCGCGATCAGGGCGCCGATGAAGGTGAGCGCGCCACCGATCGCCTCGACCAGACCCTGGGTCAGGACCGCCCGCAGCAGAGTGGTGTCGGAGCCCACCCGCGACACGAGGTCGCCGGTGCGGCGGGTGTCGAACTCGCTGATCGGCAGCCTGAGCAGCCGGCCGACGAGCTTGCGGCGCGACGACAGCACGACGCCCTCGCCCGTGCGCTGGAGCAGGTAGTGCTGGTAACCGGAGATCAGCCCCGAGACGACCACCAGCGCGACGAGTCCCCAGACCAGCGCGCCCAGCGGCTCGCCCTTGCCGACGATGTCGATCACCTGGCTGACCAGCAGCGGCTGGGCGAGGCTGGCCGCGGCGCCGAGCACGCTGAGCACGACGACCCAGCCGAGCACCTTCTTGTGCTCGAGGAGGTAGGGGAGGAGCTGCCCGAAGCGGGCGCGCGGGCCAGCGTCGTCGGGGCGCCGGGAGAAGGGGGAGCGGCGTCGGGTGGACGCGGCGGGCTGCTCGGAGGTCATGGGTCTTTCCGTTTCGGGCTTCGTCTCGACGAGGGTGCGCGGCCGTGCGGCGCGGTCTACATCCGACCGTACTTCTTGTGGACTGCCTGTTTGCTGACACCCAGGGCCAGCGCGATGAGCTGCCACGTGGCGTTCGCGTTGCGCGCGCGCCGCACGGCGACCGCCTCGATCCGGTCGAGCTCGCGGTGCAGGCGCGAGATGGCCCGGAGGGCGACGATCGGATCGTCGGACCCGGCGTCGCCGGCGAGGGTGCGGAGGGTGCTGCTGTCCATGGCGTCAACCCTAGTTGACTCACTGCCGCTGGTCAACCCCGGTTGACGAGCGGCCGGATCGCCCGCGATGTCTCCGGCCGGGGCTACAGTGCTGAACTATGCCGACGCCCGTCATCACCGCCACCGATCTCGTCAAGACGTACAAGGACGTTCCCGCGGTCGACGGCATCAGCTTCGACGTGGAGGCCGGGGAGTCCTTCGGGCTGCTCGGCCCCAACGGTGCGGGAAAGTCGACGACCATGCGGATGGTCGGAGCCGTCTCGACCCGCTCGGGAGGCGACCTCCGCATCCTCGGTCTCGATCCCGACCGCTACGGCCCCGAGATCCGCTCGCAGCTGGGCGTCGTGCCCCAGGCGGACAACCTCGATACCGAGCTCCGTGTGCGGGACAACCTCATCGTCTACGGCCGCTACTTCGGGCTGCCCGCTGCGCGTGTGCGCCGCCGTGCCGACGAGCTGCTCGCCTTCGCCCAGCTGGAGGACAAGGCGAAGGCCAAGGTCGACGACCTCTCCGGGGGCATGAAGCGCCGCCTCACCATCGCCCGGGCCCTCATCAACGACCCGCGCATCCTGCTGCTCGACGAACCGACCACCGGGCTCGACCCGCAGGCGCGCCACATCCTCTGGGACCGGCTGTTCCGGCTCAAGGAGCAGGGAACGACCCTCGTGCTCACCACGCACTACATGGACGAGGCGGAGCAGCTCTGCGACCGCCTGGTCGTCGTGGACAAAGGCCGCATCATGGCGGAGGGGTCCCCGGCCGCCCTCATCCGCGAGTACTCCACGCGCGAAGTGCTGGAGGTGCGCTTCGGCTCCGACCGCAACGCCGAGGTCGCGGGCCGTCTCGACGGAATCGGGGAACGCGTCGAGGTGCTGCCCGACCGCATCCTCGTCTACAGCGACGACGGGGAGGCCGAGCTCGCCCGCCTCACCGAGCGCGGCCTCCACCCGCTCACCAGCCTCGTGCGCCGGTCGAGCCTGGAGGATGTCTTCCTGCGCTTGACCGGCCGGAGCCTGATCGAATGAGCGCCGAGACCGGCACGGCGATCGGCGACGACGCGCGGGCGGCGCTCGCCGGGGCGGTGCGTCCGCGGAGGTTCGGCGCCTGGTACGTCGCAGAGCACCGCTTCCGGGTGATGCGCTCGTACCTGCAGACGCTGCTCGTCACCGGGTTCGGCAACCCGCTGCTCTACCTCTTCGCCATGGGCGTCGGGCTCGGGAGCCTCATCAGCGCCAACACCGGCCCGGACGCGATCGACGGCGTGAGCTATCTCGCGTTCGTCGCTCCCGCGCTCCTCTGTACGGCGGCGGTGACGGTCGCGAGCGAGGAGTTCACCTACCCGGTCATGCTCGGGTTCAAGTGGAACCCCACCTTCTTCGGCATGAACGCCGCGCCGATCGCGCCGGGCCAGATCATCGACGGCATCGTCATCTCCGTGATCGCGCGGCTGCTCGGCACGAGCATCGTCTACTACGCCTTCATGCTGCTCTTCGGCGCCGTCCCGGGGCCGTGGGGGTGGGTCACCATGTTCGTCGCGACGCTCGCCGGGCTCGCCTTCGGCACGCCGGTCATGGCGTATGTCGCGACCCTCGAGCAGGACACCGGCCAGATCGCCATGCTCATGCGGTTCGTCCTGCTGCCGATGACGCTGTTCTCCGGCACCTTCTTCCCGCTGTCGAACATGCCCGACTTCCTGCAGTGGATCGGCTGGATCTCGCCCCTCTGGCACGCGACGGAGCTCTCGCGCGTGTTCGCGTACGGGTCGCCGGAGCCCCTGTGGCTCACGATCGTGCACATCCTCTACCTGGCTGCTCTCACGGCCGCCTTCTGGCTGTGGGCACGACGCATCAGTGGGCGGAGGCTGAACAAGTGACCGCCACCGACGACCGGATGACCGCGGAGGTCTCTCGCTCGCGTCCGCTGCGCGCCCTCTATGCCGGCAACGCGAGGTCGGTGATGCTGCGCGGCTGGCGGGCGACCCGCAGCACCAACTGGCTCGTGATCGTCTCCGGATTCTTCGAGCCGATCTTCTACCTCCTGTCGCTCGGCATCGGACTCGGGAGTCTCGTGGGCGACGTGCACACCTCGACCGGGCAGCCCGTCTCGTACGCGGCCTTCATCGCGCCCGCGCTGCTCGCCACCGCGGCCATGAACGGTGCCGTGTACGACTCCACCTGGAACGTCTTCTTCAAGATGCACTTCGCCAAGCTCTACGAGGGCATGCTCTCCACGTCGCTCGGCCCGCTGGACGTCGCGCTCGGAGAGATCCTCCTCGCCCTCGCGCGCGGCGCCCTCTACGCCCTCGGCTTCATGCTCGTCATGCAGGCATTGGGCCTCAACCTCTCCTGGTGGGCGCTGCTCGCCCTGCCCGCCGTTCTGCTCATCGCGTTCGGCTTCGCCAGTTTCGGGATGGGGGTCACGAGCTACATGAAGACCTTCCAGCAGATGGACTGGATCAACTTCGTCCTGCTGCCGATGTTCCTCCTGTCGGCCACCTTCTACCCGATCACGGTGTATCCCGAGCCGATCCAGTGGTTCATCCGCGCCCTCCCGCTCTGGCACGGCGTCGAGCTCGTCCGCGGCCTCACCACCGGCGCCGTCGACATCGGGATGCTCTGGCACGTCCTCTACTTCGCCGTGATGGTCGGCCTCGGCCTCGTGCTGACCACGCGACGCCTCCGGGCGCTGTTCCTGGATTGAGGCCGGGCGCGCCGGTCCGCGTCAGAACGCCCGGCTGATCGCCTGCAGATCGGTCGCGCTCTGCTGGTCGGCTCCGAGGAGGGAGTCGACCGTCGCGACGATGTCCTCGGACGTGCCCCTCATCGTCGCAGCGACCGCAGGCAACGTCGCCGCGAGCGCGCTCGCCGCATCGTTGAAGGCGGCGTCGAACTCCTCGGTGCCCTCGGCCCCGGCCGCGAGCCCGCCCGGGAACCTCGTCGCCAGCTCGCGCACCGGGGGGAGGGCGTCGGCGATGCCCTTCGCCGCCTCCGTCGCGACCCTCCGGTCGGCCGTGATCCGTTTCATGTGCACTCCTCAGAACGTGTCGAGCGGCGACATGCCGTCGGGGAGGTGGAAGCAGGGGGAACCGGCGTAGATGCTCACTCCGCTTTGATCCTTCGGCCCCGGCGCCACGAGGTAGTTCGCCCCGTCCTCGCCGGTGAGCGATACCCGGCGGAGACCAGCGGGGTTCTTGTCGATCGTTACGGTGAACGCGGATTCCGAATACGCGGACGCGACTGCTGTGACGAGCTGGTCCGTATCCCGCGTCCCGTTCAGCGACAGTCCGGTGAATCCTGACCACGAGTAGAGGTTGTCCGCCGCGCACTGCCTGAGATGAGCGGTCTGCTGGGTGCGACGCTCGGAGATCCACTCAGTAGGCACAAGCGCGACGAGCTCGTCCTGCATTCGAAGTGACTCGGACTTGGCTTGCTCGGGGGTGAGACTCATGGAGGGCGTGTCCATAGGGGTCGGGCCTTTCGCAGGGAGGGATGGCGCGCAGGCGCTCAGCGTCATCAGGAGAAGCGTGACGGTCGCCAGCGGAAGGAGACGTCGTTGGTTCATTGGCCGAAGATCTCAACTTTCAGATCATCGATGAGTGCATAGTTCGCTTGCGCGTCCGACGCGATGAGGTTGTGGTTGCCGATCAGGTCGAACGCGGAAGGCGCCTCATAGTACGGGTCGTATGCGAATCCGCTGTCGGGCCGGCGCGGAACGTTGTTTCCACCGACCGCACCGAACTCCTGAGCCACCTGGAGCGCGTCGGGATAGGAGAAGTCCGTGTACGACGTCGTCGGGTCCGGGGCCCATCCTTCCGGCATCCACGCGCCGGAGAGCGAGATCACCTGGTCGTAGTGCGCGCCCGCACCCTCGGAGGCGGTGACGTTCACCAAGCCCCAGCTGTGGCCGATGGCCGTGCTCTGCGCGTACGTGTACTCCGGATTCGCGGCGATGCCGTCCTGCAGTGACGCCAGTCGCTCCGCCGTCGTCATGGTGGACGTGGGCGAGTTCGCCTCGAGGATGCGGGTCATGTTCGGCCCACCGAGGTTCGTGTCGTCCTCGCCCGGGAAGATCCCGTCCTTCGTGACAAAGACGATGGCCCCGGGCTGATCCTGAACCAGAGTGACTGCCATCGTCTGCACCCCGCCCTTCCAGAAGTCCGGCATCCCCGTGAACGTCCCCGGGTTGTAGTAGATCACGTTGGTCGGTGTCTGCGAGAGGTCGCCGACCACCTCGACGACCCGGGATGCGTCGCGGTCGTAGAGGTACAGCTGCACCGAGCCGTCGACCGCCCGTTGCAGATATTCGTTCTCGGTCTCGAGGAGCGCGATCGTGTTCGCGTTCTCGGCGCTGCAGGGGAGAGCGCGCAGACGCGCCAGCTCCGCCTCGTTGGCGGCCAGGGCGGTCGCGGCGTTCGTGCGGTTGGCGGCCACGCGGACCGCCGGTGGCAGCCCGTCGAGGCGGCCGAGGAACGGTGCGGCGCTCGTCAGGAGCGCAGCCCGCTGGACCTCGGTGAGGGTCGCCCACCACCCCCACACCTTCTCCGGGTCCTTCGAGAGCATCGCGGCGAGCCGGACGAGCTGCGATGTCGACAGCGCGGCGAGCTGGGCGGGCGTGAGCTGCGCGAGTGCACGCAGGCTCCCGGGTGCCTTCGCCTGTCCGGGCTGCGTGCTGCCGGGGAACGACGTCGAAGTCAGGTCTGCGGCGAGCGGCTTCAGCTCTGCGGCCAGCGCCCGCAACTCCTTCACGATGGCCGCGTAGGCGCGCTTCGCCTCCTGCTCGTTGGTGCGCGCGAGGGCGGCCTTCGCCGCCGCAGCGGCCTCGGCGCGGACCGGCGGTGCGGTGCGCGCGGCGATCTCCTTCGCCACCCGCCGCGCGTAGTCGAGCTGATCGTTCGCCTGCGCGATCAGTGTCGGGACCTTCGTCGCACCATCCGCGATCGTCAGGAGGGCGCGACGGCGGCTCTCCAGCAGCGACTCGGCCGCGCGACCGGCCTCTCCGCTGAATCCGACATCGGAGCGAGCGCGTTGCGCCGCGTGAGCGACCGCGCCCAGCGCCTCCCCGGCCCTCGTGAACGACGATCCCATCCCGTACCGCGGTGCACCCGCGAGTGCCGCGAGCTTCGAAACGTATTCCCCCATACGGCTCGACCCTATCGGCGGATCGGAGTGCTCGACCACAGTGCGGGCGCTCTGTCCTGGTCGAGATTGGCGGTACGTGCGTGATCCGTGATATCCCTGGGAAGGGTCTCGGGGGCGCGCCACGCGCGGCCGGTTCCGGCGGCCGAAGGCAGTGGCCGCACGGATGCGCTGAACGCGCGTCGTCGGCAGGATGGGGTGCGATGAAGTCGAGGGGAGCCCTCCGGGGCATGTTCGCGGGCGCGCTCGCCCTTGCACTGGCGATCGTTCCAACGGTGTCCGCGTCGGCCGACACGACCGACGGCAACTGGTGGTACGACTACTACGACGTCGGACAGGCCCACGCCGAGGGGTGGACGGGCAAAGGCGTGAAGATCACCGTGATCGACGGGCAGATCAATCCGGATCTTCCGGTGTTCTCCGGAACCGACCTGACGGTCGACAAGACCACGTACTGTGCGGCCTCCCCGACCACGACGGACGCGAACGAGGCCTCGGTGCACGGCACCTCTGTGAGCGCACTCCTCATCGGCAACGGCACGGGGGCGGGCGCGGTGAAGGGCATTGTTCCGGACGCATCGGTGCGGTTCGAAGGCTATGGAACGTTGGACTGCGCAGCGAGCGGGGGCAAGACGACCCAATTCGGTCGGGCACTCCAAGCGGCTCTCGACGCGGGGAGCGACATCGTCACCACCTCCGTCGGACTCGGCGTCCTGACTCGGCCGGACCTCGATGTCCTCGCCGAGGCTCTGGCGAAGGGCGTCATCGTCGTCTCATCGATGCCCAACGAACTGACGGATGAGGGAACCCTGCCGTCCGGCGCGAACGGGGTCGTCGGGGTCAACGCGATCGGGCAGGACGGCGCGATCCAGTCGCACGGTGGTGTGGTCGATATCCAGACCGAGGCCACCGTCGTCGCTGCAGGAGTGGGGATCGCGACCAACGGTGACGAGCAGACCGGAAGTTGGGACAGCTCGTACCGTGCGATCGGTTCCTCGATGGCGGCGCCGCTTGTCGCGGGGATGCTCGCAGCTGCAAAACAGAAGTATCCGAAAGCCAGTTCCAATCAGCTCATCCAATCGCTCATCCACAACACGACCGCCGACGACCACGAGTTGATGCGCGATGAGAAGACCGGGTACGGTTACGGGCCGGCGTCCCTGACCCACCTCCTCGCGGTCGACCCGACGAAGTACCCGGACACCAACCCGCTGCTCGACAAGGCGTACGCGAAGCCCACTGCCGAGCAGATCGCGGATGCAGCACACACTCCGGCTCCTTCGACGACGGGTGCGCCGGGGGAGAGCAGCTCGGCGCCTGCTTCCGGTGTGCCGGCCGGCCTGTTCATCGGAATCGGCATCGCGGTCCTTGTGATCATCGCTGTCGTCGTCATCATGATCGTCGTACTATCGCGTCGGAGATCTCCGAACGGAAATGGGGGGAACGCATGAGCAAGGGGCCGTGGGAGAAGAGGCTGGCCGACCTGGCGTCTGCGAAAGCGGACGTCACCCTGCCGAATGCCGCGCAACTCGTCTCGCAACTGAATGCGCTCAAGCGCATCACGAGCGATGCCCAGAGCGGCGTCGGGTTGGAAGGGGAGACGGGCGAGGCCGCCACGTCGGCGCTTCAGTCGGTGGCGTCCAAGGCGGACGATCTCTCGCAGAAGGTGGCGTCCATCCACACGCAGGTCGAGTCCGCCAACTCGACGCGCAAGAATCTGGCGAACAGCGAGCTCGACAAGCTCGACGCGGACGCGCCCGGCGCGCTCTCCAGCGGTCAGGCGAACATCCTGCAGGCGGCCGTGACCGGGGCGACGTTCTTCCTCGGTCCGCTCTCGATCGTCGCCGGCCCGGGGGCGGTCGCCGCTGTCAACAGCTACCTCGCTGCCAACCGCGAATCGACGGCTCGCGCGTCGGTCCAGAAGATCAGCGAGACCATGGACTCGTACAAGCTCAGCGTCAGCAGTGATTTCCAGACCGACGGCCGCCTCCCCGACGGTGGACCCGGCGGCTCGTCGTCCTCTTCCGACCAGACCCCCGGAGGCAGTTCCTCCGGCCCCGGCAATGGCGGCCGTCTCCCCGGTGGCGGCTCCTTCGGCACCTACCCGAACGCGCACGTCGAGCCGCTGTCGCAGGTCGACACCGGCGGCTATGTCAGCATCCCCGGCGGTCACACCGGCACCGGTCACACCGGCACCGGTTCGACCCCCGGTACCGGCATCGACGGCTCCATCACGCCCGACGGACCGATCTCGGGCGGTACGACAACGCCCGGGTGGGGTTCCGGCGGTTCGGGGGGCGGCGGCTCGCTCGGGGGAGGCCTCGGCTCGACACCCGGGCTCGCTGCGGGGGCGGGCGGGGCGCTCGCTCTCGGTGGCGCGAAGCTCGTGGCCGCCCGCGGTGGTTCGATGGTCGGCTCCGGCCTCAACGCGAAGGTGGGCTCGCTCGGTGCGGGTGCGAAGGTGGGCGGCCTGAACGCGGCCGCGGAGTCCGCGGGTGCGCGTACGGGTGCGCTCGCGGGCGCGGGCCGCGCCGGGAGCGGTGGGCTGCTCGGCTCCGGCCAGGGCGGTGCAGGCGGTGCAGGCGCCGCCGCGGAGGGCGCCGCCGCGCGTGGCGGCACCGGTGCGGGCGCGGGCATGATGGGCGGCGCAGGCGGCGCGGGACGATCGGACGAGAAGCGGCAGGGCCGGGGGCTCGGCGGACCGATCGCACCCAAGATCGACGAGGACCAGGACCGCGGGCCCCGCTCGGCCGCGGCGGGTCCCGGCGGCCGCGGCTGAGCCGCGCACGAGGTGCTGCACAGGCCGTGCCGAAGGAAGATGGGCGTGAACACGATCTCGACTGAACCGTGCCGACGGGCGTGACCGAGCGGCGTCGTCTGGCGATCGTCGACGGCCCGCGCGTCCACGAGATCGTGGTGCCTGCAGGCACGGTCATCGAGACGGCCCTCGACGGCATCGGGCTGTGCCTTCAGCCCGGACGGCAGGTGCTCGTCGAACGCACGGGCCGCGAGGTCGCGATCGACCAGCCCGCCTGGCGGCTCGAGGACGGTGCTCTGCTCGCCGTCGTCGACCTCCACGACCGTGTCGACCCGGGCCGGCACCGCCGAACGGACACGAGCACGGCGGCCACGACCGAGACCGTCGCCTGGTGGATCCTCGGTGCGGTCGGCGTCGTCGTCACCGCACTCGTCCTCACCGGCGGGGTGTCCGTCCCGGATGGCGCCCGGCTGACGATGTCCGTCGCGCTGGCGGTGGGCGCCGCCGTCGCGGGAGTGACCTGGTCGGTGCGGGCCCGCGATCCTCGCGCGTCGTCGAGCCGCACACGCGGCGCGAACGCGGACGCCGCACGGGCTGCGACGACGGCGGCTCCCGCCGCCGCCCTCGGCCCGCTGGCCCTGGCCTTCGCGGCCGGCGCGACGGCGATCCCGCCCGCCGTCCATTCCCTCCCGCTCGTCGTGCTCACCGGGCTCGCCGCGGCGGCGGTGCTCGCCGCCGTCATCGCGCTCGTCGCAGGAGCGGAGGCGGTCCGCGACTCCGCGGGTGCTGCGGCCGTGGTGCTGCTGGTGCTCGGCGCGATCTGGGCGCTCGCTCTCCTGCTCGGACTGCCCGCACAGGGGGCCGCGGCCATCACCCTCGGCGCCGCACCGGTGGCCCTGCGGGCGCTGCCGACGATGCTCCTCGATGTGCCGCCCGGGATGTTCATCGACTACCAGCGCTACCAGTCGACGCGCTGGGCCGTCCGCGAACGCGTCCCCGAGCCCGGAGGTCCGGTCACCTTCGCCGGAGCCCGGCGCATCGCCGGCCAATCGACCGCCCGCATGCGCACCGCGACCGGGTTGATCGCCGGTGCCGCGGCCATCTGCGCACCGCTCGCGCTCGTCCCGCTGCAGGCCGCCGATCCGCTGCGGTACTGGGGTCAGCTCGTGCTCGCGGCGACCGCGGGGTTCGCGCTCGTGCTGGGCGCGCGCCGTTCGTCCGTCCCGCTGCTGCGCTGGGTCCCGCGCGCTGCCGCCCTGGTCGTCGCTCTGTCGGTCGCGACGGCGGCCATCCTCGCGTCCGGTGCTCCGGCTACCGGGACCCTGGGTCTCAGCGTGGCCGCCGGGGCGCTGCTCGTCGTGGGCATCGCGACGGCCGCGGTGCTCGTCGCCGTCGGACGAGGCGCCTCCTCGTTGTTCTGGTCGCGCCTCGGCGATCTGATCGAGGCGCTCTGCGTCGTCTTCGCACTTCCCGCCGGGCTGATCGCCGCCGGGATCATCGACCTGATGAGAGGGGTGATGGCGTGATGAGCGCTCTCCCGTGCTGGAACTGCGGGCAGCCGCTGCCCGAGGGCACCGTCCGCTGCCCGTCGTGCGGAGTACCCCAGACCGGTGAGCACCACGGAGGCGCGGTCGCGGTCGCCTCGCCGGGCGGCCGTGCCGCGGTGGGATCCACGCCGCTCGGTCCCGCCTTCGCCGGCTCGCCGGCATCGGTCGGCGCTCGTCTCGCCGCACTCACGATCGACGTCGTGGCCGTCGCCGCGATCGGCGTCGGGGTGGCCCTGCTCACCCGTTCCGTGGTGCTGACCGGCGTGGCCGTCGCCGAGCTCGCCGTCGTCCTCCTCGTGCTCCAGGCGCGCGCCGGCCTCGGCCTCGGGAACGCTCTGCTGCGCCTGCGCGTGGCACGGGAGGACGCTCCCTTCTCGCCCGGGCTGGGGCGGGCGTTCGTCCGCTCCTTCCTCACCGGAGCCGGATCGCTCGTGCTCGGCGTCGGCGCCTGGATCGTAGAGGCGTCGGCGGCCTGGGACGGCAGCGCGCGCCGCCGTTCGTGGGCCGATCGCGCCGCCGGAACGGTCGTCGTCGCCGTCCCGCGTCGCACGGTCGCGGAGGAGGCCGCTCCGCTCGCCCCCGCGATCATCGCGCCCCCGCTGCCCGGGGGCGCCTCGTTCGACCTCTCGGAGCAGGTGACCGTGCTTCCCGGAGCCGCACCGCTCGCCGCGCCGCCGCACGCGTCGGCGCCGACGCCCACGGGCTCGCAGGACGGCATCCCCGCATCGAGCGCACCGGCGGCGCCCGCCTCCCCCGCGGCTCCCGTGCTCACACCGCCGCAGGTCATCCCCGCGCGCGACATCCGCGGTGCGTCCGACGACACAGGCCGGGGCTCCGACACGGGAACGGGCACGGGCACGGGCGTCCCCGGGGCGCCGGGCCCGGTCCCCGTGGAGACCGGCGGGGGAGTCGTCGGCGGCGAGACCGGCGGCGAACTGCTGCTGATCTTCGACACCGGACAGCGCGAGCAGCTGCCCGTCCCCGTCGCGGTCAGCCTCGGCCGTGCCCCCGTGGGCAGCGAACCCGGGGACCGTCTGATCGTGGTGCGGGATCCCGAGCACACGGTGTCGAAGACCCACGCGCGACTCGAGCACTCGTTCTCCGGAACGTGGATCACCGACAACGGCTCGACGAACGGCACGGAGCTGCTCGACGAGACGGGCGACGCCCGACGCCTCGCCGCCGGGGTCCGCACGCTCGTCGAGGACGGCGTCCGTGTCCAGCTCGGCAACCGCGTCTTCACCATCAGCAGGCTTCTCGGAGGTGCGTCATGAGCGCTGGTCCCCGGCTCGCGCCCCCGCGGGTCCCCGGCGGCAAGATCGTCGTCCAGGCCCCGCCCGAGCTCGTCCCGAGCGAGAGCGGCGGTCTGATCACGTCCCTGCTCCCGATGCTGGGCAGCATCGGCGCCATCGTCATGGTCACCATCTCGAACGCCGGGCCCACGGGGTTCATCACGGGCGGGATGTTCCTGCTGTCATCGCTCGGCTTCGTCGCGGTCAACGGCTGGCGCCAGCGTTCGCAGCGCACCTCGCAGGTGCTCGGGAGCCGTCGCGAGTATCTGGCGTACCTCGCCGAGCTCCGCGACACCGTGCGCACGGCGGCGCGCCAGCAGCGGCGCTACGGAAACTGGGTGAACCCCGCGCCTTCCGCGCTGCCGTTCATCACGGAGGACAGGACGCGCGTCTGGGAGCGCATCGCCTCGGACGAGGACTTCCTGCAGGTGCGCATCGGCGTCTCCGACCAGCCGCTCTGCATCACGCTCGAAGCGCCCGAACTCCCGCCGCTCGCACAGCTCGACCCGGTCGCCGCGTCCGCCGCCCACCGCTTCATGCTCACCCACGAGGTGCAGCCGCGCCTGCCGCTCGCCGTTGCCGTGGGGGACTACGCGCGCGTCGAGATCACCGGCGGCGACGAGAACGCCGTGCGAGCCCTGGCCCGCGCCATGCTGCTCGGCGTCGCGACCATGCAGTCGCCGGATGACGTGCGCATCGCCGTGCTCGCCGGCGAGGGGCAGCTCGCGCAGTGGGAGTGGACCAAGTGGCTCCCGCACGTGCAGTCCGTCCGGGTGGAGGACCGCCTCGGGCCGGCGCGTGCGATCTCCTCCTCGATCGAGGAGCTGGCCCGGCTGCTTCCGGCCGACCTGAGCGAGCGTCCGCGCTTCTCGCCGGGAGCGAAGGCCGCGCCGCACGTGATCCTCCTGGTCGACGGAGCGCGGGTCCCCGCGGGCGACCCGCTGCTCGGCGGTGACGGGGTCGCCGGGGTCACCGTCATCGAGCTGCCCACCCGCTGGGGCGCCCTGGAGGACGCAGACGTGCTCCGACTGGCCCTGCCGGGCGATCCGTCGGCGCCCGCCGATCGCGCGGAGGCCATCGACCTCCGCGCCGATACCCGCGTCTTCACCCCCGACACCGTGTCCGTGGTCGAGGCCGAGGCGACCGCCCGCCGCCTGCTGCCGCTGTACGCCGGGCCGGTCGCCGCCGTCGAGGGCGGGGCGACCCGTGCGCAGCGCGAGCTCGTCGAGCTGCTGGGGCTGCCGGACGTGCGCGAGATCGACTTCGACAGGGCCTGGTCGGGTCGTCTGGAGCGCGACCGCCTCCGCGTGCCGATCGGTCAGGACACCGAGGGCGGCACGCTGGTGCTCGATCTCAAGGAGGCGGCCCAGCAGGGGATGGGCCCCCACGGCGTGCTCATCGGCGCCACCGGCTCCGGCAAGTCGGAGGTGCTCCGCACGCTGGTGCTGGCGCTCGCGTTGACGCATTCGCCCGAGCAGCTCAACTTCGTGCTCGTGGACTTCAAGGGTGGTGCGACGTTCGCCGGCATGGCCGGGATGCCGCACGTCTCGGCGATCATCACGAACCTCGGCAGCGAGCTTGCGCTCGTCGACCGCTTCCAGGACGCCCTGCAGGGCGAGGTGGTGCGCCGCCAGGAGCTGCTGCGCGAGGCTGGCAACTTCGCGAACGTATCCGACTACGAGAAGGCCCGACGCAACGGCCGCGCCGATCTCGAGCCGCTCCCGGCGCTGCTGATCGTGGCCGACGAGTTCTCGGAGCTGCTGGCCGCCAAGCCGGAGTTCGTCGAGAGCTTCGTCAGCATCGGCCGTGTCGGCCGGTCGCTGCAGATCCATCTGCTGCTCGCCTCGCAGCGGCTCGAGGAGGGCAAGCTCCGCGGGCTCGACACCTACCTCTCATACCGCATCGGCCTCCGCACGTTCTCGGCGGCGGAGTCGCGCACCGTGCTCGGCGTTCCCGACGCGTACACGCTTCCGCAGGAGCCGGGAGTCGGCTATCTGAAGGCGGACACCGAGTCGATGACGCAGTTCCGCGCCGCCTACGTGTCGGGGGCGCCGAAGACGCGTCGTCGTGGCGGGTCCGGCGACGGGCCGGTCGCCGCCACCGCAGCGGACGTCGCGCTGTTCACGGCCGCCGCGCAGCCGCTCGAACTCCCCGAGCACCCCGACACCCCGGCCGCCCCCGTGGCCGTCGAACCGGCGGAGGAGCGCAGCACGTTCCAGATCGCCGTCGAGCGGATGAGCGGCCGGGGTCCCGCGGCGCACCAGGTGTGGCTGCCGCCGCTGCGCGACCCGGAGCCGCTCGACCGCCTCATGCCCGACCTGGCCGTGGATCCGGCGCTCGGGCTCGTGTCGCCGTCCTGGCGTGCGGCGGGCTCGCTCACCGTCCCGCTCGGCGTGGTCGACGTACCGCTGGAGCAGCGGCGCGAGCAGCTGGTCGTCTCGCTGGGCGGGGCCGGCGGACACGTCGCGATCGTGGGCGGACCGCTCAGCGGCAAGTCGACCATGGCGCGCACGCTCGTCGCGTCGCTCGCCCTCACGGCGACTCCGCTCGAGCTGCAGTTCTACGTGCTCGACTTCGGAGGCGGCAGCTTCGTGGGCATGCAGGGACTCCCGCACGTGGCGGGGGTCGCGACACGCACCGAGGAGGAGTCCGTGCGCCGTACCGTCGCGGAGGTCGAGTCCGTCCTCGACGCCCGCGAGCTGTATTTCCGCCAGCACGGCGTCGACTCGATCGACACCTACCGGCAGCGTCGCGCCGAAGGGCTCGTGGACGACGGCTGGGGCGATGTGTTCCTCGTGGTCGACGGATGGTCGACCCTGCGCACCGAGTACGACGCGCTCGAGCCGCGCATCCAGGCCATCGCCGCCCGCGGACTGAGCTTCGGCGTGCACCTCGTGGTCACCACCAACCGCTGGCTCGAGATCCGTTCCAGTCTGAAGGACCTGCTGCAGACCCGGATCGAGCTGCGCCAGGGTGACGCGAGCGACTCCGAGATCGACCGCAAGGCTGCCGCGAATGTGCCGGCCGACGCTCCGGGCCGCGGTCTCGCGCCGAACAAGCTGCACATGCTCGGAGCCCTTCCGCGCATCGACGGATCGAGCGACTCCGCGCGTCTCGTGGACGGCGTCGAGGGACTGGTCGAGTCCGTCTCCCGTGCGTGGCGGGGGCCTGCCGGCCCGAAGCTCCGGCTGCTGCCGGAGGACATCTCGCTCGACGAGGTGCGCGCCCAGGCGCCCGCCGACGACCGTCGCCTGCTGCTCGGCGTGGACGAGGCCCAGCTTGCGCCGTTCGGCGTCGATCTGACTGCGGAGTCGCACCTCTACCTCTACGGCGACTCGGGGATGGGCAAGTCGTCCTTCCTGCGCGGCATCGTGCAGGAGATCGGGCGGCTCTACACCCCGGAGCAGGCGAAGATCTTCGCGATCGACTACCGGCGGGCGCTGCTCGGGGAGATCCCGAGCGAGTACCTCGGGGCGTACCTGACCTCGCACGACCAGGCGATGTCGGGGATGTCCGAGCTCGCGACGTTCTTCTCGGGCCGTCTGCCCGGCCAGGACGTCACGACGGAGCAGCTGCGCGACCGGTCGTGGTGGAAGGGCGCGGAGGGCTTCGTGATCGTCGACGACTACGACCTCGTCGCGACCAGCCAGGGCAACCCGGTCGCCGGGCTGCGCCCCTTGCTCGCCCAGGCGGCGGATGTCGGCCTCCATGTCATCATCACGCGGCGCACCGGAGGCGCCAGCCGTCAGGCGTACGACCCGATCATCCAGGGCTTCACCGACCTCGGCGTGACCGGCATCCTGCTCGGTGGCAACCCCGAGGAGGGGGCTCTGATCGACCGCGTCAAGCCCATCCCGTCGGTGCCCGGGCGCGCGCAGGTGGTGAGCCGTGAGCGCGGTCTGTTCTCTGCGCAGCTGGCGCTCCCTGCGACCCGAACGGGGCGCTGAGACGACGAGTGGTTTCGATTAGGCTGATCCCGACGCCGGCGCTCCGCCGGCCCTGTGACCAGACCGGGGCCGTGCGGACCGGTTCGTCGGGGGAGAGGATCATCATGCGCGGGCGTGCGGAGCGGGGAGGGGAGGCATGAGCAAGCGGGCCATCGCATCGCCTCCCGTGCTGCCCGGCTACGCCGTGATCCGGCCGCTCGGCTCCGGCGGCTTCGCCGACGTCTTCCTGTACGAGCAGGATCTCCCGCGTCGCGTCGTCGCCGTGAAGGTGCTGGCGGCGGAGGCGGTCAACGACGAGACACTCCGCGCGTTCAACGCCGAGGCGGACATCCTCGCCCGGCTGAGCGCCCACCCGGCGATCGTGACGGTGCACCTGGCGAGCATCTCGTCCGACGGGCGGCCGTTCTTCGTGATGGAGTACTGCCCCGACACGATGAGCGCCCGGCTGCGCCGAGACAGCCTGGCCCTCACGACCGTGCTCGAGACGGGGGTGCGCATCGCCGGCGCCGTCGAGACCGTGCACCGAGCGGGGCTGCTGCACCGAGACATCAAGCCGTCCAACATCCTGATCACCGCGCTCGGGTCTTCCGTGCTCGCGGACTTCGGCATCGCCGCCGCGGGCGACGAGGACGGCGACGTGGCCATGTCCGTTCCGTGGTCAGCGCCCGAGGTGCTGCAGGAGACCACCAACGGCACCGTCGCCAGCGAGGTGTGGAGCCTCGCGGCGACCGTCTACACCCTCCTGACCGGCCGCAGCCCGTTCGAGTCGGACCGTCGCCAGGCGAACACCCGCGACCTCATGACCGCACGCATCATCAAGGCGGTCTACACGCCGACCGGCCGTGACGACGTCCCGCCTCGGCTGGAGGAGGCCCTGCGCGTCGGTCTGTCCAAGGACCCGTCGCGCCGGTTCGCGTCCGCCCAGGCCTTCGCCGAGGAGCTGCGCTGGGTGCAGTACGAACTCGGCATCCCGCCGACGGCGATCGAGGTCGCCTCGCCGGAGTGGGCGCGCGCCGCGGGATTGATCGACCTCGCCGACAGCGGTCGCCGCGGTCCTGTGGTCTCCACCGTCAACCCGGACTCCCGCCGCGCGCAGCGCGAGGCGAAGCAGGCGGCCGCGGCCGCCGAGGCGAAGCGGGACCGCGACGGCCTGGTCGTCCGCGAGCGCCGGTGGGCGGCCAATCCGCTCGTCCCGGCTCTGATCGGCGCCGGTGTCGCCGTGGTCGCTGTGGTCGGCGTCGGTGTCGCACTGATCGCGGGCGGAGTGCTGTGAGGCAGCAGGCACCCCGTCGCCGCTTCGGCCGTGCCGCCTCGGCGGCGGCCGTCGTCGCCGCCCTCGCGCTGGTCGTCACCGGTGCGGTGGTCGCACAGGGGTACGATACGCAGAAGTCCGACGCGGTCGAGAGCTCGGTCTGGGTGACCAAGTCGTCGGGGAAGTACGCACGCGTGGACACCGACCTCGGCCAGCTCAGCACCGTCAAGGATGCGGAGGATCCGAGCGGGGTCGTGCAGCACGGCTCCGACAGCATCGTGTTCACGCAGGGCTACCGCCAGGCCTGGGAAGTGGATCCCGCCGATCCGAAGGCCTTGGTGGAGGGCTCGTCCAATGCCGCGGGGCAGGCGAGCGCCGCCGGGTCACCGGGCGCCTCGTCCACCGGCGGTTCGACCGGCGCGTCCACACCGAGCGGCACCCGCCAGGTCCAGTCCGCCGGCGACTGGGCGCTCTATCTCACGGACACCGGAACGATCTATGTGCAGCAGCTGTCTGCGCGGGGATCGGCGGGCAAGCCCGTGCAGATCGACCCGCTCCAGCAGGAACGTGCGACCGCCGGGCCGGACGCGGCCTCCGGGGCGCAGGGCTATGTCGCCACGACGGCCGCCGTGGGCGCCGACGGCACCGTCGCCGTGTACTCCGCGAAGGAGCGCGCGGTGCGCACCTACGACGCGACGCAGGGCGTGTGGACCGGTGGGGCGGTGAAGCTCGCGTCGCCTCCGGCCGCCGCGGCGAAGGTGGCGCTCGCGCTCGCCGGGGACACCTGGGTGCTGGCCGCTCCCGCGCAGAGCAGGGCCTGGATCGCGGGGAAGGGCGCGCCCGTCGACGTCCGACTCGGCAGCGATGCTGTCGCCGGTTCGACCTCCGACGACGGGACGGCGTACTTCGCCGACGGCTCGGGGCTGGTCTCGGTGCAGGTGCGCAGCGGCCAGTCCGGGCGCACAGTCGAGGCCTCGGGAACCCCCGCAGCGCCGACCGAGGTGGCGGGCACCGTGTACGGAGCCTGGGTCTCCACGACGACCGGACGCCTCTGGTCGTCCGCCGGTGGCGCGAAATCGCTCGTGCTGCCGGACGGCGGCCTCGACGACGCCCGCTCGATCGCGCCGCAGATCTTGAGCAACGGCGATCGGGCGGTGCTGGACGAGACGGACTCGGGGACGCTGTGGACCATTCCCGACGGCACGCTCATCCCGCCGTCGCAGTGGAACGCGGACGACGAGAAGAAGACGCAGCAGACCGAGACGACGACGCAGGTGGAGGAGGTCACGGAGGAGACGCCTCCGGTGGCGCAGCCGTCGAGCTTCGGTGTGCGCGCCGGCGCCACCGCCATCCTGCCCGTGCTGCTCAACGCGCACTCGCCCATGAAGCGTGCCGTCCTGAGCATCGTGCCCGGCTCGGTGAGCGGCCTGAGCGATCCGGGGTTCGGCGATCTCTCCCTCACGGCGGACGACCAGCAACTGGCGATCCATGTGCACGCGCAGAGCGGTTCGGCGACGTTCAGCTACGTCGTCACGGACGGGATCATGCAATCGGACCCGGCGACGGTGACCGTTCACGTCGTGCCGGAGGGCGAGAACAGCGCCCCGGTGTGGTGCGGCATCGAGAACTGCGTGCAGACCTGGCCGACCGTCTCGCTCGCCCCCGGCGGCACGGTGTCCGTCCCGGTGCTGACGGCCTGGGTGGATCCGGACGGTGACCCCCTCGCACTGGCGGACGCCCGCAAGTCCGACGCATCCGCGCCGATCCGCGTCGTCGCGACGGCGGACGGCCGCGTCGCGGTACGGCACACCGACCCCAACGCCGGCGCGGGCACGTACGCGGTCACCGTGACCGTCGTCGACGCCAACGGGGCGGAGACGACGAAGGAGCTCATCGTCTCGGTGGCGGCGGACCCGGCGCTGACGACCGTGCCCGCGGCGGTCGTCACCGGCGTGGGCGAGCCGCGGACCGAGGCGATCGCCGATCACGTGGAGGGCGGCTCGGGGTCGTACCGTCTCACCGACGCGGTCATCACCACGGGCGACAAGGACAACGCCACCGTGACACCGAACGCGGCGGCGGGGACCATCCAGCTGACCGCGAAGGCGGCTGGGGAGTATCTCGTCGGCTACACGGTGCAGGACGCCCAGACGAAGGCCGAGCAGACCGGGGTGCTGCGCTTCAGCGTGGTCCCGGGCGGGAGGCCCCTGACCATGCCTCCGCTCGTCGCCTTCGCGCGCGCTCAAGAGGACACCACCCTGGACGTGCTGCAGGCCGTTCAGAACACCTCCGGACGCGTCCTCGCGGTCCAATCGGTGTCGTCGAACCAGGAGCGGCTCTCCGTGAGCGTGGTCGACAACGCGCAGGTGCGGGTCAGCGGCAGCACCGAGGACGGCCGGCCGGGCAGGATCGGAACGGCCACGGTCACCATCGGAGACGGCGCCGGCCAGACGGTCGAAGGGGAGATCACGGTGTTCCTGGTCGACCCGGCGACGGGCATCGGGCCGATCGCGCGCCCCGATGCCGTCACCGTGCGGGCAGGAACTCAGGTGGACATCCCGGTCACCGCGAACGACATCGCGCCGCGTGGGGAGCGTCTGGTGCTGTCGCCGCAGATCGAGGGCTCCGGTGCTCCGGGCGAGCTCGTCTTCGCCGCGGGGGACACCGTGCGCTACCTGGCGCCGACGAAGCCCGGCTCGTACACGCTGCATTATTCGGACTACGTGGAGTCCGACCCGAGCCGACTCGACTCGACGGAGATCACGGTGACGGTCGTCGCGGACGGCACCAATCATGCGCCGGAGCCGACCACGCTCACCGGGCGGGTGCGCGCGGGCGGGACCGTGACCCTCGACATCCCCTCCGCAGGCCAGGACCCCGACGGCGACGCGACCGTGCTCTCCGCGCTGGCCCAGCCGAAGGCGGGGTCCGGGACGGCCACCATCGGTCCGGACGGCCGCTCGGTGGTCTACGCCGCACCCGCCGGCGGCGTGAGCGGCGGGCAGGTCTCATTCGGCTACACCCTCCGCGACCCGGCCGGTGCGACCGGGGACGGGGTCATCCGCATCGCGGTGCTCGCCGCGGCGGACGCCGACGTCGCTCCGATCACCTACAGCGACGCCGTGCGGACGGTGCGCGGCTCGACGACGCCGCTGACCGTGCAGCCCCTGCTCAACGACCGCGACCCGGCCGGCGGGACGCTGAGCCTCGTGTCGGTGGTGCCCAACGCTCCCGAGCTTCCGGGTGCGAGCGAGTACAACCGTCTGAAGGGTCTCATCGCCCCGGGCACCGATCTGAAGTCGGGCACGGTGCGGCTGCTCCCCGGTGAGGTGGAGGGCGTGCAGTCGTACCTCTACACGGTGCGTTCCTCCGCGACCTCCAGCACCGCCCAGGGCCTGATCGTGGTGACGGTGACCGCGGAGGCCGCGACGGACATCCCTGTCGTCACGGACACCGTGATCGGCACCAGCGATCGCGCCGAGCTGGCGAGCGGCATCGACGTCGTCGCCGGCAAGACCGTGTGGAGCTCGGGGAGCATCTCCGACCTCACCCTCGCGATCTGGGGGCCGTCGGCATCCTCCTACACCGTGAAGGGGCACCGGATCAGCGGACCCGCGCCCAAGGAGGGTGCACTCGTGCCGTTCTCGCTCACCGGCACGGACCAGACGGGGCGGAAGTCGGTCGGCTACGGCTTCCTGCGCATCCCCGCGTTCGACGACATGCGCCTCCAGCTCGCCGGAGGCCTGCAGGCGTACCGCGTCGGGGAGGAGCAGACCGTCTCGATCCCGGTGAAGGAGGCCGTCGACCTGGCGGCGGGCGATACCCTCCAGCTGCGCGACGACGGATCCTTCGCCGTGCAGCGTGCGAACGCCCGCTGCACGCCGTCCGGGAGCACGACCGCTTCGTACGCCGCCGGGCGTGAGGCGCCGTGGACCGACACCTGCACCGTGCAGGTGCGCCTGGCCGGGCAGTCGACGTGGACGGCATTGCCGATCCCGGTGGTCATCCAGCCCAAGAGCCCGCAAGCCCAGCTCAATTCGGTCAGCCGTACCGTGGCCCCGGGCGCTTCGCAGACCATCGACCTCTACAAGGACCTCACGAGCTGGGAGGGCGGCCGCGTCGGCGACCAGAACGCCCTCGACTACGCGATCGCCTATTCCGGCACGAACTTCGCCGTCACCCAGAGCGGTCGCACTCTGACCGCGACCGCGCGCGCGGACGCCCATCCCGGAGCACGGGAGACGGTCGGGGTGACCGTGACGGCGTTCGGCGGACTGGTGGCCAACGTGACGCTCGTCGTCGGAGCAGCGCCGCCGGACGCACCCCGCGCCGCGACCTTCACGCAGACCTGCGCGGTGAGCAGCGGCCCTTCGTGCACAGTGACGGTCATCGGCGTGCCGGGGGAGTACGACCCGTTCCAGGGCAAGCAGGGGTCGGGACTCAAGCTGGTCGGGCTCGGCCAGACGACCTGCGCCGTCGCCGCGATCTCCGCCTCCGGGACCACCGCCGTCACCGCCACCTGGCCGGGCGGAGCGAAGCCCGCGGGCGGCAGCTGCCTCGTGCCGTACATCGTCGCCGACGCCCAGGGCCGCACCGGCGGCGGCACACTGACGCTGGACGTGCAGGGTTATCCCGCACCGCCGAGCTCGATCACGACCACCGGCTACACCGGGTCGAGCGTGACGATGCTCGTGACCCTGGGGGAGGCGGCGCTCGCGCACCCCGGCCTGCGCGGCGTCTCGATCGTCGAGAACGGGCAGCCCGTCTCCTCCAGCTGCTCCCCGGGGGCCGCGGGCACCTACTCGTGCACGGTGGGCGGCCTGGTCAACGGCCAGCGCCATACGTTCACCGCGCGCGCGGTCAACGCGATCGGCGATTCGCTCGACACGACGCCGGTCGTCACGTGGGCGTACCAGCCGCCGGTGATCAGCGGCGGGAGCGCCACCACCTCCTACGACCCGGCTCGCACGACCACGACGCAGGGAGTGCTGAACCTCGCCATCCAGTCGAGCGACGACACCAGTGCATTCCAGATCAGCGTGGACGGGAACGCCGTCGCGCAGATCGCGCGGTCGGGGGCCACGACGACGTGGACGGGCCTCGTCGCACCGGGTTCCCGCAGCGTCTCGGTGATCCCGGTCAGCCAGTTCCAGCCTCCTCTCGGCTCGGGCAACACCGGATCGACCTGGACGCAGACCGCGCAGGTCGCCGGCTCCCCGATCGTCACCTCCAACGGCTCGCTGGTCGCGTCGTCGAACACCTCGCTGCAGCTGCGCGACGTCGCCGTGGACGCGAACAACAGCAGCAAGGGCGTCACGGTGCTGTACGCGGTGTGGAAGAAGGGATCACCGCAGCCGGGGTGCTCGATGGACGGCAACGGCAACCCGGTGATGGCCGGCGGGCAGACGTCGAAGGACTTCAGCGGCCTGGACCAGTACACCCAGTACGACGGACAGGCGTGCGCAGCCAACGGTTTCGGAGCGGTCGCGACGGGCGTCCAGTCGGCGTGGACCTTCCAGACGTCGCCGGGCGGCTCGGCGACCACGTACTCGGTGGGAACCGACCCGTCGCGGACGATCACATCGGGGGCGTACACCTCGGGATACGAGTTCCTGACCGTCAACCCGCCGAACGTGCAGCAGCGACCGGCGTTCACCGTCCTGTACCGGATCAACGGCGCGCTGACCTCGGACTTCGCGCTCTCGAAGGACAGCGACCCGGGAGACATCACCTACAGCTACTGCTTCCTCGGCTCCTCCGGCGCGTGCGGGTCCGAGTCTCCCGTGACGACCACGACGGTGCCGACGACGGTGACCGTGAACGTCCCGACGGATTGCACGGCGACCCCGTCCGCAGACGACGTCGTGCTCTCCAACGCGGTGCGGTCCGCCAACGCCGCCACCGTCACCGTCGCCACCGACGCGACGACGCTGACCGTGACGTACACGGTGAAGTTCACGGGCGCGTACGCGGCGCTCGGCGAGCGGAAGCTGACCCGCTGCGGGGTGGCGGCGCCGACCGACCCCGACCCGGGCGGCGGAAGCACGCCGTGACGCACCGCCGCACCCGCCCATCCCCGCGACCGACGACCGAGGAAGACGCATGACCATCACCCCCGAACAGACCGCCTGGTTCCAGTCGACGTTCGCCCAGCTCGTCGACAACGTCGAGCAGGCCGTGCTCGGCAAGCGGCACATCGTCGAGCTCGTCTTCGCGACCCTCCTGAGCGAGGGCCACGTGCTGCTCGAGGACGTCCCCGGCACCGGCAAGACGGCGCTCGCCCGGGCGCTCGGCCAGACGATCCGCGGCACCTCGACGCGCATCCAGTTCACCCCCGACCTGCTCCCGGGCGACGTGACCGGCATCACCGTCTACGACCAGAAGCGCGGCGAGTTCGAGTTCCACACCGGACCGATCTTCGCCAATGTCGTGCTCGCCGACGAGATCAACCGCGCCAGCCCGAAGACACAGTCGGCGCTGCTGGAGGTGATGGAGGAGGGGCGTGTCACCGTCGACGGCGTGACGCGGCCGGTCGGTGTCCCGTTCGTGGTGATCGCCACCCAGAACCCGGTCGAGCAGGCCGGCACCTACCGCCTCCCAGAGGCGCAGCTGGACCGCTTCATGATCCGCGCCTCCATCGGCTACCCGGACGACGCCTCCACCCTGCGGATCCTCCAGGGGGCGATGCGCCCGCGCCGCGAGGTCCCGGAGATCGTGGATGCACAGCTGATCGTGACGATGTCCGATCTGGTGGGCGGCGTCTACAGCAGCCCCCTGGTGCTCGACTACATCATGCGCCTGATCGCGGCGACCCGGCGGGCGAGCGAGGTGAAGCTCGGCGTGAGCGTGCGCGGCGGACTCGCCCTCGCGCGGCTCGCCTCGACCTGGGCCGTCGCGCACGGTCGCAGCTTCGTCACGCCCGACGACGTGCGCGACCTGGCCCTCCCGGTGCTGGCGCACCGTCTCGTGCTCAACCCGGACGCGGAGTTCGACGGCGTCTCGCCGGACGCCGTGATCGGACAGATCCTGCTCGACGTCGAGGCCCCCGTGGAGAACGGGGCGGCCTGAGCCGGATGACCGAGTTCGACGACACCTCCTCACGGCTGACGCGCACCGTCACCGGCACGCGCACGCGCGCGTCGACGGTGACCAGCGTCACGAGGAGCAGCACCGGCCTCGTCGAGGACGGCGTCTTCTGGGGCCGTGCGGCTGCGGCGGCCGTCGGCTCGGCGCTGCGCGGAGCGGCGCGCTGGCTGGCCGAGACCGTCACCGCACCGGGGTGGCTCGTCGTGTGCGTGCTCGTCGCCGGCGCCGTCGCCGGCTGGGTTGCGGGGTGGAGCATCGGCTGGATCGTCGCCTCCGCGGCCGCCGCGCTCGTCGTGGTCTGCGTGCCCTTCCTGCTGGGCTCCCACGACTACCGCGTGCAGCTCGCCCTCGACCGGGAGCGCGTGGTCGCCGGGGACGACGTGACCGGATCCCTCGTCGTCCGCAACGCGGGCGCTCGCACCTCCCTCCCCGGCCGGGTGGACGTCCCGATCGGGACCGGCCTGGCCGAGGCCTACGTTCCCCTGCTCGCGGCGGGTGCCGAGCACACCGAGCGCCTGTCGATCGCGGCGGCGCGGCGCGGCGTCATCGACGTCGGACCGGTGTCGGTCTCGCGTGGCGACCCGGTCGGGCTGCTGCGGCGCGAGGCGCTCTGGCCGGAGGTCCACACCCTTCACGTGCACCCTGTCACCACTGTCATCCCTGGCACCAGTGCCGGGCTCATCCGCGACCTCGAAGGGCTGCCGACCAGCACCATCGTCGACGCCGACCTCGCCTTCCACGCCATTCGGGATTACGTCCCCGGCGACTCCCGCCGCCACGTGCACTGGAAATCGACGGCCAAGACCGGCCGGCTGATGGTCCGCCAGTACGAGGAGGCCAGGCACTCGCGGATCGCGGTCACGATCGGCATCACCGCGGAGGAGGAGTACGAGTCCGACGACGAGTTCGAGCTCGCCGTCAGCGTGGCCGCCTCGCTCAGCCTGCAGGCGGTGCGCGACGGCCGCGACCTGGTCGTGACGACGAGCGCGGAACGGCCGGAGCTCGTGCGCGGCGAGGTCGTCACCATCCGCACCCTCCCGACGCGCAACGCCGCGACCATGCTCGACGGCTTCTCCGAGATCGAGCTGGCGGAGCGGGCGAGTCGGCTGGAGGACGTCGCCAAGCTGACGGCCCAGTCGCATCCCGACCTCTCGGTCGTCTTCCTCGTGACGGGTGCGCACACTCCGCTCGGGCGGCTGCGCGCCGCCTCGGTGTCCTTCGGTCCGGACACCCGGTGCGTCGGCGTCCGCTGCGACCTCGGCGCCGATCCGGCGTTCCGCCGTCTGGGCCCGCTCAGCATCCTCACCGTCGGCGCCCTCGAGGACCTCGGCAAGCTCATCGCCCGCGGAGCTCTCCAGTGAGCGCCCCGGCGGGCCTCGACGGCGCGCGGGCGGCCGCACGCCGGGCGCGAGCGCGGCGGTCGTCGTCTCTGCGCCTCGACCTGCCCCAGACCGTCCTGGCGTGCGCGTACGTGCTCGTCGCGCTCGGGCTCGCCTGCGCTCTGGCGTGGCCCATCTACCGCACACCGTTGCTGATAGGCGTTGCCGCCTACGCGGGTGTCGTCGGCGTGGGCAGCGCGATCGCCGCCCGGATGCTCCGGTGGCCGTTGTGGCTCCACCTCGTCGCGGTCGCGGGTGCTTATCTGGTCGGAGTCGTCCCGCTCGCCGTGCCCGCGGCCCTCTCGTCTCCGACGGGTGTGCTCCGCGGGCTGCTGGACGGGGTCACCGGAATCGTCCTCGGCTGGAAGCAGCTCCTGACCCTCGACCTCCCCGTCGGGCAGTATCAGGCGGTGCTCGTCCCGGTCTACGCGCTCTTCCTCATCGGCGCCGCCCTCGCGGCCGGCCTCGCCCTGTCGCCCGGTCGCCGCGCGGCCGTCGCCGTCCCCGTCACGCTCGTGATGGGCGTGTTCGGGATCGCCTTCGGGCCGACTGATCCCGGTGCGCCGCTGCTGGTCGCGGGCATCCGGATCGACGCTCCGCGGGAGGTGCTGCTCGGCCTCCTCCTCGTCGCCGTCTCCCTCCTCTGGCTCTCGCTGCGGTCCCGCCTGCGTCGCCGTGCCGCCCTCGCCGCCGCCCGCGGGACCGTCGGCGTCGTGCGCCAGGGTTCGGCGTCGACCGCCGCGGCCGTCCGCCGCCGTCTGCTGGGGGCCGCGCTGATCGTGGTGGCCCTCGTGGCCGGTTTCACCGCCGGGCCGGCGCTGGCGGGCGTGAGCACGCGGGAGACGCTGCGCACCGCCACCGAGCCGCTCCTCGTCGTGCAGCAGCAGACGACTCCGCTCGGCCGCTACCGCGCCTCGTTCGAGAAGGACGCCTACGACCGGGTGATGTTCACGGTGTCGGGCGCCGACGCGAGCATCGACCGGCTGCGGATGGCGACCCTCGACGACTGGGACGGCGAGCACTTCCTCGTCTCCGGGGATGCGCGCTTCTCGCGTCTGCCGGGCGGCTCGCCCGCCGCGTCCGCACGTGCGCTCACGGTCACCATCGGCGAGGGCTATTCGGGGATCTGGCTCCCGATGCCGTCGGACGCCCGCACGGCGCCGTCGTTCTCCGGCTCCCGCGCGGCCGCCCTCGCCGACGCCTTCTACCTCGACAAGCAGACCGGCGCCGGCATCGATGTCGCCCCCGAGCCGGACGGGGCGCGCGGTGTGAGGGCCGGCGACCGCTATCAGGTTCAGGGGACCGGGACGCCGAAAGTCGCGCTCGCCGACCCGGGGAGCAGCAGCCTGCTCGACCTCACGCAGCATCCTCAGCTCGCCGCCTGGGTGAAGGCGCAGCAGCAGCCACGCACTGCGGCCGGGTTCGAGGAGCTCGTGAAGCGGCTCCGCGACCGCGGGTACCTCAGCCATTCCCTCGCCGAGGACGATCAGGCATCGGCGTGGATCTCCGCCTTGCGCCGTCAGTCCGCCTATCCGTTCGAGTCGAGTTTCGCCGGCCACTCGACGGCGCGCGTCGAGGAGCTGTTCAGTCAGCTCCTCGAGCAGCAGAACCGGGTCGGGAGCGCCTCCAGTGCCGACATGCTCGTCGCGGGGGTCGGCGACGACGAGCAGTTCGCGGCCGCGGGGGCTCTGCTCGCGCGGGCGGTCGGGTACGAGTCGCGGGTCGTCGTGGGCGTGCGGATGGGTGCAGGGGAGACCGGCGGGATCCCCGACTGCTCGGGCGAGTGCACGGGGGCGAATCTCGCGGCGTGGATCGAGGTGCGCGCCCCGGGAGCCGCCGACTGGACGACGGTCGACGTCGAGCCCCAGTTCACGAAGGCACCGACCCTGATCTCGCTCGACCACGAGCTTCCCAAGAACCCCACGGTCCCCGAGCAGCCGCAGGTCGGGACGGTGCTCCCGCCCGCGGCGCAGCACGACGACCGCGACGCGACCCGCGCGGTCGTGACCGAGCAGCCTGAGTGGGTGGTCGTCCTCCTGCGGGTGCTCACGATCGTGGGGCTCGCCGTCGCGACGCTCCTGCTGCTGACGTTGCCGTTCCTCGTCGTGCCCGTCGCCAAGCGGATCCGTCGCCGTCGTCGCCGCCGCGCTCCGGTGCCGGAGGTCGCCGTCGTCGGAGCGTGGGCAGAGCTGATGGACGCCCGGACGGATATCGGGGAGGCCGCCTCCACCGGAACGCGGCGCGACGCGGCGGCGGCGATGGACTCCGCCACGGCGGTCGAGCTCGCGGCTCTCGTCGATATCGCCGTCTTCGCCGAGCACCCGCCCACCCGGGATGCGGCCGACCGCGCCTGGGAGCTGGTCGACACCGAGCGCGCGCGTCTGCGGGCCGAGCACGGTCCCGTCCGATCGCTGCTCGCCGCGCTCAACCCGGCGTCGTTCGTCCGTGCACTCGGCCGCCCGCGGCCCGTGTCGTCCTGGCTCGCGTTCGCGACGCCCCGATCGCGGAAGGCGGGCGCATGACCGACAAGACCGCCACTCTGCTCGTCCTCACCGCCGTGATCGCGCTGATCGCGGTCATCGTGGGGCTCGCCGTCTTCCTCTGGTATGCCGCGGCGCTCTCGCGCGTCTTCGCCCGCCGGGGGATCGAGCCGTGGCGCGCGTGGGTCCCGGTGCTCAACGAGGCCGAGATCCTCCGCCTCGGCGGCCGCCCGGCCTGGGGAGTCGTGTTCTTCTTCATCCCGGTCGTCTGTCTGTACGCCGTTGTGCTGCGCGGGATGGCGGCGCACCGAATCAGCGCGACGTTCGGGCGCGGGGCAGGGGCGACGGTGCTGGCCGTGCTCCTCCCTCCGGTGTGGGCGACGGTGCTGGCATCGACGCGCGACCCGCGGCCGGCCGGCGCTCCGCAGTCGGGCGGAGCGGGGAGGCGCGAGGCGGCTGTGCGGCCCGACGCTCCCGCGCAGACCGCGGCCCCATCGCCGGTGTCGCCCGTCCCTGTCGCGCCGCCGGCTCCTGTGCCCGTCGCGGCATCAGAGCCTGCCGCGACGGCGATCGCGGAATCCGACACCCGTGCGCCATCCGGTTCGCCGCCGGCGTCCGAACCTGTGCCGACGCCCGAGCCGGTTTCTGCGCCCGAGCCGGTTTCTGCGCCCGAGCCGCCGCCGATCAGCAGCCCCTTCCTCGATGCGCCGATCGCTTCGCCTGTGGTCTCCGCGCCGGAGCCGGAGGCTTCCGACAGCATCCGGTCGCCGTTCCTCGAGCAGAGCCTCCCGGACGGGCCGCCTGAGCCGCTGCAGCCGGTCGAGCCGACTGAGCCGCCGCAGCCGGTCGATCCGGTCGAGTCGGTCGAGCAGCACGCGATCCTGGAGCCGGGCGAGGTCCTCGAACAGGACGACGAGGCCGGCGAAACGATCGTCGTCGAGCGCCCGGTCGCGGTCGCCTGGTCCCTCGTCACCGATGATGGCGTGCGGTTCCCCCTGGAGGCGGACGTCGTCGTGCTCGGGCGTCGTCCCGCGGGTGACGAGCCGGGCGTGCAGTACCTCGCCGTGCCCGATACGACACGCACGCTCTCCAAGCAGCACGCCTGCCTCACCCGGCAGGGGGACGGCTGGACGGTCGCCGACCTCGATTCCACCAACGGCGTCTTCCTCGAGCAGGACGGCCGGGAGCGACGCATCGCTTCCGGCGAGTCGACGGAGCTGAACGGCAGGCTCCTGCTCGGGTCCGTCGGCCTGCGGCTCGAACGCGAGGAGTCCCGATGACGGCGACGCAGTCCGTCCAGCTGAGCTCCGACGCCCGCAGCGACACCGGTCGAAAGCGCGCCGCGAACGAGGACTCGTTCCTCGCCGTGCCGCCGGTGTTCGCCGTCGCCGACGGTATGGGCGGTCATGAGGCCGGAGCCCAGGCCAGCGCGCACGTCGTGGCCGCCCTGCGCGAGACGCTCTGCACCGGAGGCCCCGTCGACCTGGTGCGCGTCTCGGCCGCGATCGACGAGGCGTCGCGCCGGGTCTCGACGCTCGCCGCGACCCGGGAACGGGGTGCCGGCAGCACGCTCACGGGCGTCATCCTCGTGGTCCACGACGGCCGGCCGCACTGGCTCATCGTCAACGTCGGCGACTCGCGCGTCTACCGCCTCGTCGGCGGCTACCTGGAGCAGCTCACGGTCGACCACTCCCTGGTACAGGAGCGCGTCGATGCGGGGACGCTGCGCCCTGAGGACCGCGGCACCGCACCGGACAAGAACGTCATCACCCGAGCGCTCGGCTCGGTGGACGCGCGTGCCGACAGCTGGCTGATGCCGGTCACGACGGGCGAGCGTCTCCTGGTCTGCTCGGACGGGCTCCACGGCGAACTCAGCGACGAACAGCTCCGCGAGATCCTCGTGGCGGGCGGGCGCCCGGCGGCGACCACGGCTGCGCTCGTGGAGGCGGCGAACCGGGCGGGCGGTCGAGACAACGTCACGGCGGTGGTCGTCGACGTGCTCTCGGGCGGTGACCCCGGCGGCGACGGACCGGCCGACACCCGCGAATCCCACGCCTGGACGGACGACGGGGACACGGTGCCGGTATGACGAGCGAAGACACGGGCGGCCGCGGGCCGAAGCAGGATCCGCGTGAGGAGCTGGATGAGACGGTGATCGTCCGTCGTGCCGATGCGGAGCCGGTGGCGGCGCCGGAGGCCGCTGCGGAGGAGCTGGATGAGACGGTGATCGTCCGTCGTACCGATGCGGAGTCGGAGGCCGCTGCGGAGGAGCTGGATGAGACGGTGATCGTCCGCCGCCCCGATGCGGAGCCGGAGGCCGCTGCGGAGGAGCTGGATGAGACGGTGGTCGTCGGTCGTGCCGATGCGGAGCCGGTGGCGGCGCCGGAGGCCGCTGCGGAGGAGCTGGATGAGACGGTGATCGTCCGTCGTACCGATGCGGAGCCGGAGGTCGCTGCGGAGGAGCTGGATGAGACGGTGATCGTCCGTCGTACCGATGCGGAGCCGGAGGTCGCTGCGGAGG